>CAYMQZ010000043.1:14810-16235 GCA_964392705.1 uncultured Gemmatimonadota bacterium
TGAAACCACCCCGGGGGGCCGCGCGTACGGAGGCTCGGGAGGTGATGACCATGTTCGAACTGTTGGCGACCTTGATCTGGATCATCCTCACCGGCGTCGCCGGCGCCGGCGGATACGTGTTCGTGAAGCGCTTCGTCCGCCGGAGGTTGCGCTTCGTAGACGCGATCCATCGCCCCTGGGTGCCCTTGGCGGCGGGCGCCGGGGCCGCCCTGCTCGCCGTGCCCATCGTGGGCCTGCTCCCGATCCTGGGCGGAGCGACCGCGGCGGTCTTCGGACTCGGGGTGGGCCTGGGCGTATCGGCGGGGCGGAGAGAGCTCAAGCGGCTGCCGGGCGCCTGAACCGCCGCCGGAAGCGGGACCCGGACCGGAGCCCGAACCCCCGCCGGCGCCCGACCCGCAGGGCGCTCCCGAAGGCCGGTGGCGGCGGTCCGACCCGTCCGCGTCGGTCGCCCGTCACCGAGTCGACCGTTACATTCTACGGGTGACGATGCGCGGACGTCGGCCGCCCACGCCGTGGCGGACGTCCCTCCACGCGGTAGCCGGCCCCCCGGACGCCGGCGGGCGCTCCGGGAGAGGGATCGAGACGTCGATGGCGCACGCTCCGGCCAGATCCGGTCCTCGAACCAGCCCGCTGCCGGCGGCGAGCACGATTCCCCTGCTCGCGCTCCTCGGCCTCGGCGTCGTTCCTCCGATCGTCGCCCAGGCTCCGACGGCCGCGCTCAGCGGCCGGGTCACCGATCGCGTCACGGAGCGCCCCGTCGAAGGGGCGCGCGTGTGGGTGGTCGGGTCCGACCTTCAGACGTGGACGGACACCGAGGGACGATTCTCCCTCCGCCGGGTCCCCGCCGGCCTCCGCTTCCTCCGCGTCGACTTCCTCGGCACGGTCTCGCGCGGGCTGCGCGTCCGGCTCCACGAGGGCCGAGAACACGCGGTCGCGTTCCGGGTCGACGTCGGCGTGGTGCCGCTCCCTCCTCTCCGGGTCGCCGTCGAGGGGCCGCCCGTCGGAAAGCTGGCGGGGTTCCACCACCGCAGGGAGCGGGGCCTCGGCGTCTTCTTCACGCGGGAAGAGATCCAGCGCCGTGCCCCGCTCGAGACCAGCGACCTGTTTCGAACCGTGCCGGGCATCCGCGTCGGACCCCACGAGGCGATCCGACGGACGCCGACGGCCTTCACGAGGGGCCCCCGGTCGTGTGCCGTCGAGTACTTCCTGGACGGGGTGCCGGTGCCCGGGTTCCACGTGGACGACGTCCCGCCCGAGGACATCGACGGCATCGAGGTCTACCGGGGGCCGAGCGAGGTCCCACCCGCGTTCCGTCGGAGGCTGACCTGCGCCGCCGTGGTGATCTGGACGCGCGACCCCGGTAGCTCGCGCGGCTCCGGGTAGCTCAGGCGACGCCGGGTAGCTCGCGCGACCCCGGGTGGCTCA
>CAYMQZ010000043.1:16335-17481 GCA_964392705.1 uncultured Gemmatimonadota bacterium
CCCCGGGTGGCTCAGGCGGCCGAGCTGAACCCCTCCTCCCTCACGCCCCGACGCAGCGCCGGACGCGAGCGCCACAGCCACCAGACCATGCCGGCGACGCCGAAGACGTTCCCCACGCCGATCGCCCACAGCGACAGGGCCCCCACCACCCACTCGGCGAAGGCGACCATCACGCCGAACGAGACGGCCTCGAGCAGGATGAACCCCAGCACGGTCAGGTAGAAGAGGAAAGGCGTGCGCTCGAGGGCGCGGGCCACCCAGGCGAACCCCAGCCCGACCAGCACGAAGGCGCCGACGTGGAACGCCGTGTAGGCCGCGACGATCCCCGGCGTGACCCGGACCTCCACGACTCCCTCGGCGCCCAGGAAGAGGGCCGAGCCCAGCGCCGCCGGGGTGTGGAACGGCGCCCCCTCGGCCACGTCGAGCACGAAGAACCAGAGGGCGACGGCCGCCGCTCCCACCAGCCCGGTCAGGATGCCCTCCGCCACCAGGGGATGCTCCCGGATGGAGAGCGGGCCGATCGCGCCCTCCTCCCGGGTCGCCCGGTGCAGGTAGCTCATGAGAACGATGCCGGCCACGAGGTTGGAGCCCACGACGTGCGGCCACGGCAGCACGGCCAGCGCGTTCGATCCCGTCACCAGAAGCGACGCGTAGTGCACGGCGTTCAAGACGCCGATCCCGAACACGAGGCCGACGAGCCAGCCGGGCCGCACCCGGGCGACCGCCAGGAAGCCGGCCGCCAGGATCCCCAGGGCGGCGAAGGTGCCGAAGTGCAGCACCGAGTAAGCCGTCGCCAGGGCGACCGTGTCCTCCGCCTGGGGTCGCTCGAAGAGGACCCGCGCCAGGTCGGCCGGTGTGTGGAGGAAGGCGCCCGCGGCCAGATCGACGGCCAGGAACCAGACGGCGACCAGGGCCCCGGCGAGCAGGCCGGCGACGGCGCCGTGGAACAGGATATCGTGCGAGTTGCGCTGCATGGGCCCTCCCGTTCGACACCGTGGCATGTGGGACGCACGCCATCCCGTCACCCTCGACCCGCGCGTCCGCGGCTTTCGCACTTCGCATGGAATATACGAAGGGAGAGGATCAGAACTCGAGTCGCAGGGCCCAGAGACCGGAGTTCATGTCCGAGACGAAGACGTGCCCGTC
>CAYMQZ010000044.1:0-17372 GCA_964392705.1 uncultured Gemmatimonadota bacterium
AACCGCTACCCGCTGGACGCGATCGACGACCTGTCCAAGAGGATCCGCCGGATCGGGCTCGGGATCATGGGCTGGGCCGACATGCTGGTGCAGCTCGGCGAGCCGTACGGCAGCCGGCGCTCGATCGAGCTGGGCAAGGAGGTCATGCGCTTCGTGGACGAGGAGGCCAAGGTCCGCTCCGAGCAGCTGGCCGCCGAGCGCGGCGTCTTCCCCGAGTGGGAGCGCTCGATCTGGGGGCCGGAGGAGAGCTGCGCCCGGGACGCGGAGGGGAACCGGATCCGGCCGATGCGCCGGCTGCGGAACTGCAACCTCACGACCGTGGCCCCGACGGGGACGATCTCGATCATCGCCGGCTGCTCCAGCGGGATCGAGCCGCTCTTCGCGGTGGCCTTCATGCGCAACCAGGCGGGCACGCTGATGCCCGACGTCAACCCGGAGTTCGTGCGCCGTGCGAAGGAGGGGGGTTGGTACTCGGAGGACCTCATGCGGAGGATCGCCGACGAGGGCCACATCCACTTCGACGAGGTGCCGGAGGACGTGCAGCGGATCTTCGTCACGGCGCACGATGTCACCCCCGAGCAGCACATCCGGATGCAGGCGGCCTTCCAGGCGCACTGCGACTCGGCGATCTCGAAGACGTGCAACTTCCCCGAGTCGGCGACCGAGGACCACGTCCGCCAGATCTACCAGCTCGCCCACGAGCTGGGCTGCAAGGGGGTGACGGTCTACCGGGACGGATCGCGGGAGGCCCAGGTGCTCTCGACCGGAAAGACGGCCAAGCAGGTGCAGGAGACCTCGGGCGGCGGCGAGACGGCCGTGGAGGTCCGGACAGACGCTCCCGGCGTGGGCCCCACCGTGCTCGAGCGGATCTCGGACGACGGCGAGCTGGCCGACGAGCTGGCGCGCCTGCTGGGCAAGCTTGAGACGCTGGAGGAGGAGCGGCGGGAGCTGGAGCGCGAGAACCGCGAGCTGGCCGAGGTGGTGGAGCGGAAGGATCTCCGGATCGCCGAGCTCGAGGGCGGGCGCATGAAGCAGCCCTCGGTGCGGCAGCGGCCCTCCGTTCTCCGGGGCCACACGCGGAAGATCGAGTCGCCGCTCGGGAGCCTCTACGTCACGATCAACGAGGACGACCAGGGCCGGCCGTTCGAGGCGTTCGTGGCCCTCGGCAAGGCGGGCGGCGCCGCGATGGCCGACGCCGAGGCGATCGGACGGCTGATCAGCCTGGCGCTCCGCTCCGGGATCCCGCTCCGCGAGATCCACAGGCAGCTCCGTGGGATCTCCTCCGACCGCGCTGTGGGACTGGGGCCCAACAAGGTGCTCTCCACGCCCGACGCGATCGCGCAGGTGATCGAGCGCTACCTGGAGGAGAAGGAGGGCGTGCAGCAGTCCCTCCCGATCCAGGAGCCGGGCCACGGGAAGCAGGCGAACGGCGGCGTCCAGACCTCGGAGCGGCCGGTCGTCAGGTCCGAGCGTCCGGTGGTCCGGCGCTACGAGGAGCAGGCGGCCCGCACCTTCATCGGCACCTGCCCGGACTGCGGGAGCAGCCTGGCGTTCGAGGAGGGGTGCGCCAAGTGCCACGCGTGCGGCTACACGGAGTGCGGCTGACGCGAGGCTGACTCCGGCCGCCTCTCCGTGGGTCGGGACCCGGGTTTCCCTCCGCGAATTTTCCGCGACTCGGGGCGACCCGTCGACAGGTCCGGCGTGGCGGTCCCCGAGCCGCAGGAGATTCGCTCCGGGAAATCCCGGGCCCCTCCCGAGGGGAGACGGTCGATCGGAGTCCCACCCACTATCCGGCGCGGTCGCATGCCCGTTCCGACGCACGTTTCCCCGGCTCGCATCACCGATATCTTGGCCGGGTGAGCCGAGCACATCACCCAGCCAGGAACGAGCGCGATGACAGCCCACGGGACGAGTGAAGCAGTCGCGGAGCGGGGGAAACGGACCACGCCGGTGCACGCCGCCTGCGCGATTCCCCGCAGGATAGCCGCTGGGGCCCTCGCGGCCGTGGTGTGGCTGACAGCCGCCGCGCCCGCCGTGGCCCAGGACAGCGACTACGACGCGATTCGCTCCTGGGTCGAAGCGCACCAGGCGCCGGTGGTGGAGGAGCTGGTCACGCTCCTCTCCATCCCCAACGTGGCCTCGGACCTTCCGAACATCCGCCGGAACGCCGACCTCCTCGTCGAGATGCTGGAGGAGCGGGGGATCGAGGCGCGGTTGCTGGAAACGGGCGGCCCGCCGGTCGTGTTCGGCGAGCTGAACGTCCCCGGCGCGTCGACCACGGTGCTCTTCTACTGCCACTACGACGGCCAGCCGGTGGACCCGGCCGCGTGGGTCGGCCACTCGCCGTGGGAGCCGGTCCTGCGGGAGGCGAGCCTGGCCGAAGGTGCCGGGATCCGGCCCTGGCCCGAGGGGCCGGAGGCCCGCTACGAGGACGACTGGCGCATCTACGCCCGCTCGGCCTCGGACGACAAGTCGCCGATCGTGGGGCTGCTCGCGGCGATCGACGCCCTCCGGGCCCAGGGGTTGGAGCTGACGGCGAACGTCAAGTTCCTCTTCGAAGGAGACGAGGAGATCGGCTCGCCGCACCTGCCGGAGGCGCTGCGGGCGCACGCCGACCTCCTGGCGGCCGACGTGGCGATCTTCGCCGACGGGCCGGTCCACCCCTCGGGCGCCCCCTCGGTCGGGATGGGCGTGCGGGGGATCGTGACGGCCGAGATCACCGTGTACGGGCCGGCGCAGCCGCTCCACAGCGGCCACTACGGGAACTGGGCGCCCAACCCGGCGGAGCGGCTGATCGAGCTCTTGGCCACGACGCAGGACGAGACGGGCCGCGTGACGATCGAGGGGTGGTACGAGGACGTGGTGCCGCTCGGACCCGCCGACAGCGCGGCGCTCGAAACGCTACCCGACGATCCGGCCGAGCTCCGGGAGCTGGCGATCGCCGAGCCCGAGGGGGAGGGCCGTAGCCGCTGGGAGATGGTCACGCTCCCGTCCTTCAACGTGCGCGGCATCCGGAGCGGCTGGGTGGGCGAGGAGGCGCGGACGATCGTGCCCGACCGGGCGATCGCCAGCCTCGATTTACGGCTAGTGCCCGACGTGCGGCCAAGGGACCAGGTCGAGCTCTTCATCGCCCACGTCCGGCGACAGGGCTATCACGTGGTTTCGGAGGAGCCGGATCTGGAGACGCGCCTGGCGCACCCGCGGCTCGCGAAAGTCGTCTCGAGGGACGGCTATCCGGCCGTCCGCACCCCTCTGGACCATCCCGCGGCCCGGACCCTGGTCGGCGAGCTCCGCCGCGCGCACGCGGAGGAGCTGGTCGTGATCCCCACCTACGGGGGGAGCATTCCGGGCTACCTGTTCCCCGAGGTCCTGGGCGCCGCCTTCGTGAACCTCCCGATCGTGAACCCCGACAACAACCAGCACAGCCCGAACGAGAACCTCCGCCTGGGACACTTCTTCGAGGGGATCATCAGCCTGGCCGCCGCCCTTCGCGCGCCATGGGAGGGGGAGCTGGTGCCGTAGGAGAGTTACTCGACTCCGACTTCCTCGACTTCGCCGGGCCCGACGCAGACGATCGCCTCGCGCAGGCGAGGGACGAGAGGCAGGATGTCCTCTAACTTTGTGCTCCGTCCGGCCGCGACGACCACACCGATCGAGTAGTTGGCGAGATTCTGCTGGAAGCGAAGGTTCCTGTCGCCGGTGAGGAGCACGTCGACCCTGTCTCGAGCCAGTTCGAGCAGCTCGCCGTTCGCGCCCAGCCGGCCTCGAAGACGGTTGCGATCTCCAGGTCGGCAAGCACGTTTACGAGCTGGCGGGCAGGCTCTCGTCCAGCAGGACGCGGGTCACGCCACCTTGTTCAGAAGCGCCTGGGCGGCCTGCTCGAGGAACGCGACGACCTGCTCGCGACGGACACTCGGGAAGTTGCCGAGATACTCATCGAGCGTGTAACCACCCTCCAGGTGCTCGATCAGCGAGCGGACCGGCACCCGGGTTCCCACGAACACAGGCGTACCCCCCAGGATCTCGGGATCGCTGTGAAACACGCGGCCGTTCGGAAGTGCGATGGGACGCTCGGTGCTCATCGTTCACCTCGTCGGTTCGGTGCCTGCTTGCCAATCTAGCCGACGCCGCTCCCAGCTCCTAGTGCGCCCGCTCTCAAGTACGATCGCGGGTTGTCCGGCAGCGAGCACAGAACCACCACGTGGTCCATCAACCGTCCGCCCGGTAGCTTTCCGCGGAGCGTCGAGACATCCATCAGGAGAACACGCCGTGGGAATCGCCGAGCGGTGGAAAGGCCAGCCGCCCCTGCCCGAAGAACTGGAGGAGCGTCTGCCCGACATCGTGGCGCGACTCCGTCGGGCCGGTGCCGAGCTCATCTATCTGTTCGGCTCCGCCGTGGTCGCGGACGAGGAGAACGACCGCGGCCCGCAGGATCTCGACCTGGCCGTCTGGGGCATGGACGAGGACCCCTGGCGCGTGCGGGCCGACCTGGAGGAGGTCCTGGAGACCGACCGCATCGATCTGGTGCGGCTGGAGGAGGCGGAGCCGGAGCTGCGCTTCGAGGTCGTGGCCCGTGGCCGTCTGCTTCACGCGGGGAGCTCGGAGCTCGAGAATCGGATCGAGCTGAAGATCCTGCGTGAGTACCGTGACCTCGCCCCCCTGCGACGCCTCCAGCGACGGTACCTGCGGGCCCGCCACGGTCTCGATGGTCCTTGACCGGAGGACGGTCGAGCGCCGGCTCGCCGAGCTGGACCAGGTGCTGGTCGAGCTACGATCCCAGGAGAACGAAACCCTGGCGGCGGCCGATCTGGAGGGCGACCTGTCCCGCAGGTGGCGGCTGGAGCGCGGGCTGCTGGCCGCGGCGAACCTGATCCTCGACGTGGCCAGCCACGTCACGGCAGGCCACTTCGCCGTGCATCCGGCGACCTACGAGGAGACGCTTCGCGAATTGAGCCGCCGCAGCGTGCTGGAGGAGGGGACATATGACGAGCTCCGCGGGCTCGGAGGGTTCCGGAACGTCCTCGCCCACGAGTACCTGGACCTCGACCTCGGCGAGGTCGTGCGCTGGCGGTCTCGCCTCCTGACCGCGGGTCCGCGGCTGATCGCCGAGATCGAGGAGTGGGTGGAGGGTCTCCAGCGTTGATGTGAGTTGGGGGGCGTTCGAGTCTAAGGCAGGATGCTCCCCGCCGTAGCGGCGAACTTGGGACTTGACGCGCCCCCCCACCGTCTCTTACGCTAGCATACGCGCGCAGTTGGCTCACCGCGTACTCTAGTAGGCGTAACACGTGTAGCAGAACTGTAGTAATGCAGGCCAGGAGTGTGTCGTGAAGCGGCGCGCGCTGTCGGTCGTAATTCTCCTCGTTGTCCTTGGCCTGGGCGGCCTCGTCCTGGCGCTCGCCGATCAGAACCGAGAGCTCTCCTCCCGCTACGAGTCGTTGCGTGAGCGGACGCAGTGGCCGCACGCGGGCTACGCCGTGCCCACCTTCCGGGCGACGACCCTTGCGGGCGACACGCTGACGCTGGGCGAATCCGCCCCCGGACAGAGACAGCTGCTGTTCGTCTTCGACACGGAGTGTCCCTATTGCCTGGCGACGCTTCCGGCCTGGAAGCGGATCGCGTCGGCTCTGAACGACGCGGACCCCGACGTTCAGGTGGTGGGAGTGTCCCTGGACTCAGCTGACCTGGCGCGCAGCTACCAGGAAGAGCACGACCTCCCTTTTCCCGTGATCACCTTTCCCAGCCGAAAGCTTCAGCAGCTCTACCGGGCGGGACGTATCCCCCTGATCGTGTTGCTGGATGCGGAGGGGAGGACCCTGTATTCGCGGCTCGGCCAGCTGGACGTTGGACCGGCGGTGGATTCGGTCCTGGCGGCGGCCGGGCTGCCCGAAGGCTTGTCTCGTCCCCTTGCCGGGGGAAGTATGAATCCTGAGCGACAGGAGGTTCAGCCATGAAACGGTGGATCAAGCGGATCGGTCAGACGCTGGTGGCGGCGTTCGTGGTGGTGAGTGTCGGAGTGGGGCTCACGCAGCTCCAGGCGACGGCGACGACCCTGAGCCACTGTGTGGGAGAAGCGTTTCACTGCGCAGATCAAGACGAGTGCACTGAGGACTGTGAGGACATGGGCGCGGCGGGCGGTCAGTGCGGGGCCAGCGGCTGCTGCCTCTGCTTCTTCTGAGGGTGGTCGCGGGCGAGAGGCTGCGGGCTGGCCGTCCCACGGCGGCCCGCCCACTCCTACCTGGTCTGACAGAGCGGCACACGAAGAGCGAGGGGCTCCGGGTCACTGCCGGATCGGGGCACGCATCGCCATGGATCCTCCAGATCCTTTCCCTCACCCTGCTGGTCGGCTGCGGGGGAGGGGTCTCTACGGGCCCTGACGGGAATGGCGGTGACGGGGTGGAGCGGGAGGCATTCGTGGTGCGGGTGCGGGTGGCCGAGGCCGACCTAGAGGCGGCCCAGCGTCTGGGCTGGAGCGGGGGTGCGGTCCCGGGGGTCGATGTGCTGCTGGAGCGGGAGACCTCCGAGGGCCAGATCGCCGACTCGGCGATGGCGAGGACGGACGCCACGGGTCGTGCGGAGTTCGAGGACTTGATCCCGGGAACCTACCGCGTCTCGGCGCCCCGGCTGCTGGACTCGCAGGAGATCGCGGCCGTCGAGGGCGCGTCTCCGACGCTCCGCGCGTTCGGAGGCGGGGACAAGACGGGGGCATCGACGGGGAGCCCGGCCTTCGAGCTGGAGGTGCAGGGGAACCACACCGGAGGCCTGGTGATCAGCGAGTACTCGTTCACGGCCCCGGTGATCGGCCAGCCGGGGGACGGCTACTTGTTCTTCGGGTACCTGGAGGTCTACAACAACTCCCCCGAGACCATCTTCCTCGACGGGAAGATGATCGTGAAGGGCTTTTCGTTCGGTGAGTTCGACTTCACGTCGCGCCCCTGCGAGCAGACGCGGGAGGGGGCGAACGACCCAGAGGGAGTCTGGGGCTACTGGTTCCAGGAGTTCCCGGGCTCTGGAGGCGAGTTCCCGCTGGCGCCCGGGGAGACAGCCGTGGTGGCAGTGGACGCGATCGACCATTCTGAACAGGTGGCCGACGTGTTCTTCGACCTTACGGGAGCGGACTTCGAGTTCTCCGGGACCGCTGACGTGGACAACCCCGATGTCCCGAACATGGTGGACAGCGGGTTCGAGGAATGGTTCCTGGGCCACGGGCTCTGGCTCGGCGGCTCTGGGGAGGTTCCGACGCTCGTCGAGGCGGTGGCGATCGAGGGCCTTCCGCGGCAGCGGATCGATCCCGCCCAGGACCGTGTCTGGGTGCGGTTCCCTGCGGAGTTGGTCGATGATGTGTTCAGCTTGAACAGCGAGTCGTCGGGATCGCGTGCCTTTTGCTCCGAGATGGTGCACGACCGGTTTGATAGGCTGGACCTGTTGCTTCCCCGCGAGTTCCAGGAGCCTCCGGGTCCCACGCTATCGCAGCAGCGGCGCGTAGTGGGGACGGCTCCCGGCGGCTGGTCGATCCTGCTGGACACGAATACGAGCGCGGTGGACTTCGTGACGGTCGAGCGGACCCCCGGGGCGCTTCCGCCGCCGCAGTAGTCGCGGGAGGCGACTCGCCGCCCGCAGGCCCCGCTTGACACCCCCCCCCAGCGTTCCTTAGGCTGGTTGTTGCGCGCGTAAAAGCTCACCGGCGTGGAACAGCGGTCGTAGTGCAGGCCGTGGACTCTGGAGTGTATGGTGAAGCGTCGCGCGCTGTCGATAGTTTCCCTTCTCGTTGTCCTGGGCCTGGGCGGTCTCGTCCTGGCGCTCGCCGATCAGAACCGAGAGCTCTCCTCCCGCTACGACTCGCTGCGTGAGCGCACGCAGTGGCCGCACGCGGGCTACGCTGTGCCCACCTTCCGGGCGACGACCCTCGCGGGCGAGACGCTGACGCTGGGCGAGACGGGTTCGGGCCAGAAGCAGCTGCTCTTCGTCTTCGACACGGAGTGCCCCTACTGCCTGGCGACGCTGCCCGCCTGGAACCGGATCGCGTCGAGCCTGGAGGGGTCGGACGCCGGGGTCCAGGTGGTGGGCGTATCGCTGGATTCGGCCGACGTTACGCGCACGTATGTCGAAGAACATAGCCTCGCCTTCCCCGTGACGATGTTTCCGAGCCGCAAGCTCCAGCAGCTCTACCGTGCGGGGCGGATTCCCCTGGTCGTGTTGCTGGACGCCGAGGGCCGGACGCTGTATTCGCGGCTCGGCCAGCTAATAGACGGGCCGGCGGTGGACTCGGTGCTGGCGGCGGCTCGGGTGCCCGACGCCTTCTCTCGTCCCCTTGCCGGGGGAAGTATGAACCCTGAGCCATAGGAGGTTCAGCCATGAAGCGGTGGATGAAGCGGATCGGCCAGACGTTGGTGGCGGCGTTCGTGGTGGTGAGCGTCGGGGTGGGAGTGACCCAGCTCCAGGCGACGGCCACGACACTGGACCACTGTGTAGGAGAGGCGTTTCACTGCTCGAGCCAAATGGAGTGCGACGACGACTGCGAGGACATGGGCGCGGCGGGCGGCGACTGCGGGGCCAGCGGTTGCTGCCTCTGCTTCTTCTGAGGGTGGTCACAGGTGAGAGGCTGCGGCCTGGCCGTCCCACGGCGGCCGGCCCGCTCCTACCTAAACTTGCGGAAGGAGACTCGGCCCGCGGCGTCGGTCGCGGATCGGGGCACGCATCCTGGTGGGTCCTCCAGATCCTTTCCCTCAGCCTGCTGGTCGGCTGCGGGGGCGAAGTGTCCACAGGCCCTGACGGGAATGGCGGTGACGGGGTGGAGCAGGAGGCGTTCGTGGTGCGGGTGCGGGTGGCTGAGGCCGACATGGAGGCGGCTGAGCGTCTGGGCTGGAGCGGGGGTGCGGTCCCGGGAGTGGACGTGCTGCTGGAGCGGGAGACCTCCGAGGGCCAGATCGCCGACTCGGCGATGGCGAGGACAGACGCCACGGGCCGGGCGGAGTTCGAGGATCTGATCCCGGGCACCTATCGGGTCTCCGCCCTACGCCTGTTGAATTCGGGGGAGATCGGAACGGTCGAGAGCGTATCCCCGACGCTCCGCGCGTTCGGAGGAGGGGACAAAACGGGGACCTCGGCGGGGAGCCCGGAGTTCGAGCTGGAGGTGCAGGGGAACCGGGTGGGGGACCTGGTGATCAGTGAGTATTCGTTCACGGCCCCGGTGCAGGGCCAGCCGGGCTTCGGCTACGTGTATTTCGGCTATCTCGAGGTCTACAACAACTCTCCCGGGACCGTCTTCCTCGACGGGAAGATGATCGTGAAAGGCTTCCCCTTCGGTGACTTCGACTTCACGTCGCGCCCCTGCGAGCAGACGCGAGAGGCGGCGAACGACCCGGAGGGAGTCTGGGGCTACTGGTTCCAGGAGTTCCCGGGCTCTGGAGGCGAGTTCCCGCTGGGGCCGGGGGAGACGGCGCTGGTGGCAGTGGACGCGATCGACCATTCCGAACAGGTGGCCGATGTGTTCGTCGATCTCACCGGGGCGGACTTCGAGTTCTCGGGCACCGCTGATGTGGACAACCCCGATGTCCCGAACATGGTGGACAGCGGGTTCGAGGAGTGGTTTCAGGGCCACGGGCTGCGGTTCAGCGGGTCTGGGGAGGTTCCGACGCTCGTCGAGGCGGTGGCGATCGAGGGCCTTCCCCGGCAGCGGATCGATCCCGCCCAGGACCGTGTCTGGGTGCGGTTTCCCGCAGGTGCGGTTCAGGATGTGTTTACTAGCAGGTCTGAGTGGCTATCGAGCAACACCGGGCCCAACGCCTTTTGTGATGACATGGTGCACGATCGGTTCGATCGGTTGGATTTGCTTGTACCGAGGGATTTCCAGGAGCCTCCGGGTCCCACGCTATCGCAGCAGCGGCGGGTGGTGGGGACGGCTCCCGGAGGCTGGTCGATCCTGTTGGACACGAACACGAGCGCGGTGGACTTCGTGAGGGTCGAGCGGACCCCTGGAGCGCTCCCTCCGCCGCAGTAGTCGCTTTCCGTGTGATCTCCGCCCGCTCGGGAACGTTGCGCCCGCCTCCCGGAATCGGCCGTTTCGTTCTCACAACGGGAGCGGCAGCCCTTGTTCTATTGACCTGTTCTGCTCTCCAGGCGCAGCAAACAGGAGACAGCGCCGGTGTACGGATCGTCCGGAGCTCGGCTCCGACTTGGAACGCTGGCGAGAGGTGGCGGATCGGACGGAAGCCGGCGCTCGTGATCGGCGTGGCGACGGGCGATCCGTCGCGGGAGCTGGGCCTGGTGCGCGATGCGCTGCGACTCTCCGACGGCCGGATCGTCGTGGCCGACGGAGTCCGGCACGAGCTGCGCTTCTACTCTCCCCGCGGGACGTTTCTCCGAGGCGTGGGACGCGAGGGGGAAGGCCCGGGCGAGTTCGCCGCCCTGATCCGGGTGGTGCCGTACCGCGGCGACTCCATAGCCGCCTTCGACTTCGGCCTGCACCGGATCTCGATCCTCGACCGTGAGGGCGGGTTCAGCCGATCCCTCCGGGTCGATGCCCTGCGCCCCAACCTGATTGGTGCCTTCTCCGACGGCTCGCTCATCGTCTTGGCCGATTCCTTCCCTGGAACGGGTCGGCAAGGGCGGGTGACGGGGAAGTATCTGCGTGTGTCCGCTTCGGGCGAGGTGGTGGGTGTGTTGGGTCCCTTCGAGCGGTTCGCCGTTCACCCGGTCCTCATGCCCGGCAACCACTGGACGGCGGCGCGGGTGCCGTTCGCGCCGTATCTGACGGCCCGGATGCACGACGATCGGCTGTATCTGGGCGATGGCCGCGGCTTCCGTGTCGACGTCTACTCGCCGGACGGGCGCTGGCTGAAGTCGCTGCGGCTTCCCGGTGAGAGGCGCGCCTTGGATGAAGCCGACATCGTCGCCTACGAGCAGAGACGGCTGGAAGAGGCCGAGCGTCCGGATCGCCTCCAGTGGCTCGAGCGGATGTTCGAGGATACCCCGTATCCCGACCGTGTGGCGGCGTTCGAGACGTTCCACGTGGACGCCGAGGGCAATCTGTGGCTGAAGCCCTATCCGGAGCCCGGGGCCAAGGCGGTCGGCTGGCGGGTCGTCGATGCCGGGGGCCGCTGGCTGGGCACCGTGGAAGTTCCGATCGACATCGAGGTGCTGCAGATCGGTTCGGGTTTCGTCCTCGGTCAGCGTGAAGCCGACGCTGGCGTGCACCAGGTCGTTGTCTATAGCGTCACGAAGCCATGAGCCGCGCTGCAGGCAACTCGACCGGCGCGGCGACGAACCGTTGTGGAGGGAAAGACCTCGTGTCTTCAGCTCGTATGGGTGTCGGCGTCATCCCGCTCGCATTCGACCTTCTGGCTCGAGGACGTGACAGCTTACCCTTCGCTTCTTCGAGCCCGGCCCGGCGCTCGCGTATCATCGCTGTCGCCGGTGCGCTTGTCTCTTTGGCCTTCCTGCTGGGCACTCCCACGCTTGCCGCCGGGCAGGAGGAAACTGGACGTGCCGCGATCCGGGGACAGGTCGTCGACGCCGAGACCGACCAGCCGCTCGAGAACGTCTTCGTGCGGATCGAGGGCACGCAGCTCGGGACCTTCACGGACGACCTGGGCCTCTACGCCCTGCGGGGCGTTCCACCCGGCCTGCAGACGCTGCGGGCGAGCCGGATCGGATACGCCACCGCCCGCCTCTCGCTGAACCTCCGGCCGGGCGAGGAGGTGACCCGCCGGATCGAGCTCGCGGTGAGCGCGCTCGAGATGCGAGACATCCGCGTGACGGCCGACGTGATGGGACGCGCGGAGGGGGAGCTCGGCACGGCCGATGTGATCGACGAGGAGGCGATCCGGAACCAGACGGCCGTCTCCCTCCAGGGCGTGCTGGACCTGGTGCCCGGCCAGCCGCTCTCGGTTCCGGGGCTGGAGGGGGTCCAGCAGGTCTCGCTCCGCTCGGTGCCGACGGCCGGGATCGGCCTCGGGACATCGGCGGCCGACCTCTCCTCCTTCGGCACCTCGATCATCCTGGACGGGATCCCTCTCTCGAACAACGCGAACCTCCAGACACTTGGGCCGCGCTCGGAGCTGTTCATCCCCACCTCGGCGGGGGGCGGGTTGGATCTCAGGCGCATCCCGGCGGCCACCCTGGAGCGGGTGGAGGTGATCCGGGGAGTCCCTTCCGTGCGCTGGGGAGACCTCACGCAGGGGGCCGTGATCGTGCACACGAAGGCGGGCGAGGTCGAGCCCGAGCTTACCTTGCAGGCCGACCCCCGGACCGCCTCGGGCGCCGGGCTGGGCGGTACCAGGCTCTGGGAGGCGGGCACCGGAACGTTCACGGCGGATCTCACGCGCACCCGACTCTCGCCCGGGGTGCGAGATGCCTTCGGCTCGCGGATCGCCGGGCAGGCGGCTCACCGCTTCGAGGCCGGGCGGGCGGACGCGCGGTCCCGTTTCCTGCTCGACTCACGGGTCGACTTCTTCCAGGTGATCGAGGACCTGCCCGAGAACCCGGACGTGATCCCGGGCTTCGCCCGCCGGACCCGGGACCGGGGGTTCCGCTTCTCGGAGCGAGCGCGGCTCCGGCTGGGCGGCGAGTCCGAGTTGAGCCTGACGGGCGCCCTGGCCTTCGAGCAGCAGCGGGCGTTCGTACAGCAGCTCATGCGGCCCGTGGCCCTACCGATCACCGACCGGCTGACCGAGGGCCGACAGGAGGGCGAGTTCCTGATCGGCGAGTTCCTCTCGCGGGTGGACGTGGACGGCGACCCCTGGCAGCTCTGGACGCGGCTGGAAGCAGACACGCGCCTCCGCCTCCTGGGGCTCGAGCACCGGCTCCGGCCCGGCGCGGTGGTGCGGCGAGAGTGGAACGATGGCCCCGGCTTCCAGTTCGACGTGGACCGGCCGCCCCAGATCACCTTCAACGGGGTCCGGGGGTTCGACCGCCCGCGGCCGTTCGACGAGGTCCCGCCTCTGGCCGCGAGCGCCCTCTACCTGGACGACCGGGTGACGACCTTCTTCGGGGGCGGCGACGTGCGGCTGGACGTCCAGGCGGGCGTACGCTTGGACCTCCTGCACGAGGGCGCCAACTGGTTTTCTGAGGTGCGCGACGTGCTCCTCCAGCCGCGGGTGAACGTGGAGCTCTCGCCCGTCCCACGGCTCCGGCTCCGGGCGGGCGCGGGCCGGACGGCCAAGATCCCGGCCCTCGGCGACCTGTATCCGGCGCCCCAGTGGTACGACATGGTGAACGTGAACTTCTTCGCCGACGACCCGGCCGAGCGGTTGGCGGTGATCACCACCTTCAAGCGCGACCCCACGAACCCCGAGCTGGGCTTCAGCGAGGGGGTGAAGGCCGAGGCCGGCGTCGAGGTAGGCTTAGGGGGCGGCTCCGGGATCTCGCTCGTCGTCTTCCGGGACGAGATCAGCGGCGGCGTGGGCACCGACTTCGAGCCCGAGTTCCTGCTCCGCGAGCGGTTCGAGCTGATCGAGGAGCGGGGGGACGGGGTGCCGCCGGTGGTGGTCGAGCCCGCGGTGGGGGCCGACACGGTGCCGATCCTGATCCAGCGGCCAGCCAACATCCTCGACCTGGTGAACCGGGGGGTCGAGGTCACGGCCTCGCTCCCCGAGCTCTGGCCGATCCGGACGCGGCTTGAGGTGCAGGGTGCGTTCACGAAGAGCGACTTCCGGAAGGAGGGGCTGGACTTCGGCCCCCGCGACCTGTGGAGCGACTTCCAGCTCGACATCGACCAGCCTCGCTCCCCCTTCTGGGATGCGCGCGAGGGAGAAGGGGAGCGCGGAATCCTCACCTACCGGGCGATCTTCCACGAACCCTCTCTGGGGTTCGTCGTGACGGGGATCTTCCAGCACTTCGTGCACGAGCGCCAGGAGGTGGTGGCGGCCACCGACACGCTGGCCTTCGCCGGCTTCGTGACCCGCACGGGCGAGATCGTGCGGGTGCCGCCCGACCGGCGAGCGGATCCCGAATTCCGCGACCTCCGCCGCACGCGGACCGGATTCCTGACCGAGCCGCAGGTGGTGCCGGCGGACTGGCTGTTCAGCCTCCGGGTGGCGAAGACGCTGCCGCTCGACGGCCGGCTCACCTTCTTCGCGTTCAACGCCTTCGACCGCGAGGGGAAGCGGGCCCGCCTGGGAAGCACGAGGCGCTTCTTCCCCTCCACGCGCTTCGGGCTCGAGGCGCGCTTTCAGGTGGGGAGGTGGTTCCGGTGAGGGGCTGGTCGGCAGCTCGGCGCCCCCGGGACCGCACGGGATCTCCCTTCGCCCGGCGACGCGCGGGAGCTCCCTGGCGTCTGGCCGCCGCGGTCCTTTTCGGAGGGCTGGTGGGGGCGGTGGTGCTGCCGTCGGCTTCGATCGCCCAGGAGTCGGACGCCTCTCCCTTCCCCGGGTGGGCGCGGGACTGGCGCCCGCTGGCGCCCCTGGCCGAGCTGCCGCTCGAGTTTCCGAGCGCCCGGACGGGGCCCGATCTCGTCCTGGCGCCGCCCCGCCGGCTGGGGCACTTCTGGACGGTGGGGAACCCGGCGGCGCTCCGGGGGGAGGTCCAGGAATCGTGGACCGCCTTCGCGCTGGGCCGCGACTCGCGGAGCGGGGAGTACCGGCGTCCCCTCGACCCGAGCGAGGAGGACGTGGACCGGCTCCGGGCGCTCTCCTGGACGCGGCTCGGGGACTGGGGCGCGGCGGCCGGCGAGATCGATGCGGGCCGCAATCTCCGCGGGCCGTCCTCCTTCGCCGATTTCTTCGAGCCTCACCGGGGGACCCCGTTCGTCGTGACGGACACCGGATCCTTCGACATGCGGCACATCTTCGCGCGGCTCGAGGGGGCCCTGGGCGTGGAGCTGGGCGAGTGGGCGATCGGAGTCTCGGCCGGCTACGAGGCGAACGAGGACCGGACCCGCGAGAGCCCCTTCCTCCGGTTCGGACAGCAGGAGGAGTACGCCGCGGCCGCGGGCGTCGTGCGGCACTTCGCGGACGGCCGCTTCGTCGTGGGCGCGCACCTGCGCGGACGCGGGAGCGCCGAGGACTGGACCCTGAACCCGGTCGCGCAGGCGGGCGTCGCCCACCTCATCGCGGGCTTCGCCGAGCCCGAGCGGATATCCGTCGGCTTGTGCTGTGTCTTCCGCCGGATCGAGGCCCGCGGGATGGCCGGTGGCCTGTCGGTCGGCGGCAGAGCCGGCGCCTTCGAGTGGATCCTGTTCGGCGAGCTGGCGCACGGCGAGGAGGAACAGAGCGGCCAACGACAGGCCGAATCGGACGACCCCCTGGACCGCTGGGAGCGCGAGGTGGTCCGCCTCGCGGGCGCCCTCCAGCGGCCGATTGGCCGGCTGCTCCTCACGGTCGACGCCGAGTGGTCGACGCTCGACGGCGAGGCTACCGTCCCCGACATCGGCGAGCCCGTCTTCGTGCTCGACCACTCCCGAGTCTCGGCGGCCGGCGAGCTGCGGCTCCTGTTGCCGGAGGCGGGAGGCGGCTGGGGCGCCGGCCTCCGGCTCGGGATCCGGCACGAGCCGTGGGAGCAGGTGGACCGCCTGGTCGAGCTCCGCTCGGACCTCGAGATGAGCCGACCGGAGGCCTCGGCTTCCCTCGCCCGCCGCTTCGGCGAGAACGTGACGCTCGCCGGCTCCTACGGGATCGCCTTCCACGACGCCTCGGGCTCCATCCCGCCCCCCGAGGAGCAGGGACCCGCCTACCGCCGGCTCATCGCGCCCTTCCTGGCCGTGCACGCCGCCCCGGCCACCGCCCAGGCGGCCGGCGGCACGCTGCTCTGGCAGGCGAGCCCGCGCCTCGCGTTCTGGCTTCAGGGACGTTTCGAGACCGTGTCACCGGACGAGGGCTCGGGCCTGGAGGCGCTGCCGGCCGGGGAGCGGGAGGCCTACGGGCTCAGCGTGGGGGTGGTGTTGGGGGAGCGGTGACAGTCAAGCAGTAGTCTCGAGCACCCGGATCAGCGGGATGTGCAACGTAAGAAGGTCGCGCTCCGCGGCTCTCCGCGCGTCGCCGATCATCTACGGCGCGGCGGCGCGCAGCAGGCGACGGACCAGGCGATCCCGATACTCTCGCAGGGTCGCGGCCGGCACCTCGGCCGGAAGCTCCGCGGCGTCTGGCAGCTCGATCTCGCTCAGGACCCAGGCGATGGTCGCCGGCGTGGCGCCGGCGTCCTTCCGGAGCACGGCGTCCAGTGACTCCTCGACCGAGAAGCCGGCCTCCTCGAGGTAGTAGAGATCGACCAGGTCGCGAATCTCGGCGCGCCTAGCCAGCGCCGAGAGTTTGTTGGCGAGGATCTCGCGGGGGGGATCCACCCGGATCTCGCCGACTTCGAGCTTCGGTCCCGCGATCTGGGCCACCCGCTCGAAGACGAGGTCGACGACGACACCCTCGTCGCCGCGCGTCACCACGTAGCGGCGGAAGCCCGGTGCCTCCTGCCGGACGGACCATTCGCACCCGAGAGTTTCCGCGGCGTCGAACAGGGCGCGCTCCCCCAGCTCGAGCGCATTCTTATCGAGGGTGAAGAGATCGAGGTCGTGAGTGACGCGATGGTGCAGGTGGAACCCGCCGAGCGCCGCGCCCCCGGTGAGGAAGAAGCGGTCCTCGCGGCCGAAGAACGCTTCCAGCAGCTCCCGCTGGAGCGGGGTCAGCTTACTCTTCGAGGAGGCCATCGCGGCGCCAGCCCTCGATCAGGAACTCCCAGAACCGGCGTCGGCGCCCCAGACGGTGGGCGATCCGGGGCAGGGCCGCGGCGACCTCCTTCGGCGTCACGAACCGCCACACGTCGATGTCGCGGGCCTCCCGCAGGAGCACGGCGAGAAGCCGCAGCCGCTCTCCCTCGTCCTCACCGGAGAGTCGCTCGCGCAGCTCGTCGACGGTGAGGTCTTCGTTCCAGAAAAAGTAGGGTCTCGCGCCCCCCTGCTCCAGGTCCACGCTCAACGGTCTCATCGCGAGATCACGGGTCGGCCATTCAGCACCCGGGCCAGGGTGAGGTCCGCCTCGAGGTGCTCTCGCCAGGTGTCCGGCTTCGACCCCCGGGGAAACTCGGGATCCAGCTTCCGGGCATACGCCCACAGCGCCGCGAAGCGCTCCAGCGCCTCCCGGTAGCTCAGCCCGCCGAACGCCTCCCGGGCGTATCGGCGGTCGAGCTCGTCCAACGCCTTCGTACGGCGGAGCATGGAAGGGGCCCTCCGTGAGCGTAGAACGTGGAGTACGGTGTCGGGTCAATCTAACCACGCCGGGACCCCGAGGCATTGCACGTCGGGCATCTATCCACCTTCCGTCCGGATCATCCGGCAGTCGTCCTTCGGGAGGGCATCCGCGTTCCCGTCCGCGGACCTCCCCCCTCGGGAGGGTCGCGACCTGCGGCGTGGCCGCTTCGCGACGAAAACCGGGCCCCCGACTCGGCACGCG
>CAYMQZ010000045.1:0-17192 GCA_964392705.1 uncultured Gemmatimonadota bacterium
GCTCCCGACGGTCCTCCGGGGCCGGGTCCAGCCCCCTTTCGCGGAAGGCATGACGTGAGGGGCGTGCCCGGCTGGCTGATCGCGATCTCCGGGATCTTCCTGGTCGGCCTCCTGGCGATCGTGGCCTCCTCCTTCCTGCGGCCCTCGCCGGAGGCCTACCCTCCCACCCTCTCCACGCCCGACGAGGTGGGGGAGCGCACGGTTCGGGGGCGATACACGGTGGACGCCCGGGATCCGGACCGGTGGGTCTTCTTCGACTTCTCTCGTCGGGCCGCCGTGACCGATCCCGGTCCCCGCGAATGGGACCTGGGGTTGCGACGGTTCCACCTGATCGTGAACGGTGGCGAGGGCTATGCCGGCGTGGCGGGAGCGCGCGTGGTGCCGGCCGGCGGTACGGAGCCGCTGGAGCTGCCGCGAAGCGACTACGTCGGGACGCGCGGGCGACTCGAGCGGGAGGCCACTCACCCGGTCCTGGACGAATGGTACGACTACGGGTTCTTCACGCACCTCCTCACGCCGCGACCCGTGACCTACGCGCTGCGCACCGCGGACGGCCGATACGCGGCGATCCGCATCGTAGCGTACTACTGCCCGGGCGCCGTTCCGGGATGCGTCACGTTCGACTACGCCTATCGAGGTGACGGCGGTCACGTGCTGCCGCCTCCGTCCCCCCTGCCCGCCCGGCGGCACTAGTGCACCCGCCCGTAAGTACGATCGCATTCGCGCGCGGCTGCGCTAAGGCCAAGCCGGGGCGTCAGCTTCCAGAGGCGCCCAGGAGCCGCTCGGCCCCGCGCTGGCGCAGCCGTTCCGCCAGCCGCCTCCCGGTCTCCTCCGGCTCGCCCGGCGGACCCCGGATCTCGTCCTCCACCGCCTCCCGTCCGTCGGCGGAGAGCACGATCCCGCGGAGGGCGATGCGGTCCCCCTCCCACCGCGCCCAGGCGCCGATCGGCACCCGACAGCCGCCGTCGAGGCCGGCCAGGAAGGCACGCTCGGCCGTGGTGCTGGCCCGGCTCTCCGCATCCTCGATGGCACGGGCCACCCGTCGGACGGCTTCGTCGTCCGACCGGCCCTGCACCGCCAGGGCCCCCTGCCCTGGCGCCGGAAGCCACTCCGTCGGCTCCAGCACTCCCGCCTCCCCGGCCGCCAGGCGGGAGCGGAGCAGGCCCAGCCGCTCCAGCCCGGCGGCGGCGAGCACGAGCGCCCCGTAGCTGCCTTCGTCCAGCTTCCGGAGCCGGGTCTCGACGTTGCCGCGAATCGAAGAGACCCGGCAGTCGGGCCGCCGCCGGAGCAACAGCGCCGCCCGCCGGAGCGACGAGGTGCCGACCACCGCGCCCTCCTCCAGCGCTTCGAGACGACCGCCACTGGGAGAGAGCAGCACGTCGCGGGGGTCCTCGCGCTCCGGGACGGCCAGCACCGCCAGCCCGCGGGTCGATTCCGTCGGCAGGTCCTTGAGGGAATGGACGGCCAGGTCCACCCGTCCGTTCCGCAGCGCTTCCTCCAGCTCGGCCGTGAAGAGCCCCTTGCCGCCCACCTCCGGCAACGGTCGGTCGAGCACGCGGTCTCCCTCGGTGGTCGTCGCCGCGTACGCCACCTCCAGGCCCGGCCACGCCGTCTGGATCCGCCGTCCGACGCGCGCGGCCTGCTCGCGGGCGAGGTTGGAGCGGCGCGAGCCGATCACCACGCGCTCGAGGGGTGGTCGGGCCGAGCCCGCGGGCGGGGAGCCGCCCAGGCTCATTCCTCCCCCTCGGAGAGGCGTATCGGGCTCGGCTCGGTCGTCGGGTGCTCGACCCGCTCCAGGATCGGCTTGAGGAGGGGCGGCACGATGAAGGTCGTGACCATCACCATGATGAGGATCGCGCTGTACACGGCGTTGGAGAGGATCCCCTCCTGCAGCCCGATGGCGGCGAAGATGAGACCGACCTCCCCGCGCGGGACCATGCCGACACCCACCGCGAGCCGGCTCACCCCCTTCCCGCGCACCCCCAGGCCCGCGACCAGCTTCCCCAGGATGGCGATCACGGTGAGGAGCCCGCCCACGACGAGCACGGCGCGGCTGAAGTCCTCGCTGCCGGGGATGAAGAGGTTCACGTTCACGGGCGCGCCGACGGCGACGAAGAAGATCGGCGTGAACACGTCGGCGACGGGCTCGATGCGCTCCACCACCGCGTCGAACTGGTTGGTCGAGGAGAGGATGATGCCCGCGGCGAAGGCACCGATGATCATGGCGGAGCCGGAAAGGTCCGCCAGCGCGGCGAGCAGCAGGGCGAAGCAGAAGGCGCTCACGAGCAGCACGCCCCGCACGCGCATCCGGTCGACCATGTTGAACAGGAAGGGGGCGGCCCGATTGCCGATGATCACGGCGACGACGAGGAAGCCGACCGCGAACAGGAAGATCTTCCCGACCCCGAGGACGCTCACGGCCGCCCCGGCCGCCATCCCCGCCACGACGGCCAGGATCACGATCCCCAGGACATCGTCGATCACGGCGGCCCCGATCACGATGCGGGCCTCCTGGGTGTGCATCTTCTGCAGGTCCGACAGGACCCGGGCGGTGATCCCGACCGAAGTGGCCGTCAGGGTCGCGCCGACGAAGATGGCGATCTGGACCAGCGACACCCCCTCCGGCTGCGCACCGATGGTAGGGTCGGCCAGGTACCAGTAGAGAAACCCGAAGAAGAAGGGCAGCACGACCCCGATGAGCGCCACGATCGAGGCGGACGGGCCGACCCGGAACATCTCCTTCAGGTCGGTCTCGAGACCGATCTCGAACAGGAGGATCGAGACGCCGATCTCGGCGAACACGTGGATGATCTCGTTCAGGGGAGTCCCCCCCGGCGGAATCACCCCGAGCACGCTGCCCCCGAGCACGACCCCCGCGATGAGCTCCCCGAGCACGGCGGGCTGGCGGATGCGCTCGGCGAGCTCTCCGAACAGCTTGCCGGTGAGAAGGATCGCGATGAGCACCAGGAAGACGTGGGAGATCTCGAGCTCCTCGTGCTCGGCGGCGGCCTCCGCGGCCTGCGGGTCCACCGCCTCCCCCTGGTCGCTCTCCCCCTGGACGAGGCCGGCCGAGGGTACGGAGAGGTCCGCCGGCGCGGCGGAGGCCGGGTCCTCGCCGCGGCCCGCGAGGAGGAACCAGCCGAGCAGACAGAGAAACGCCAGGAGCCGACCCCGGCGGGTGCCGAAGGGACCGCCCGCGCGCCTCACGGCCTTATGCGCCCGCGGCCCGGACCCGGGGGGGCGTCATCGTGGACCCTGGACCGCGATCTCCCGGAGCCGCACCCACTCCCACCGTCCCAGGAAGCGGATCGTGTCGGGATACGCGAGCGACACCTGCACGCGACCGTCCCCCAGCCGGTGCACGCGGACGGCGTGCGCGCTCGGCGGTAGCTCCAGCTCCTCTACCTTCGCCAGCACCTCACGACGGATCTCCTCGTCCGTCTTGGTCTCGGCGAACCGGGCCTCCCGGGAGGCGGTCTCCTGGAGGGAGCGGTAATCCATCTCGCTCGCCAGGATCAGGACCCCCGCGTACACGGCGGCCGCGGCCAGGAGGAGCCCCAGCAGGCAACCGGGACGGACCGCTCCGCGTCGGCCTCGCAGGCCGCCCTCACCACTGCGACTGGGCACCGTCCACGATCTTCTGAACGAGGTTCTGCAGCGCGATCTCCAAACCCGCCTCCTCCGTCTCGGTCTCGGGGTCGTACTCCCCCACGCCGCTCACGGCCGCCGATTCCCACAGGATCCGATCCTCGATCGCGTCGTAGATCTCCACGCGGGCGCCGATCGTCACCCGGCGCAGGAACACGTCCGCTCCCACTCCCTCGCGCGCCTCGAAATTGACGGCGTTGTCGCTGTATTGGCGAACGGTGGCCCGGATGACCGCGTCCGCTTCACCCTCCGCGGCGAGCCGCAGGCCGAGCCGCCCTCGCGTGGCGTCCAGCAGTCGCTCCGTCAGCAGCTCCGAGAGTCCGAAGCGCGGCGATTCGTTCGTGGCCGGCTCCACGTAGGCCGTCCTGACGTGCGAGGGAAGGCCGCCGCCGCCCGCGAAGCCGTAACAACCCAGGCCGACGGCGGCCGCCAGCAGAAGCATCGGGGGGCCGTCCCGGACGGCGCCTCGGCCGGGGTCCCGTCGCCCGCGAGACCGCCCCGGCCCGCTCACGGCCTCCCGGGGCTCATCCACCGGAGGGGAGATCGAAGATCTCGTGGGGAAAGCTCGACGGCTCCTCGACCGCCTCCTCCAGGCGCCATTCCACACGACGGGGCGTCTCCAAGTCCCGGTATTCGGCGGAACGCGGCCATCCGGCCTCGCTCGCCCAGGAAACGACGATCCGCTGGCTCACCCTGCCTCCCAGGCGCTCCTCCAGGCGCACCAGACGATCTTCCTCGAAGGTGTAGGTGCGGAGGCGCCCCCCGGCGCCCTCGAAGGTGAGCGACGACCCACCGTCGTTCGCGTGCCCCCCATCCAGCCGGGCGTCGGGGGCCGGACGGAAGAGGCCGGCCATGGCGTACAGGAACGGCGCCTCCGGCAGCTCCACGTCCTCGATCTGACCCAGGCTGGACAGGCGGCTGTCGGCGAGCGCCACGGCCATCGAGCCCTCCCCCGAAGTGAAGAGATCCAGGCGAAAGCTGTCGGGAGGGTTGATCCTGGCCACTCCGTCACCGCGCAGTCTGCCCTGCTCGTCGCCGTACTCCCAGCGAAAGCGAATCCGCTGGGGCGCCTCGGCGCCGCTGGCGGCCCGCAGCCGCTCCGCCGTCGATGTCGGGTCGTCGAGCGGTGGTCCCCGAGCGCCCGCCGACGCGCAGGCGCCGAGCCCCCATGCTCCCACGAGGAGCATCACGACCCATCCCGTGAGCGCCTTCACCGCAGCCCGCAACATACTCCACCGTGAAAAAAGGGGTCAAGCTTTATCGGCAGCTTCCCGCCCCGCCTCCGGAGCCCGCTCCCCGGCCGTCCGGGCCGCCGCCTCGAGCGCGGCGCGGACGGCCTCCGGAAGCCGGCGGGGCCGACCCGCCTCGTCCGTGCACACGAGCTCCGTTCGGACCCGGGCGAGCAGCGCGCCATCCTCCATGCGGAAGACGCGGTAGCGGAACGCCACGCCACGGCTCCGCACCCGCTCGACCGACGTGTCCACCCCCACGAGCTCGTCGAACCGCGCGCCCTCCCGATACTCGAGCTCGGCGCGCGTCACGGGGAGGAGGACGCCGCGTCGCTCCAGATCGCCGTACGGCACGCCCCGCTCGCGCATCAGCGCCGTTCGGCCGAGCTCGCACCAGACCAGGTAGTGACCGTGATGGGCGAGGCCCATCTGGTCGGTCTCCGCGTACCGGACGCGGATCTCCACTCTGCCACGTGCTGCGTCGGCCATCGCCTCCCGCCTCGCGTCGCGCGCCGGCCTCGCCCCCGCTCCCCCGACCGCGCGGACATCCGTCGGAGGCGGGCCCCGGCCAGGGACCTCGGAGGGCGGCGGCAGGTTACCGGGGACGGCCCGGACTGTCAAACCTCCGAGTGGCGAGGCCGGGAGACGCGTTGACGCCCCCGGGCACGGCCTCGATCTTCGCTCGCATGAACCGGCCCGAGACGACCCTGATCGTGTCCGACGTACACCTGGGGGCGGTCCCGGAGGCGAACGAGCGCGCCTTCCACGGTTTCCTCGACCGGGTGCCGGAACTCGCCGACGACCTCCTGGTGAACGGAGACCTGTTCGACTTCTGGTTCGAATACCGCAGCGTGATCCCGCGCCGCCACTTCGAGACGCTTCGTCGGCTGTCGGAGCTGGTCGAGGCCGGAGTACGGGTTCGCCTCGTCGGCGGGAACCACGACGCCTGGGGCGGAGGTTTCCTGCGGGACGAGATCGGCATCGAGCTGCTCGAGGGCGAGGGGCCGATCGATCTGCGCGGCCATCGGTCGTACGTGGCCCACGGCGACGGATTGGGGGGCGGGGATCTGGGCTACCGTGCCCTCAAGGCCCTCGCCCGCTCCCCGGTGGGGGCGGCCGCCTTCCGTCTGCTCCATCCCGACCTGGCCGCCCGGCTGGTCCGCCGGATCAGCGGGACGGAAGCCCGGCACGCCGCGGGGCCGGGGGTCGAGGAGCCCCGCGCCGAACGCCTGGCGCGGCACGCCGAGCGGCTCCTGCGCGCGGATCCGGAGCTCGACCTGGTCGTGTTCGGCCACTCCCACCGCCCGGAGCTCCGGGAGGTGGAGCCGGGCCGCTACTATCTGAACGCGGGCGACTGGATCCACCACTTCACGTACGGCGCCGTGAAGCCGGGCGGCGTGGCGCTCAGACGCTGGAGCCCAGGGTGACGCGCGCGAGATCCGCCACCGGCTCGTCGAGGAAGCGTGCGCCCAGCTCGCGGAACCGCTCCGCGTCGTCGGTCACCACGTAGCGGGCCTCCCCCCGTGCGGAGCCCCCCGCCAGGAGATCGAGCTCGGCCAGCCGATCGGCCAACGCTCCCGCGGTGGCCTCGGCGGAGTCGACGAGCTCCACCTGGGAACCGGCCACCCGGGCCAGCAACGGCGCGAGCAACGGGTAGTGGGTACAGGCCAGGACCAGGGTGTCGATGCCGCGCTCCAGGAGCGGCGCCAGGTAGATCTCGGCCGTGAGACGGGCCACCTCGCCCTCCGTCCAGCCCTCCTCGGCCAGGGAGACGAACAGCGGGCAGGCCTGGCCGTGCACCACGGCATCGGGGCGGAGAGCGCGGATCGCCGTTTCGTAGCTGCCGCTCTCGACGGTGCCCCGCGTCCCGATCACCCCGATCACCCCCGAACGGGTCCGCCGACTCGCCGCCCGCGCCCCGGGCTCCACCACGCCCACCACGGGGATCTCGAGACGGGCCGCCAGCTCGTGGCCGGCGCGCGCCGTGGCCGTGTTGCAGGCGATCACCACGGCCTTGACGCCCCGGCCCACCAGGAAGTCGACGGCCTCGGCCGCGTAGCGCCGGACGGTCTCCGGGGACTTCGGACCGTAGGGGACGCGTGCCGTGTCCCCGAGATACAGCGTGCGCTCGGCGGGCAACCGGCGTCGGATCGCGCGGAGAACGGTCAACCCGCCGACCCCCGAGTCGAACACGCCGATCGGCGCGTCGCGGCCCGGTGTCGTCGACGGCCCGCTCGAGGCCGCGGGCGCCTCCCTCACGGAAGGCGCACGGGGATCCCGATGCGGAGCGCGAGGCCGACCCCCGCCTCCTCCGGGGGCTCCACCTCGGCCTCGAAGTCCCAGAATCGAGCGGACACCCACGCGTCCAGCCCGCTCGCGAAGGCCACGAACACGGCGAGGACGATCCAGTCCTCCCGAGCCCCCTTGCGCCGACGCAGCAGGTCCTCGTCCGGCGGCTCGGCCCGCTTCGCCGCGCTGAGCCGCGCCTGCGAGCGGAAGACCATGAACAGGCTGGCCGCCTCGAGCGTCAAGTACACGCCGCCGCGAACGGGGCGGTCCACCGCGGTCTGACCCCAGCCGGGGAGGAGGAGGGATCGGCCGAACGCCGCCAGCGCCGAGACCGGGGGGAGGGTGTCGACCGCCGCCTCGGCGGTCCCGGCGGGTCGTTCCTGCGCCTCCTCCGCGGAGGCCGGCGTCTCGGGCGGGCGGACGGAATCCGGCGCCTGGGCGAGCAGGCGACCCGCGGTCGGCCCGGCGGGGATGCCGGCGAGCGGCCCGAGAACGAGGGCGGTGGCGAAGATGGCGGGAACGTGTGGGAATCGAACCCACCCGGGACGCCTCGACGCCCCACACCGGCTTTGAAGGCCGGGGACGACACCAGTCGCCATCCGCTCCCTCTTCCTCGGTCCCTCTCCCCCTCGGCCCCGGCTCAGGGTCGCCGGGCCACGAGCTCGATCTCCACGCGGACATCCCGGGGAAGCCGCGCCACCTCCACGGTGGAGCGGGCCGGATAGGGCTCCGTGAAGAACTCGCCGTAGGCGCGGTTCATGGCCTCGAACTCCTCCAGGTCGGCCAAGAAGACCGTCGTCTTGACGACATCGTCCAGCCCGAGCCCTGCCGCCTCGAGCACCGCCGACAGGTTACGCAGGACCCGTCGGGTCTCCGCCTCCACGCCCCCCTCCACCCTGCGACCGGTATCGGGGTCGAGGCCGATCTGTCCCGCCGAGAAGAACAGGTCACCGCCCCAGACCGCCTGGGAATACGGCCCGATCGCCGCGGGCGCGCCATGGGCCCTCACCGCCTTCTCTCCGCTCACCGTTCCTCCTCGCCGTCGTCCGGGAGCCGCTCTCGTCGACCGGAGCGAACACCACGGCCCGTCCGAGCGACCGGGCGACCGCACCCCGCCGCCGGACAGGCTCCCGCGGCTGCATCCTACACCGCGCCCGTCCCGAAAGAAACGCGCCTCCTGCGCCGCGGAGACGCGGGTCGCTTGCCGGCGGTGGGCCCGGCCGGTAACCTGCCGCGACTCGAGGCCCCCCGTGCCCGCAAACCACCCTGGACCCGGACGGAATGCCCGACCACCTGGCCCGAACCTCGCCGACGCGCTGGCTCGCCGACCGGGTGAAGGAAGCCGCCGCGAGCACGCAGGAGTACTTCTGGCTCCTCGCTCGGACCGCCCGGGCGGCCGTCACCCGGCCCTTCTACGGCCGGGACCTGGTCCAGCAGATGGACACCATCGGGGTCAGCTCCCTGGGGATCGTGATCCTTACCGGCCTGTTTACGGGGATGGTACTGGCCCTGCAGGCCTCGATCGAAATGGCTCGCTTCGGCGCCACCATCTACATCGGACGCGTGGTGGGGGCGAGCGCGGTCCGGGAGCTCGGACCCGTGCTCACGGCGCTCATGGTCACGGGCCGGGCCGGCTCGGGCATGGCGGCGCAGATCGGCGCCATGAAGGTGACCGAGCAGATCGACGCTCTCGACACGATGGGCGTGGATCCGGTGCGCAAGCTGGTGGCGCCGCGGGTGCTCGCCGGGCTCCTCGTGATGCCCCTGCTGACGGTGATCGCGGACGTGATCGCGGTCCTCGGCGGGCTCCTCATCGCCGTGCTGAAGCTGGACCTGACCGTGGACCTCTACCTGCGGGGAGTGTACATCACCCTGGCCGAGACGGGCTTCATGCTTCGTTACTGGCCGATCGACCTGTTCTCCGGCCTCCTGAAGCCCGTGGTGTTCGGAGGGATCACGGCGCTCACGAGCTGCTACTACGGGCTGCGGACGACGGGAGGGACGGAGGGGGTGGGGCGCGCGACGACGCAGGCCGTGGTGACCTCCTCGGTGCTCATCCTGGCGGCGGACTACTTTCTCACGCAGATGCTCATCGTGCTGCTGATCCAGTGATCGGAGACGGGCGGAGCGCGACGGAGGCGCAGGAGACGGGACGCCGGATCCCCGCGGAGGCACGGGGCGAGGCCGGGGCGGCCGCTGCCCGCCCTCGCCCCTGCGTCGAGTTCCGCGGGGTGGACTTCAGCTACGGGAGCCACCGGGTGCTCGAGGACGTCAGCTTCCGGGTGCGCGCCAGCGAGATCCTTTGCGTGCTCGGGGGGTCGGGCGAGGGGAAGACGACGATCCTCCGGCTCATCCTCCGGCTCGTCCGGCCCGATGCGGGCAGCATCCTGGTCGAGAGCCGTGACATCGCGGAAGCCTCGACCGACGAGGTCCTGGAGCTCCGGCAGCGCATGGGAATGGTGTTCCAGGGCTCGGCCCTGTTCGACTCCCTGACCGCGTTCGACAACGTCGCCTTCCCGCTGGAAGAGCACACGGCCCTGGACGAGACGCGGATCCGGGAGCGCGTGAAAGAGGTTCTCCGCTTCGTGGACCTGGACCCGGGCGAGGTGGAGGAGCTCCTGCCGGCCGAGCTGAGCGGCGGCATGCGGAAGCGCGTGGGGATCGCCCGGGCGATCGTGCACGAGCCGGAGATCCTCCTGTTCGACGAGCCGACGAGCGGACTCGACCCGATCACGACCCGGACGATCAACGAGCTGATCCTGAAGCTACGCAGGGAATTGGGCGTGTGCGCCGTGGTGGTCACCCACGACATCCGCTCCGCCGCACAGATCGCGAACCGGCTCGCCCTTCTCCGGGAGGGCCGCGTCGTCTTCATCGGAGGGCCAGAGGAGATGTTCGCCTCCGAGGATGCATACGTCCGTGCGTTCCTGGGCTGACCCGGGCGCGGGAGGCGCGGGGTGAGGCGCTCCGCTCCGGTCACCTGGGACCAGGTGCGCGTCGGCCTGTTCCTGCTCGTGGCGCTCGCGCTCCTCGCGTTGGGGGCGTTTCTCGTGGGAGACACGGGCCACGTGTTCGGCGAGCGCTACCGCCTCGTCACCCTGCTGCGCTCGTCCGCCGGGCTCGTGCCAGGCGCCCCCGTCCAGGTGGCCGGCCAGTCGGCGGGACGGGTGGAGCGGATCGACTTCATCGAGCCGGAGCGGCGCCCTCCGTCGGGAGAAGCCGTGGCCGTGTGGCTGGCCGTCGACCGGGAGGTGCAGCAGCTCGTGCGGGCGGACTCCCGGGCCCGGCTGCGCACGCAGGGCCTGCTGGGCGACCGGCTGCTCGACATCGAGCCGGGCTCGGCCGGCGCCCGGGTGCTCCGGGCGGGCGACACCCTGTCCGCGGTCGAGGCGCTGGACTACCAGGAGGCCCTGGATCAGGCCTCGGCGGCCGTCACCTCCCTCACGGCCCTGGTCGAGAACCTGACCGAAGTGACGCGCGGCGTGCTCGGGGGCGAAGGATCGCTCGGCCGCCTCGTCACGGACGATGCCCTGTACGGGCGGCTGGTCAGCCTGGCCGGCACCCTGGACCGGCTCCTGGGCCGGGCCACGTCCGGAGAGGGCTTCCTGGGACGCATGCTCGAGGACGAGACGCTCTACGACCGGCTGGCCGAGGGGGTGAGCTCGCTGGACAGCCTGATGGCCGCGGTCGCCTCGGGCGAGGGAACGCTGGGCCGGCTGGTGGTCTCCGATTCGCTGTACCGGTCGCTCGCCGATGTCGCGGGGCGAACCGATTCGATCCTGCGAGCGGTCCAGGAAGGACGCGGGGCGCTCGGCCGTCTGGCCACCGAGGACGCGGCGTACGAGGAGCTGCTCAGGACCCTCGTCGAGCTGAACGCGATCCTCGAGGACGTGCGAGCCGATCCGGCCCGCTACATCCCTCCAGTCGAGATCTTCTGACGGGACCCGGCGCTCCCGGCGAGGCGCGCGACCCGCTCGAGTTTTTCAGCGACCTGTCAAGCGCTCCGGCGCTCCTCCATCACCTCGTGCACGGTCGCCAGCTCCATCACCTCCAGTTCCCGGTGGCCGGCAGGCAGCGTGACCGACACGACCTCTCCCACGCGCTTGCCGAGGAGGGCCTTTCCGATCGGCGACTGCATGGAGATCTCCGCGCTGTCGAAGTCGATGTCGTCTCCAAGCGCGAGCACGTAAAGCTCCCGCTCGCCGCTCGAGGTGTCCCGGACGGTCACCCTGCTGCCGAAGCCCACGCGGTCGGTCGGGATGTGCTCCAGATCGAGCTCGGAGATCTCCGAAAGCCGCCGCGAGATGTAGTCGAGCCGGGCCTGCACGAACCTCTGCCGCTCGAGGGCGGCGGAATACTCGGAGTTCTCGCGCAGATCACCCAGGGCCACGGCCCTCTCGATCTCGGCAGGGAGCACCACGTTCAACTCGTGGATGAGACGATCGGCCTCTTCCTCGAACTTCTCCCGGATCCGTTCCAGCATGGCCTACCTCCCCTCGACAGCCGCTTCCGGACCGATCGGGCGCCATCTTCGTGCGCCGAACGGGAAATGTGCGGGACCACAAAAAAAACCGCGGCGCCCCCGACGAGAGGGCGCCCCGGATACGAAATGGAGGCGGCGGGAATCGAACCCGCGTCCGCGAGGCCATCCGCTACGGCTTCTACGTGCTTAGTCCGCGATCGTTGATCTCGCCGACCTCGGGTTCACGGACGACCCCAGGACGGCCAGCCGCTCGTGGCTTTCGCCTCTCGTCGGTGGGATCCGCGGCGAATCCCCCCGACCAGCCCGATTCGTCGTCGCCCACCGGCCCGCCTCGGGCCCGGCTGACCGGCGGACGGGCTACGTGTCAGTTACGCAGCCAGCGCCAAGTTATCGTTGGCAGCTATGATGTTCCCGGCTGTTTTACGAGGCACCGAGAACCTCGGCACGCTACCGCGGCTTCCGACTCACGCGTCGAAGCCGTGTCGCCCCCATGTTGTCAAACAACTCGACCACCTCGAGCGTCGAACCGACCTCCCGGCCTGCAAGCCACGCGCCATTCCGTCGCGAATCGGCCAGCCGAGATGGACGGACGACTTTTCCCTACCCTGCCTCCCCGCCAGGGATCCGATCCGGCTGGTTGAACCGCGTGGCGGCGCACGCCGCGCCGTAGCCGTTGTCCACGTTGACGACGACCACGCCCGGCGCGCAGGAGGCCAGCATCGAGAGGAGGGCCGCTCGCCCTCCGTGCGCCGCCCCGTAACCCACGCTGGTCGGCACCGCGATCACCGGTCGCGCCACCAGGCCCCCGACCACCGAAGCCAGGGCGCCATCCATGCCGGCCACCACGATCACCACCGACGACCCGCGCAGCTCGTCCTGGAGCTCCAGGATCCGGTGCAGCCCGGCCACGCCCACGTCGGCCTGCAGTCGGGTCGGGTTCCCGTGGGCCCGGGCCGTAACGATGGCCTCCTCCGCCACCGGAAGGTCCGCCGTGCCCCCGGTCACGACCAGAACCTCGCCCAGAACGTCGGGCTCCACCGGCTCGCGCGGGGGCAGCCAGGCGATGCGGCCCCGGCGCGACAGCCGGAGCCCGTCGAACTCGACCTCGAGCCGGCCCAGCTGCTCGTCGGAAGCGCGGGTCGCGAGGAACCCGTCCCCCCGCTCCGACAGGCTGCGGCAGATCGACACGAGCTGCTCGAGCTCCTTTCCCTCCGCGTACACGGCCTCGGGATGTCCCATCCGCAGCGAGCGGTGGTGGTCGACCCTCGCGAAGCCCAGACGGTCCAGCGGCTCCCGGTCGAGGTCGCACAGGGCGTCGTCGATCGCCAGGCGCCCCGCACGAACCGCCTCCAGGAGCCGCCGCGCACGCTCCCGCCTCACCCGGCTCCCCTCGGGGAGGGCGGAGGGAGGAACCGCCCGATCCGCCTCTCGCCGGCGCGTTCGCTCATTCGCCCCTCGCTTCCCTGGTCCTGGGCGACCGTGCCCCTCGGGGCCACCGGTCGCCAGAACGTGCGACCACGCGGATCCACGAAGCTGCCCGGCCGTCCGGGCCCGCGCCAGCCGGGGCGGCCTCGTGGCGGCTCCCCGGCCGGGCGGCGGGACCCGTTTTGACACGCTTTCTCGCGCGCGGGTATACTCCGACCCGGACCGGTCGTCGGATGTTCGGACGGTCCTCCAGGAGCCGCTGGAAGCGCTCGACCTCCCCGAGAGGAGAACCGATAGATGCATCTGCGAGATTTCTTTTCACCCGACACCGTCGAGTTGGATCTCGATGCCGAGACCAAGGACGACGCCCTCAAGGAGCTCATCGCCCTGTTCGGGCTCGACGAGAAGTCCGAAGGGATCCTGTTCAAGATGATCAAGCGCCGGGAGAACCTCGGTTCGACGGGGATCGGGCGCGGGATCGCGATTCCCCACTGCCGCTCCCTGGTCGTCAACCGGCTGCGCGTCGCCTTCGGCCGCAAGCCGGCGGGCCTGGATTTCAAGGCGATCGACGAGAAGCCCGTCAAGTTCATCTTCCTCATCGTGGCCCCCCCGCTGGAAGTGTCGAACCAGTATCTGCCGGTGCTCGGCAAGATCGCGCAGTTCAGCAAGGATCCGAAGGTGCCGGAGCGGCTGGCCGAGATCGAGGCGGCGAAGGACTTCCTCGTCCTCCTCGACGAGAAGGGAGCCTGACGTGCACGGCCAACTCGAGCTCCTGTTGGAGATCCAGGACCTCCAGGCCCAGCGCGACGGCCTGGCCGAGGAGGCGCTCGCCGAGGTGGAGTCGGACGTCTTCGAGATGCGGGTCCAGGACGCGGTGAATGCGCTCGAGGAGAAGGTCCACGAGTTGGTCGAGCGGCTCGACCCACAGGTACGGACCCGTTACCGGCGTCTCTCCTCGCGCAGGATGCGCGTCGTCGTGCCGGTGCTCCAAGGCATCTGCTACGGGTGCTTCATGGCCGTTCCCACGGCCTGGGCCTCCGAGACCGAGCGAAACGCGCAGATCGACGTGTGTGAGAACTGCGGCCGCTTTCTGTATCACGTGGCCTAGCACGGGCGAGGGCGAATCCCCCAGAGCCGCTCCCCGAGCCGGCCCTCCTGGTCTCAGCCAGCCTAACGGACGAACAGCACCTTCCGCACCTGGGTTCGTCCGTCCACCGAGAGCTGCAGGAAGTAGGGCCCCTCCATCACCCGCTCGCCTCGCTCGTCCCGGCCGTCCCAGACGGCCTCGTACCGACCGGGACGCGCGAGAGCGCGGTCGCGCAGGAGCAGGCGCTCCTCCCCCTCCGTCTCGAGCGAGGCGAAGCCGACCGGCTGGTGGAGCAGGTTGTAGACGCGCAGCGAGACGACGGGGAGGTCGTCCTCGCGGAAGAGGTCCTCCCCGAGCACGAACGGGATGCGGGTCTCGTCCTCGAACGGGTTCGGGAACGCCGGTCCCAGTGAGAACGCGGCCTGGGCCCCCGGTGAGCCGCCGGTCCGACTCTCCTGCGCCTGGCCGGGAGCGGCGATCAGGATCGCGAGCAGGACCGCCGTCCGCGTCCTCGTGCCCAGGACCCGTCCGCCCCCGCTCATCCCCCGCTCTCCCCGACGTGGACGACCGTCATTGATGTGCCCCGATCGAGCCGTTCCCGGAGTGACGTCCTCCGTCCCGGAGCGGAACGAAGGGTCGCGCCCGGGCGCACGCCCGCCCGGCGCGGGCCGGTAGACCGGCAGGAATTCAAGCTATTCCCGGGTTCCGAAGGGGGCAAACCGGCAGACTGGCCGAGCCTCCGGCCCCCGCCGTCGAAGCCGACCGACGGGCCGGCTCAGCGGACGAGCTCGCGGCCCTCTCCCGTGCGCCGGGTCACCCCCTTCCGGTCCAGGTACTCCAGGACCGGGATCAGGTATTTCCTCGTCACCCCGAAGCTCTCCTTGAACACGGTCGGGGAGGCCACCCCGTGCCGTTCCAGGACGCCCCGGGCCCGGCTCTCGAGCTCGGCCAGCACCTCGTCGGTCAGGTACAGGTCGGGGGTCACGGCCACGATCCGCCCCTCTTCCTCCAGCAGGACCAGCAAATCGTGGAGCAGGTCACGCTCGACCGGCAGACCCTCCGCCAATTCGTCCACCGTCGGCGGCTCCGCCCCTCCGGCCGCGATGCGCCCGAGCAGCGCGCGCTTCAGCTCGCGCTCGCGGGAGTCCAGCGACGGTCGGTGATCCGGCAGCCGGACGCCGGGTCCCTCCGGCACGATCCGGCCCGCCTCGGACAGCTGGGACAGCGCGCGGTCCACCAGGGCGGCGGCATACCGCTCCTCGCCCGCGGCCCGGAGCGCCTCGCGGGAGGCACGCGGCGCCCGGGGACGCTCGCGATGCAGGGCCGCCAGGCGCTCGAGCAGGAACGCGCGGGCCGCGAGCAGGCTGCACGACGCGAACCACCGATCCTCCAGCGGCAGGATCCCCTCCGGCGGGGATTCCACCAGCGCCGCGATCGTTGCCGGGTCCACGCCCGTCAGCCAGGGCAGCTCCGAGGCGGCGACCCCGGCCCCCCGGGCCGCCTCGACGACGGCCCGCGCCGCCGCCACCGGCGAGCCGTCCAGCACCGTCCGCCAGGAGCCGACACGCTCGCGCCAGCGGCGCCGCGGGCGCGGCTCGGCCACGTCCCCGCCGCCGATCGTCGTGATCGGCGAGTAGAAACGGAGGATGAAGCGATCCCGGGCCCGGGCGACCAGCGGCTCCTCGAGCTTGAGCAGCCCCCACCCGGTGGCGCCGGGAGGGAGGGCCTCGGCGCCGGCCAGCAGCACCCGCGCCATCACCTCCCGCGTACCGTGGTACACCCGGACCCGTTGGCCGTGCTCCAGGTCCCTCGGCGGGCGCGCCAGGATCCGCAGCCGGACCCCGAGCCGGCGCGAGGGAGTCCACACGTCGTCCTTGACCAGGACGCTCCCCCGGGGCACGTCGGAGGGCTCCAACCCGACGAGCGCGGCCGCGCAGCGACGCCCGGCCGCCACTCGCTCGCGTGACGAGCCGTGCACCTCCAGCGAGCGGATCCGGGCCCGCTCGCCGGCGGGGAGGACCCGCACGCGGTCGCCGGTTCGCACGGACCCGCTCCAGATCGTGCCCGTCACCACGGTGCCCGTGCCGTGCACCGTGAAGGAGCGGTCGACGGGCAGCCGGAACAGGTCGGAGCCCGGCCGCGCCGGGACCCTGGCAGCCTCCTCGGCCAGCAACCGCCGCAGCGTCTCGACGCCCCGGCCCGTGGTGCCGGAGACGGGAACCAGCGGCCAATCGTCGAATCCAGCGACCGTACGGATCTCCTCGCGGACGGCCTCGAGGACCAGCCCGAGCCATTCCTCGTCCACCCGGTCGACCTTCGTGACGGCCACGACACCGCGACGCACGCCCAGCAGGGAGGCGATGGCCAGGTGCTCCGTGGTCTGCGGCATCGGCCCCTCGTCGGCGGCCACCACGAGCAGCAGGGCGTCGATCCCGGTGGCCCCGGCGAGCATGTTCTTCAGGAAGTCCTGATGGCCAGGAACGTCCACGAACCCACCCTCTCCCAACGCTCCCAGCTCGAGTGGCGCGAACCCGATGTCGATCGTGAGGCCGCGGCGCTTCTCCTCCTCCCACCGATCCGTGTCCACTCCCGTGAGCGCCCGCACCAGGGTGGTCTTCCCGTGGTCCACGTGCCCCGCCGTGCCGAACACGACGCCCCGGGACCCGCGCCCTTCCTCGCTCATCCCAGTCCCTCCAGGAACGGCAGCGAACGGAGGCGCGTGCCCTCGGAAAGGTGGTAGCGGATGAAGTCGCCGAGCAGCGAGGGCTGGCGCCCGGGAAGGTCGCCCGACATCTCGTTGGCCCGGCTCTCCGCCGTCCCTTCGACGAGCGCCCGCAGCGTGGCCAGCTCACCGGCCGAGAGCCGGCGTCCGGCGTGCGGACACCCCAGGCAACGGAGTCCTCCGGCGGGGAAATCGAAGCGGGCGGCCTCGCCGGCGGCGATCGGCCGCCCGCACTCCAGACAGCGCCCGAGATCGGGCGCGAAGCCCAGCACGCGCACGAGCTCCCAGATCGCGCGGAGGCCCGTCGCC
>CAYMQZ010000046.1:0-8542 GCA_964392705.1 uncultured Gemmatimonadota bacterium
CCCCCTCCCCCCGGGGCGGCGCCCGCCTCGGGATCCGGCCGGTCGCGCCTGACCTCACCCCGCGGGCCCTCGCCGTATCCTCCCGTGGGGTGCGGTGGCGGCCGCTCTCCGTCCACTTCTTGGAGCCTCGACGGCCGGTTATCTTTCCCTCGGGGAGAACCCCGATGGGAGGGAGCCGCGCGTGTGCGGATGGGATGATCTGGTGAGGCGGAGCGCGGGCGCCACGGCGCCGGCCGTCCTCCTCATCGGCCTGCTTCCCGGGGCGCTCGGACGCCACGGGCCGCCTTCCCATCCGGAGCACGCGGCCGTCCTCCGCTCGAGCCGCGGACCCCCTCAGGCCTTCCCCGATTCCGCCGATCTCCTGGCCGAGGTCCGGCGCGCGCAGCGCCGCCTGGAGCGCCTCCGGACGCGGCACATGCGAACGACCCTCCTCGGGGCGGGTCGGTGCGACGAGATCGTGGGACGCTTCTGCCTCTGGCACGAGCCGGACGAGGAGTGGCAGGCTCCGCCCGAGGAACCCGCGTTCACCGAGGCCCGCGAGGGCTTCGTCGCCCGGCTGGCGGAAGCGGCCGCGGAGCTGCCGGGCGACCCCTGGGTCGCCGGTCAGCGCGTCCGTTACCTGCAGGAGGCGGGACGCCACCGCGAGGCGCTCGGGGCCGCCCGGGATTGCCGGGCTTCCGCCCCCGGTTGGTGCGAGGCGCTGGTCGGCTTCGCGCTCCACGGGGCCGGCCGGTACGAGCGGGCCGACTCCGCCTTCGGGCGGGCGCTCGGGGCGATGCCGGCCGAGGAACGTTGTCGGTGGACGGACCTCGAGCACCTGCTCGATCGTCGGGCCCGGAAGGCGTACCGGAAGCTCCCGTGCGGCCAGCGGTCGCGCTTCGAGGCCCGCTTCTGGTGGCTCGCGGACCCGCTCTACCTCGTGCCCGGGAACGAGCGCCGCACGGAGCACCTCTGGCGCCGCGTCATGGACCGGTTGCAGGAGGATGCGGCCTCGGGCTACCGCATGGGCTGGGGGGACGACCTCCGGGAGCTGCTGATCCGCTACGGGTGGCCCGCGGGCTGGGAGCGGGCGCGCTCGGCGCCCGGGAGCCTCGCGGGAGCCGGGGCTTCGACGGTGGCGCACGATCCGCCCGGATCGCGGCACTTCGTGCCCGCCGGGGAGTGGATCGACGACCCGGCCGCGATCGGTCGCGACGAGTGGACCCTCGAGCCGCGCCGCCCGCGCAGCCACTACGCGCCGGGGTATGCGCGGGAGTTCGGCGCCATGACGGTCGAGCTGGCCCGCTTTCGCCGCGGGGACACCGCGGTCGTGGTGGCCGTCGTCCCGCCCGCGGAGGCGAGGGATGAGGCGGACGAAGCGGACCGGGGGCGCAGTGGGGTCGAGGGCTCCGGGGGATGCCGGGACCGGGAGGTGGGACTTTTCCTCGGCGCGGGCCCCGGCGCGCGGTTCGCGTCGGTCCGCTCGCGGTCGAGGGGCGGAGAGGCGGTCTCTCTCACGGTCGCGCTGCCCGCCGCGGATCGCGAAGCCGTGGCCTCCGTGGAGTCCCGTTGCCCGGCGAAGCGTCGGGCCGGACGCGCCCGCTTCGGGATACGGCTGCCGGCCGCGGAGCCCGCGATGTCGGACCTGCTGCTCGGACGGAGTGGGGACGGGAGCGGGGAAGGGAGCGGCCCGCCGACATCGCGCGCTCCCGACCTTCCGACCGGCCTCGCCGAGGCGGCCGCGCGGGCGCGCCCCCCCGGTCCCCTGTGGCCGGGCGAGCGGGTTCCCCTGTACTGGGAGGTGTACGGGGCCCGGGGCACCGAGGCGACGTCGGTGAGCGTGGAGCTGGCTCGCCGGGGCGGGGGCGTGTTCCGCGACCTGTTCGGGTGGACGGGACTCGTGGGAGACCGTTCGGCGCTGGTGGGACTCCGCTGGACGGACCGCCGACCCGCGCCCGGGGTGTGGACTCGGGCCGTGGCGCTGCAGGTTCCGGAGGACGCGCCGCCGGGCCGCTACGAGCTCCGGGTCACGGTGCGACTGGATGAGGGGATCCCGCTCCGGGCCTCGCGCGTCGTGCGCGTGGAGGAGGCGGGCCGGGAGCCGTGAGCGCGGAGACGAGGCGTGAGGGGACGAGTGGAGGTATCGGGGCCGTGAGGATGCCGCGACGAACCCTGCTGTGGATCCTGCTGGCCGTGCTGGTCGGCCTGATCGGCGCCCTGGCGATCGCCCGGCTTCCGGCGCTGGCCGCGCTGCGGGAGTGGCTGCTGAGCTTCGGGGTCGCCCAGGCGGCGCTGCTCGGAGCCGTGGTGGCCGTCGTCGTGCTCGGCCTCGCCTTCCACTGGCTCCAGGAGATCCGGCGCGAGGCGGCCGAGCGCCGCGCCGCGGAGCACAGGCTGCGCCCGCAGGCGGAGGCGGTCGAGGCCGCGAAGGACGGCATCGCCGTGTCGGGCCGCGCCGACTCGATCGTATACGCCAACCCGGCGTGGGCCCGGCTGTTCGGCTACGGCGGCTCGCGCGATCTGTTTGGCCGGGGCTGGCGCGACCTCTTCGCCGCCGGTGAGGCGGAGCGGGTCGAGCGGGAGGTCCTGCCCGCTCTCCGGGGGGCGGGCCGTTGGGTGGGCGAGCTCCGCGCCCGTCGACGGGATGGCGAGGCGGTCGACCTGGACGTTTCCCTGAGCGCCATGGAGAGCGGGGGCCTCGTGTGGGTGGTCCGGGAGACCGCCCGACGCCGGACCGCCGAGGCCGAGCGGCAGCAGGCGGACGCGCGCTATCGAGCGCTCTTCCATGCCGCGGGGAGCGCGATCCTGCTGCTGTCCCCGGACGGTCGCCTGGTCGAGTGGAACGAGGAGGCCGCGCGGCTCCACGGCGGCGACCGCGAGGATGTCCGGGGTCGGGAGTTCGCCGAGCTCTTCGCGCCCCCGGAGCATCGCGAGAAGGTGGAGTCGGCGCTGCGAAGGGTGCGGGAGGAGGGAGAGCCGGAGGCGTTCGAAGCCCCGGCGTCACCGTCCGGCGGCGACCGGCTCGTCCTGTGGAACGTGACCGGTCTGGACGGGCTCCGGGTCGAGGGTCTGGTCGCCGTGGGGCAGGACGTCACGGAGCGCAAGCGGACCGAGGAGGCGCTGTCGGAGCGGGAAGGCCTCTACCGGCTGCTCGCCCACAACAGCAGCGACCTCGTCGCGCTCCACGCCCCGGACGGACGGTTCGACTACGTGAGCCCCTCCGCCGAGCCGCTGCTGGGATACGCGCAGCAGGAGCTGGTGGGGAAGGACCTCTACCAGATCAGCCACTCCGACGATTGGAAGCAGATCCAGACGGCCCTCGTGGCGGCCGCCGCGGGCCGGCCCAGCCGGATCGTCTACCGGCTTCGCAACAGCACCGGCGAGTACTGCTGGTTCGAGACCCTCCTGCGCCCGATCCAGGCGGAGGACGGATCGCTCGAGCAGCTCCAGAGCTCGTCCCGGGACGTGACCGAGCGCAAGGAGTTCGAGCAGCAGCTGCGCTACCAGGCGCTCCACGAGCCGCTCACCGGACTCCCGAACCGTACGCTGTTCATGGATCGCCTGAACCAGGCCCTGGCCCGTGCGCGGCGGATGGGGAACTCCGTCGCGATCATGTTCCTGGACCTGGACCGCTTCAAGGTGATCAACGACAGCCTGGGGCACGCCGCCGGGGATCGCCTCCTGGCCGCCGTCGCCCGGCGGATCGCCGGCGTGGTGCGCGAGGCCGACACCGTCGCCCGCCTCGGGGGTGACGAGTTCGGGGTGCTGCTCGAGTTCAACATCGCCCAGAGCGACGTGGGCCGCGTCGCGGACCGCATCGTGGGGCAGCTCGAGCCTCCCTTCACCTTCGCGGGGCGCGACGTCTTCGTCAGCGGGAGCATCGGGATCGCGTTCAGCACGCCCGAGACCGAGACGGGCGAGGACCTCCTCCGCTTCGCCGACGTGGCCATGTACCGGGCCAAGCACGCGGGTCCGGGGAGCTGGCGCGTCTTCGACCCCGAGGTCGACACGGGCGCCACCCGCCGCCTGGAGATGGAGACGGCGCTGCGTCGGGCCCTGGAGCGCAAAGAGCTCTTTCTCGTCTTCCAGCCGATCGTGAGCCTGGAGACCGGGACGGTCACCGGCGTGGAGGCGCTTCTCCGGTGGGAGCATCCCGAGTGGGGGCTCGTCGGTCCCGACGAGTTCATCCCGCTGGCCGAGGAGACCGGGCTCATCGTGCCGATCGGCAACTGGGTCGTGCGGCGCGCGTGGCGCGAGGTGCGCGAGTGGGAGGCCGAGCACCGTCCGGAGGGGCCTCCTCTCACGGTGAGCGTCAACCTCTCCGTGCTCCAGCTGGACACCGACGAGCTCCAGGAGATCGTGAGGGAGATGCTGTCGGGGCCCTCCGGACGGGCCCTCCAGCTCGAGGTGACCGAGACGGAGCTGGTCCAGAGCGTCGGCCGGATCCGACCGCTCAAGGAGCTGGGGGTCAGGATCGCGATCGACGACTTCGGGACGGGTTACTCCTCCCTCTCCTACCTGAAGAACCTGCCGGTCGACGAGCTCAAGATCGACCGGTCCTTCGTGCGTAGCCTGGAGGCGAGCCGCGAGGACGCCGCGATCGTGCACACGGTGGTGACGCTGGCCGAGTCGCTGGGCCTCGGGGTGACCGCCGAGGGGGTCGAGAAGGCCGAGCACGTCGAGCACCTGCGGCGGCTGGGCTGCGATCGGGGGCAGGGCTATCACTTCGCCCGGCCGGTCCGCATGGAGGAGCTGGGCGAGCTGCTTCTGACGGAGCCCACCTGGTAGCGGTCCCCGATGCGACGGATCCCGGCGGGCCACGGGGTCGGTCGGTCCGGGCGCGGGACGCGGCCGATCCGTTGGCCCGGCGCGTAGCCGATCCGGTGGCGTGGCGTGGACGGTCCGGACTCGGGGCGTGGCGTCAGCCGGCGATGAATCCGAGCAGCGCGGCGCAGCCCAGCGCGGCGTAGATGCCGAGCACGTAGCCGAGCACCGCCATGAGGAGGCCCACCGGCGCCATCGCCGGGTGGTACACGCCCGCCACGACAGGACAGGACGCCGCGCCCCCCACGTTCGCCATGCTTCCCGTGGCGACGAAGAAGAGCGGTGCCCGCGCCAGCCTGGCCACGACCAACAGCACCGCCACGTGGATGCCGATCCACAGGACGCCCGCCCCGAGCAGGGCGGGAGCCTGGAGCACGGCCGCGAGGTCGGCGCGGGCCCCGATCGCCGTGAGGAGGAGGTAGAGGGCCACGTAGCCCATCCTGGAGGCGCCGGCGTGCTCGAGACGGCGGAGCGGCGTCAGGGAGAGCGCCAGCCCCCCGGTCACGACGAGCAGAACCGCCCAGGTCGTGTGGCTGATGATGGTCGGGTCGCCCAGCGCCGGGAGCCGCTGGCCCGCCGACACGGCCAGGACCGCGCCCGCGAAGCCGATCCCGAGGATCACCGCTCCGTCCCGGAGGTCCAGGGGCCGTCGCTCGGCGCCGAGCGAGGCCAGGCGCCGGTTGGCCGCCTCGATGGCGCCGGTGCGCGCGCCGATCCGCCGGTCGAAGCGCCCCTGCCACCCGCTGAACAGGAGCAGCACGCCCATCCAGCCGTAGCCCACCACCGTGTCGACCACGATGATCGGGCCCAGCATCGCGTCGGGCGTGCCCACGCTCTCGGCGATCGCGACCATGTTCGCCGTGCCTCCGATCCAGCTCCCGGACAGCGCGGCGAGGCCCTTCCACGCCTCCGGGGGCAGCCAGGGCTCGAAGGCCAGGAAGGCGATCGGAGCGCCCAGCACGATGCCCGCCGTGCCCGCGACGACCATCAGGACGGCCATCGCCCCCAGTCGGACGATGCTCTCCAGGTCCACGGTGATCATGAGCAGCAGGAGCGCCACGGGGAGCAGGTAGCGGATCATCCAGTCGTAGGCGGGCGAGGCGGGTGGGGTGATCCCCAGGGTCGTCGACAACGTGGGGACGAAGTAGGCGTAGATGACGGGCGGGGTGATCTCGAACAGCTTGCCGAGCCGCTCGACCCCGCTGAGCCAGAAGATGAGCGCCAGCACGCCTGCCAGGTAGGCGAAGATCGCCGTGGGATCGGTGAGGAGCGCCTGGGCCTGTGGGTCCATGTCTCCCGCTCCAGGGTTCGATGCTCGGGCGACGCCAAGGTGAGGCGCGGGCGCCGGGGTCGGCAAGCGCCTTGTGCAAGCCCGCCCGCCCGCGTCGTCTTGTGGTACGAGAGGGCGAGGGCGAGCGGGCCGTCCCGTGGCGCGGCGTGGCGCCTGCGAGGCCGACGGAGCGCGTGGGACGGCCCCGACTCGCCGGGTGACGACGGTCTGGCCAGGAGGGTCCAGCTTGAGCGTGGACTGGGCGGAGGTCTACCGGACGACGGGGCCGGAGCTGGTGCGCTTCCTCCACTCGAAGGTGTGGGACGAGGAGCGGGCCCGGGACCTCGCCCAGGAGACGTTCGTACGGGCCCTGAGCCACGAGCCGGACGACCCGAGGGCCTGGCTCTTCTCGGTAGCGGCCAACCTGGCCCGGGACGAGGCGCGGACCGCGATCCGCCGGCGCCGTCACCTTCGGCTGCTCCGGGTCGAGACGGCCGAGGCCGAGCCGGCGCGGGCACCGGAGCGGCTGGAGCGTCGGGAGCGAGCGGCCCTGGTGCGCGAGGCTCTCGAGCGGCTCACGGAGCGGGATCGCGAAGCGCTGCTGCTGTGGAACGCGGGCCTCAGCTACCGCGAGATCGCGGAGCGAACGGGGCTGGCCGTGGGGGCGATCGGTACGACGCTGGCCCGGGCCCGCAAACGGCTCGTGGAGACGTACGACGCGATGGAGGAGGACCATGTCGCACGTGGCTGACGGCGAACTGCACGCCTGGTTGGACGGCGCGCTGGAGCACGAGGCGCCCGAGGAGGCGGCCCGCGTCGCGACGCATCTCGAGGCCTGCAGCGACTGCCGAGCGCGCCTCGAACGGGCCCGCGCGCTGCGGGAGCGGGCCGATGAGCTGCTGGGCGCGGCCGCGCCCCTCGAGGCGGGGCTCCCCCCGTTCGAGGAGGTGGCGGCGCGTGCTCGGGCGAGGGGTGGGGGAGAGGCCCCCGCCGCTCAGGGGGGGTCCCGCTCCGAGGGTGCGGCGAGCCCGTGGTCCCGCTGGAGCGGCCCGCTTCGGACGCTGGCGTGGGCGGCCAGCCTGCTGCTCGGCGTGGGGATCGGCTGGGCCGGCCGGGCCGCGTGGCAGTCGGGGCCGGAGCAGGGGGGGGTGGTGGCGACGGCCGAGCCGGCGCCGGCCGAGCCGGCGGAGGCGTTCGAGGCACCGAGCCGGGCCGCCGGCGATCGAGCGGCGGGAACTCCGGCCGACGCGTCCGGGGAGGCGCGAGGGGAGAGCGACACCGTCGCCGGGGAGAAGCTGGCGCGGGTCGCCCCGACCGGGGTCGCCGAGCCCGAGCCGGCCGCGGAGTCCGAGACGCTCCGACAGGAGAGGCCGGCCGAGGCCGGCGCCCCGGCGGCCGAGGAGGCGCGCCTCCGCGATGCCGATCGATCTTCCGAGCGCGCCGAGGCCGCCAGGGTGGAGCTGGACGAGGCTCTCCCGGCCCGCGAGGCCGTGCGGCCGAGCGTCGACGTCCAGGGCCTCGGCGCGGACGCCCCGGCCGCCGCGGCGGGTCGGGGCGATGCGGGCGCGCCGGTGTGGGTTCCCGCCGCGCCGGCCGACGCGGCCCGTTGGGTGGGCGGGAGCCTGCTGGCCGTGGAGGGACTGGCCCTCGAGGACCAGGCCGTCTCGATCGCGGATGGGCGGCCGGTCGCGCGGGTCCGTCAGCGGCTGCCCTCCGGTCGGCTGCTGGAGGTACGGATGCGTCCGGCGTCGGAGGCGCGGGCGAACCTGGAGGACGCGGCGTCCGGGGCCTGGACGCGGGTCGATGGGCTCGAGGTCCGACTGCGCGGCCCGGTGGCGCCGGACTCCCTCGCGGTCCTAGTATCGAGGCTGCGCGCCCGGCGTCCGTGATCGGCGTCGGGACGCGTGATCGCCGAACGAGGCTCCACCGTAACACGCAGGAGGAGCGATGCGCACCAGTAGCGCCGAAGCCGTATGGGAGGGCGGGCTGCCCGGAGGAGGGGGTCGCTTCCGGGCCGATTCGGGGGCGTTCGAGGCCGCCTACTCCCTCGGGACGCGGTTCAAGGACGAGCCCGGCACCAACCCCGAGGAGCTGCTCGCCGCCGCCCACGCGTCGTGCCTGAGCATGGCGATCGCGGGCGGGCTGACGAGGCGCGACTCGCCTCCCGACCTGGTCGAGACCCGCGCCTACTGCACGATCGACGAGACGGACGGCGGGTTCGCGATCACGCGGATGCGCCTGGTCGTGCGAGCGCGCGTGCACGGGATCGACCAGTCGACGTTCGCCGAGGTGGCGGAAGGGGCGAAGGCGGACTGTCCGATCTCCCGGGCGCTGGCGGGGAACCTCGAGCTCGAGCTGGATGCGCAGCTGGAGGGCTGAAGGCCCGCCCCCGGGCCGCCGGGGCCACGCGTCCGGGGGCCGCCGGATCGCGGGGCCGCCGGCCGCCGCGTCCCTGGCCGCCGCGTCCCT
>CAYMQZ010000046.1:8642-15225 GCA_964392705.1 uncultured Gemmatimonadota bacterium
GGGGCGCCGGCCTCCGCGACGACGGCCGGAGCGGCCAGGGCCGACTCCGTCCTGGACGCCTGGATCGAGGCGGCCGGCGGCATGGCGGCCTGGGACTCGGTGCGGAGCCTGCGGTTCACGGTCACCACGGTCTGGTTCGACGCGACCGGCGAGATCGAGCGCATGCGGCCGCGGCGCGTCGAGCTCCGGAAGACGGCGCGCGGAGAGGAGTCCAGGATCGAGCGCCCGGAGGCCGAGGGCCTCTACGTACAGGTCTTCACGGGCGACACGGCCTGGGCGGCGCTGAACGGCGCGGCTCTGCCGCCCGACGACCCGGCCGCCGCCGAGGCGGAGTACGTGGGCCGGGACGTCTTCTACTGGATCGGACTCCCCTACAAGCTCCGCGACCCGGGGGTGCACCACGTGGCCCGCTCCCTTCCGGAGGGAGGCTTGGAGGTGGCGGTGACCTTCGGCGACCAGGTGGGGGCCCACCCGGGCGACCGCTACTTCTACTACTTCCTGGACGACGACCCCTTTCCGGAGGAAGTGCACTACATCGAGCAGGGAAGGACCGAGGAGGACCGCAACCGGACGCTGTGGCGCGGGTTCGAGGCGGCGGGTCCGCTCACCTACGTGGTGACGCGGACGTGGTTCGACGGCGCCGGACAGCCGACGAAGGAGCTGCGGGTCGACGACGTGTGGGTGAACCCCCCGCTCGCCGATTCGCTGTTCCGGCCGTAGCCGGCGGTCGTCCGGGTCGGGGCCCGTGAATCCCGGGATGCGCGACCTGCTCGAGCGCCTTCTCGACGCCCCCGGCCCCTCCGGGTTCGAGGGCGCCGCGGCCGCGGTGTGGCGGAGCGAGGCGGAGGACTTCGCCGAGGCGGTGTGGGGCGACGTGTACGGCAACTCGTTCGCCTCGGTGGGGGAGGGCGGCGCCCCGCGCGTCATGCTGGCCGGCCACATCGACGAGATCGGCCTGATGGTCCACCACATCGACGACCAGGGCTATCTGTACGTGAAGACGGTGGGAGGCTGGGACTCCCACGTCCTCGTGGGACAGCGGGTCGAGGTGCTCGCCGAGGACGGTCCCGTCCTGGGCGTGGTCGGACGGAAGGCGATCCACATGATGGAGAAGGAGGACCGCGAGAAGGCGGCGAAGATCAAGGACCTGTGGATCGACATCGGGGCGTCCGACGCCGAGGAAGCCCGGGAGCGCGTCTCCATCGGCGACGTAGCGGTCATCCGCTCGGACACGGTGGAGGTGGGCGAGGGTCGGGTGGCGGCCCGCTCGATCGACGACCGGATCGGGGCCCTGGTGGCCCTGGAGGCGCTACGCAGGGCTTCCGAGAAGGGCACCCCGGCGCACGTGATCGCCGTGGGGACGACCCAGGAGGAGATCGGGGGGCGCTCCGGAGGAGGGGCGCGGAGCAGCAGCTTCGGGCTGGAGCCGGACGCGGCGATCGTGATCGACGTGACCCACGCGACGGACCATCCCCAGGTGGAGGCCAAGGAGCACGGCGACGTGCGCCTCGGCGAGGGGCCGGTGCTCTCGCGCGGAGCGGTCGTGAATCGGGCCGTGTACGGCAGGCTGGTGGATGCCGCCCGCCGGGCGGGCCTGCGGCATCAGGTGATGGCGGCGCCCTCGGCGACCGGCACCGACGCCGACCAGATCTTCACGAACCGGGCCGGGATCGCGACGGGGATCGTCTCCATCCCCAACCGGTACATGCACAGTCCGAACCAGATGGTCGATGCCTCGGATGTCGAGGGCGCGGCGGAGCTGATCGCCGAGTTCCTGGCGGGACTGGATCCGGACGTGGACTTCCTGCCGGACTGACGCCGGCCCGGCCCGGGCGCCGACCGCGGGAGGGGAGAGTTGTCGAGCGGAGCGATTCGGGGAGAGGAGGGCCGGCGGCGGGGCGAGCACCGGAGCCGGGCGGTCGAGGACTACCTCAAGGCCGTCTACAAGCTCCAGCAGGGAGCCCCCTCCGTCTCCACCAGCGCCCTCGCCGAGGAGCTGGAGCGCTCGGCCGCGTCCGTCACGAACATGGTGCAGGCGCTCGCCGAGCAGAGGCTCGTGGAGTACGCGCCCTACCGCGGCGTCCGGCTCACGGCGTCCGGCGAGCTGGCCGCGCTCCGCATCATCCGGCGCCACCGGGTCCTCGAGCTCTACCTGATCGAGAAGCTGGCGTTCACCTGGGACAACGTGCACGACGAGGCCGAGCGGCTGGAGCACGCGGCCTCGGACTCGCTGATCGATCGGATGGCTCGGGCCCTGGGCGAGCCGACGTTCGACCCGCACGGCGCGCCGATCCCGACCCGGGACGGGCAGATCCTCGAACACGAGCTCAGCCGGTTGACCGAGCTCGCGCCGGGGACGTCGGCCGTCGTGCGCGAGGTCTCCGACGAGAGCCCCGAGGGGCTCCGCCGGCTGGCCTCCCTGGGCCTGTTTCCGGGCACGCGGCTCCGGCTCGAGGAGAAGGCGGGCCCGGAGGGCGCGCTGCGCGTGCGCGTCGGCGGCGAGGAGCGGAGCGTGGACGAGCGGCTCGCCCGGACGGTGTCGGTCGAGGTACTGTAGACGGTGACTTCGGACCGGGCGCCCGATCGGCGGGAACCCGAGCGTCCGGTCCTTCCAGGCCGGGACGGAGCGCGGGAACGGGAAAGCGAAGGGGAGGCATGGGCGGGGTGAGACGGAAGATGAAGGCGGACGGCGACACCTGGTCCGTGCGGCTCGGGGAGCGCTCCGGTCCGGAGGAGCAGACCCTCCTGTTCTTCTGCCTCACGACCAGCCAGCGCCCGTATCGGGTGCTTCAGATCCCCCGCGAGCGGCTGCCGGGCGAGGCGGCGCTCGAGGCCCTTTCGGCCGACGAGCTGAAGGAGCTCTTCGCGGCCTCGGGCTCGATGGACTTCCCCCGGAACTACCACGGCTACCCGTCCGCCGCCTCGTGACGGCGGGCGCCCCGACCCGGAGTCCGGGCGCCGCGGCGGGCCCCGGGGGCCCGGTGGATCTGCACCTGCACTCGACGGCTTCCGACGGCACCGTCCCGCCGGCCGAGGTCGTGCGGCACGCGCGGATGGCGGGGGTGGCCGGCATCTCCCTGACGGATCACGATACCGTGGGGGGGCTGGACGAGGCGGCCGCCGAGGCGGCGGCCCTCGGGCTCGAGTTCCTCGCCGGAGCCGAGCTGTCGGCGAACGAGCCCGGCCGCTCCGTGCACCTGCTGGCCTTCGGATTCGACCCCGCGGACCGGGGCCTCCGGGAGTTCATGGAGGTCTACCGGGCCGACCGGATCCGACGCGCGCGCGAGATGGTCGACCGGCTCCAGGGGCTTGGGCTTCCGCTGCGCTGGGAGCGCGTCCAGGAAGAGACGGGGGCGGCGGCCCCCACGCGGGCGCACGTCGCGCGCGCGCTCCTGCGGGCGGGCCTCGTCTCGACGATCGAGGAGGTGTTCCGACGCTACCTGTCGAGGGGACGCCCGGCGTTCGTCGAGAAGCGCCCGACGCCTCCCGCGGAGGCGATCGCCCGCGTGCACGCGGCCGGGGGGGTGGCGATCCTCGCCCATCCCGGCCGGGAGCACGACGAGCCGGTGATCCGGCGCTGGGTGGAGGGGGGGCTGGACGGGCTGGAAGTCCGCCATCCCGCGAACGACCCCGGCGTGCGCGCCCGTCTCGATGCGCTGGCCGGGGAGCTGGGCCTGCTCCGATCGGGGGGCTCCGACTGGCACGGACCGGGGACGCATCGGGCCGCGATCGGCTCCCAGGACGTTCCGGGTCGATGGATGGATGAGATCCGGGCGCGTTGCGGCGCGGCGGTCGAACGGAACCCGGAGCCGTGATGCGGTGTTCGAGGCGCGACGAGGCCGACGACCGCGTACTCGCGAACGGAGCGCGAAGGGGAAGATGTCCGACGTCGAGAAGCTGGTGATCGTGGGCTCGGGCCCCGCCGCCTGGACGGCGGCGCTGTACGCCGCCCGGGCCAACCTGGATCCCCTGGTGCTCGAGGGCGAGCCGATGGGCATCATGCTGCCCGGCGGGCAGTTGATGATCACCACCGATGTCGAGAACTATCCGGGCTTTCCCGAGGGGATCACGGGTCCCCGGCTCATGGAGCGGATGAAGGCGCAGGCCGAGCGCTTCGGGACGCGCGTCCGCATGGAGATGGTCGAGGGGGTGGACCTCTCCCACCATCCGTTCCTCCTCCGGACCACGGGCTCCGGGGAGGTGCGCGCCCGGGCCCTCGTCGTGGCCACCGGGTCGAACGCCAAGTGGCTCGGTCTGCCGAACGAGGAGCGGCTGGCCCGGAGCGGCGGCGGCGTCTCGGCGTGCGCGGTGTGCGACGCCGCGCTCCCGATGTTCCGGGGCGAGGTCCTGGCGGTCGTCGGCGGGGGCGACACGGCCATGGAGGAGGCGATCTACTCGAGCAAGTTCGCCAACAAGGTCTACATCATCCACCGGCGGGACCAGCTCCGCGCCTCCAAGGTCCTGGCCGATCGCGCCCTGTCGAACGAGAAGATCGAGGTGCTCTGGAACCGGCGGGTGATCGAAGTGCTCGGGGACGACCAGATCACCGGCGTGGTCCTGGAGGACACCCTGACCGGCGAGACCGGGGAGCTGGCCCTGGGCGGGCTGTTCATCGCGATCGGGCACGAGCCGAACACCGAGTTCCTGGGCGGACAGTTGGAGCTCACCCCGCACGGCTACATCAAGACGCGCCCCTGGCGAACCCTGACCAGCGTGGAGGGCGTGTTCGCGGCGGGCGACGTGATGGACGACTACTACCGGCAGGCCGTGACGGCCGCCGGAACCGGGTGCATGGCGGCCCTGGACGCCGAGCGCTGGCTCTCGCACCAGGAGGGCGTCGAGGCTCCACCTCTCCTGGAGATCGCGGAGGCGGGCGGAGGCTGAGCGAGCGGCGCGGATTCCGCACGTCCCGGCGGCCGGGGCCGTCGACCGGCGGCGCGATGGCGGGGAACCCCGCGGGGCCGTGGCGTTTATGGAAGGGGCGGACGAGAGCCCCGCGACCGGGGCGTGCCGGGCCGCCGCGGCGCGGCACCCGGCCCCGGGACCGGATGCGGCGACCATGGCGGCGAAGCGTGCCGGGAACGCCGGCCGGCCGATCCGGCGCCGTCCGCGGGCTTGACAACTTTTCGGAACCGCTCCTACGGTTAACGTGACGGGTTCCACCGACGGGAGGCGAGAACGCATGGCCGAGACGACCGAGACACGGAGTCCCGCACGTTCCGGAGAGGAGCTGATCCGGCTGTCCCGGCTGGCGGCCGAGAAGGTGCGCGAGTTCATGGCCGCGGAGAAGCTGCCCGAGGCGAGCCTGCGGGTGAGCGTGCTCCCCGGCGGTTGCTCCGGCTTCGAGTACGGGCTGGAGATCGAGGAGGAGAGCCTGGAGGACGACTTCGCGTTCGAGCAGCACGGCGTCCGCATCCTCGTCGATCCGTTCAGCGCGCAGTATCTCGATGGCGTGGCCATCGACTACCAGAGCAGCTTCCAGGGATCGGGCTTCACGTTCCAGAACCCGAACGCCACCGGAAGCTGCGGCTGCGGATCCTCGTTCGCCGTCTGACCGGAACGGAGCCCCCGCCTCCGTTTCCTCCAACCGTTCCCTCGACGGCCCGCCGCCGCCGAACCCTACGGCGGGCGGGTAGCCCGGCCCGCCGGACGCGGACCACGCCCTGGAGGAGGCCCCCCCGATGAGCGTCCTGGAGATCCGCCGACTCGCGCTGGGCCCGTTCCAGGCCAACTGCCTCCTGGTTCGACGCGAGGAGGCCGAGCCGGCGCTGGTGATCGACCCCGGCGCCGAGGCGGGCCGCGTTCGGCGCGCCCTGGCGGAGTGGGAGGCCGAGCCGGTCGCCATCCTGCTGACGCACGCGCACGCGGACCACGTGGGCGCCGTGGCCGAGCTCGAGGAGGAGTTCGACCTGCCCGTCCATCTCCATCCCGACGACCGCGATCTGTACGACCGGGCTCCGGAGCAGGCCGCCGCGTTCGGGATCCAGCTCCGCCGTCCCCCCCCGCCGGAGGCGGAGCTGCGGGACGGCCAGCGCCTCGAGCTGGCGGGAATACCACTCGAGGTCCGCCACGCGCCCGGCCATTCGCCGGGCGGCGTCGTGCTGGTCGCCGCGGGACACGCCTTCGTGGGCGACTGCCTGTTCCAGGGCTCCATCGGCCGCACGGACCTGCCGGGCGGCGACGCCGGGACCCTGCTCCGCTCGATCCGGGAGCGCATCCTCACCCTGCCCGAGGATACGGTGCTCTGGCCCGGCCACGGTCCCGAGACCACCGTGGGACGGGAGGCGGCCACGAACCCGTTCCTCACGGGGGCCTTCGGGTGGAGCGGATGAGCGGGAAGGAATCGCCCGCCGACCCGGCCGCCCCGAAGCGGCGCTCGACGGCTGCGGCGGCGCCACGCTCCGAGCGGGCGGCGGGGCCCTCCGATCCGGATCCGGAGGCCCGCGAGCCCTGCCTGCGCTGCGGGTGGCTCCTACCCCCGCGGATCATGGGGTGCAAAGGGGGGCGCTGCCCGAACTGCGGGCACCAGTACCCGCACGGAGACTGCTCCGACTGAGTGCCCGTCCCGGTGGTCGCGAGAGCC
>CAYMQZ010000046.1:15325-17068 GCA_964392705.1 uncultured Gemmatimonadota bacterium
CTGGCGGAGCTCCTCTCCGCCGTCGAGGATGCGGACCGCGTCCTCGTCCTCACCCACGACAACCCGGACCCCGACGCGCTCGCCTCGGCCGCGGCCCTCGGCTTCCTGCTGGAGAGCGCCGGCGGCCTCGAGACGACGCTGGCCTTCGGCGGCATCATCGGCCGGGCGGAGAACCGGGCGCTGATGCAGGAGATGGGGGTGAAGTTCCAGCGGATCGAGCGGCTCGAGGAGGTGGCGGGCACGTCGATCGCGCTGGTCGACACGCAGCCGCGCACCGGCAACAACTCGCTTCCGCCCGGACGCATCGCCTCGATCGTGATCGACCACCACCCGCCGCGGCCCGAGACGGAGGCCGCGACGTTCGTGGACGTGCGACCCGATTACGGGGCGAGCTGCTCCATCCTGGTCGAGTACCTGCGGGCCGCCGAGCTCGAGCCGGACCGCGGCCTGGCGACCGCGCTGTTCTACGGCGTCCAGTCCGAGACGATGGACCTGGGGCGCGAGGTGTCCCCCTCCGACGTGGACGCCAGCCTGTACCTGTATCCGCGCTCCGACCCGGCGGCGATCTCCCGGATCCGCCACGCCAGCGTCCCTCCCGGCTACCTCCGCTCGCTGTACGAGGCGCTGGCCCAGGCGCGACGCCACGGGCGCGTGATCGTGGCCCCTCTGGGCCGGATGGACTATCCGGACATGGTCGCCGAGATCGCCGATCTGTTCATGCACGTGGAAGGGGTGGACTGGACGGTGGCGATCGGGCGCTTCGGCGACCAGCTGCTGCTCTCTATCCGCACGTACGCCCGGGACGCCCACGCGGGCAGCATCGTGCGCGAGGTGATCGGCGACCGCGGGATGGCGGGCGGACACGGAAGCCTGGCGGGAGCCCAGGTGAACGTCCGGCAGCTGAGCGAGGAGGAGGCGAAGCGGCTTCGCGACGAGATCCTGGGCGACCTCCTGGCCGAGCTGGGCGCCGCGGACGCCGAGCCCGTGCCCCTGATATGAGGCGACGTCGGTGATCCGGGTCGGCCTCACCGGCACCCTCGGAGCCGGGAAGAGCACCGTGGGCCGGCTGTTCGAGTCGTGGGGCGCGACGCGGCTGGACGCCGACGACCTGGCGCGCGAGGCGGTCCGCCCCGGGTCCCCGACCCTGGAGAGGATCCGCGAGGCGTGGGGCGAGGGCGTGCTGAACGCGGACGGGTCGCTCGACCGGGGCCAGCTCCGGCGCCTGGTGGCGCGTGACCCGGAGATGCGGCGGCAGCTCGAGCGGATCGTGCATCCCGAGGTCCGGCGGCTGCGGCGGGCGCGCCGTCGGGACGCGGCTTCCCGGGGCGACGGGGTGCTGGTCGAGGAGGTGCCGCTCCTCTACGAGGTCGGGCTGGAGGGCGAGTTCGACCTGGTCGTGGTCGTCGATGCCCCGGAGGAGCTGCGCCGGCGTCGCGTCGTGGAGGAGCGGGACCTCCCGCCCGGGGAGTTCGATGCGATGAGCGGGGCCCAGATGCCGGGCGAGGAGAAGCGGCGGCGGGCGGACGTCGTGATCTGGAACGACGCCGACCTGCCCTCGCTCGAGCGGGAGGCGCGGCGTGCCTGGGAGGAGATCGCCGCCGGGACGGCGAGGACGGAGGGGACGGAGGACGCGGAGGCTGCTGCGGACCCCAGGGCTGGCGGTCCCGCGGCGGGCGGGCCCGCGGCCACGTGGACGGTCGACCTCCACATGCACACCCGGGCCTCCCACGACTGTCTGAGCGA
>CAYMQZ010000047.1:0-17040 GCA_964392705.1 uncultured Gemmatimonadota bacterium
CTCACAGGTCGCTCGTCATGATGAACACGGGCTGGCGGTAGAAGGTCTTGTAGATCGGCCGGAGGCGTTCCGTGTTGTAGTACCTTGACACGTCCACGCTCTTCGTGCGTCCGACCACCACGTCGAGCGGCACGCTGTCGTACACGCCCTGCCTGACGCACACCAGCCGGCCGGTTTGGCCCGACTCGATGAGGTCGAGGGCGAGGTTGCCGAAGGCCATCGGGACGATCGAGTCCATCGCGTCGGGGTCGCCGGAACGGACCAGGTAGCCCAGCCGCTGGTTCGCGACGCGAATCGGCCGACCGTCGTTGTACCGCGGCGAGAGCTCCTTGAGACGCTCCGAGACCAGGTCGCCCATCCCGCCCAGCTTCTTGTGACCGAACTGGTCCGTCTCCTCCCGTCGGAAGACCATGGAATCCTGACCGGTGAGCCGTGCCCCCTCGCTGACCAGCACGACCGAGTAGTGGCTCGGGTTCCGCTCGCGGTCGTACACCATCAGCTCGCAGAGACGTTCGATGTCCGTTGGATGCTCCGGGATGAGGCAGCGGTCGGCGGCGCCCGCCATGGTGGGGAGAAGCGCCGTGAATCCGGCGTAGCGGCCGAACACCTCGATGACCAGGAAGCGCTCGTGGGAACCGGCCGACGTTCGCAGCCGGTGCGTCAGCTCGATCGTCCGGGTGACGCACGTGCTGAAGCCGATGCAGTAGTCCGTGCCCGGGACGTCGTTGTCCATCGTCTTCGGGATCGCGACCATCTCCACGCCTTCCCCGTGGAGCCGTTGGGCGTAGCTCAGCGTGTCGTCGCCCCCGATGGGGATGAGGTAGTCGACCCCGAGGAACTCCAGGTTCCGGAGCACCTCCTCGGTCACGTCGTTCGTGTCGTCGTCGTATCGGTCCCGGAGATGGGCCGGTAGGGCATCGCGGGGCAGCGCGCTGGGCTTCGTTCGTGACGTGTGCAGAAAGGTGCCGCCGGTGCGGGCGGCACGATTCACGACGCCTTCGGTGAGCGGCTGCACGCACGCGCTCGCGTCCGGATCCCGGTCACGCACCAGGTCCACCAGGCCCGCCCATCCCCGCCGAATTCCCAGCACGCGGTAACCCTCGCGCAGGGCCCGGATGGTGACCGCCCGAATCGCGGGGTTCAAGCCCGGGACGTCACCTCCACCCGTCAGGATGCCGATCGTGCCGCGCGAGTTGGCCATGGGCACGCCTCCGCTGGGATGAAATCGCTGTCCAGCGCTTCCCGAACCGTAAGGTTATGTCGGGCGGGGGTGCAGATGGAAGGTCCAGCGCACCCCATTACTCGGACAGGCTCCTAGAGAAGGCCGCTCGAACGCGATCGTGCGCGCGGGCGGGTGCGTCAGTTTCGGAGGACGCCCGCGTAACGGTCGAAGTCGCCCAGGATCTGGGCCGTGCCCCGCACCACGCAGGTGAGCGGCTCCTTGTCCACGTGAATCTGGAGCCCGGTCTCCTCGTGCAGGAGCGCGTCCAGCCCGCGCACCAGCGCTCCGCCACCCGTCATCACGATGCCCCGGTCGTAGATGTCCGAGGAGAGCTCGGGTGGCGTGGCCTCCAGGGCGCGGCGGACGGCGCCCAGGATGTGCTGGATCGGCTCCTGCATGCACTCCCGGATCTCCGCCGAGGAGATGCGCACCGTCTTCGGGACGCCCGTGACGAGGTCCCGGCCCTTCACGTCCATCTCCCGCTCGTCGCCGTTGGGATAGGCGGAGCCGATCTCCAGCTTGACCAGCTCGGCCGTGGGCTCGCCGATGAACAGGTTGTAGTGCTTGCGGAGGAAGTTCACGATCGCGGTGTCCAGCTCGTCGCCGCCCACGCGGATCGAGGTGTCGGCGACCTCGCCCGAGAGCGCGATCACGGCGATCTCGGTGGTCCCGCCCCCGATGTCGATCACCATGTTCCCGGTGGGAGCCTCGACCGGAAGACCGACGCCGATCGCCGCCGCCATGGGCTCCGAGACCATGTAGACCTCGCGGGCCCCGGCTGCGGTGGCGGCGGCCCGCACGGCGCGCCGCTCCAGCGTCGTGATCCCCGAGGGCACGCCGACCACGACCCGTGGCCGCGTGCGCAGGAAGCGGCCCGCGGTCGCCCGCCGCAGGAAGAAGCGCAGCATGATCTCCGTCATATCGACGTCGGCGATCACGCCGTCCTTGAGGGGACGGATCGCCTCGATCCCCTCCGGCGTCCGACCCAGCATCCGTTTGGCCTCGAGCCCGACGGCCCGCACATCCCCGGTTTCCCGCCCCACCGCGACGACCGAGGGCTCGTTCAGCACGACCCCCTGGTCCCCTCGGGCGATCACCGTGTTGGCCGTGCCCAGATCCACCCCGATGTCGTTCGGTCCCAGCAAGCCACGGCGAAGAAGTCGTCCCGTCATGCGTGCCCCTTTCCCAGGTGATCGGGCGGAGAAAGGAGCAACGAGAGTGCCGGGACGGGGATCGACGGGATCTCCCCGCCGCTCGCCCGCTTGGAGAGCGACGCGATCGGCTCAAGTTTAAATATATACGGGACTTACGGCGATCATGCCGGGCTCGGGGCTAGACCGGTGACGCGCGAAGCGAGACGGGAGCCGTCGGGCGTTCCACGCGCCGCCCTTGCAAAGCGCGCCAGGTTGTGACGTCTCGCAAGCGGTCCGAGCCCGCGAGTGCGACCTCGGTGCCGGAGCGCGGAGCCCCGTCAGGAGCCTCGGTCGTGGAGGCGGGCCAGCCGGAGCATCAGCACCGCGGCCCGCTTGGCCTGCATGGCCAGGGTGGGCAGGTCGATCCACTCGTCCACCGTATGGTCGTCTCCTCCCCCGGCCCCGAGCCCGTCGATCGCCATCTGGACCAGGCCGGCCGTGAACGCCACGTCGGCGGCGCCCGCGTTCCGCGGATCCACGGCGGTCACCGGTCCGAAACCGAGGTCGCGGCTCGCCCGGTCGAAGTGCGCCAGCAGGCGACGGTTGCCCTCGGAGGGCGGTAGGGGCGGATATCCCTCCTCGAAGGTGATCTCGCCCGCGGTGCCGGGCAGGTGTTGGTCGACGATGAAGCGCATCAGGCTCCTGGACGTTTCCAGCTGCTCGAGCGTGATCGTGCGCAGGTCGCCGGTCACGACGGCCCGCCCGGCCACGACGTTGGTCTTGCCGAACGCCGTGCCGCGCGCGGCGGACTCGTCGTACTCCACCTCGGTGCCGGCCACCATCACGCCCGGATTGAAGGTGAGGAGGGGCTCGCCGGCGAGACGCCGGTGGAAGTCGCGGAGGATGCGCGCCGCCTCGAAGATCGCCCCCGCGCCGACCTCGGGCTGGAAGATCTGCGAGGAATGGGCCGGCGTCCCCGTCACCTCCAGCCGCCAGCCGGCCGCGCCCCTGCGGGCCACGACCGCCGTGCGGGGGTCGCTGTCGCCGTTCTCGAAGGCGAGCGCCATCTCGGCCGCTTCCGCCGCCTCCACCAGAGCGGCCTTGGAGCGCTCGAGCGGAGCGCCCGGACGCTCCTCGTCTCCGGTCATCACGACCGTCAAGGTGAGGTCGTCCAGCGCGTCGACCGCGGCCAGGGCCGCGAGCGCCTCGACGATGATGACGTTTCCGCCCTTCATGTCCACCACCCCGGGGCCCGTGGCCCGGTCGCCGTCGCGCTCGAAGCTCTGGAACGGGCTGTCCTCCTCGAAGACGGTGTCCAGGTGCCCGATGAGCAGGAGATGCGGCCCGTCGCCGGGGCGCGCGGCCACCAGGTGGCCCGCCCGGTCGAAGGAGGAGCCGTCGGCCCACTCGGTCCGGAAGCCGAGAGCGTCCAGCTCCTCGCGGAAGATCCGGCCCACTTCGCGGACCCCCTCGAGGTTCATCGTGCCGCTGTTCACCTCGACGGCGCGCTCCAGCAGCGCGATGGCCTCCTCGGCCCGGGCGTCGACCTCGGCGACGATCCGACGCTCGAGGGGGGCGAGCGTCTCCTGGGCCGGAAGGGAAGCGGCGGCAACGCCCAGGACGGGCGCGGCCAGCGCGACGAACCCGGCGGCGAGCCTCATGCCGGAGGCCGTCATCGGGACCAGGGCGGCACGATCCCGTTCATCCGCGCGTAGGCCACCGACTGGCCGACGTGCTCGTTCATGTGGGCCAGGAGCTGGAAGAGGACGGCCCAGCCCGCGACCTCGCGCCCGTACAGACGGGTGAGCGCCGTCAGGTCGTCCTCGCTCAGCGCCTCGACCTGCTGGCGCACGTGGCGGATGGATGCGTGCAGGAGGTCGGTGACGTCGGCCTTGCCGGTGGTGGACTCCAGATTCGGCACGTCGACCCCGTCCGGAGCCGCGATCCCGAGGTTGTCGGCCAGATACAGGTAGTTGTAGCGGGCGATGTGCGCGTACACGCGCTCGACCGACATGACCCCCGGTCCGGGGCTCCAGGCGAAGAGCCCCTCGGGCGTAACCTCGGCCAGCTGGACCAGTTTGGCCGTGGAGCGCTCGAAATGCTCCAGGAACTCGTCCCGGTAGTCGGTCGGGGCGCTCTGGGCGTGGGCGGCCGTCCCTGCCAGCAGCAGGGCGCAGGCCAGCCGGGCGGATCGAATGGCGTGCATCGGAAAGCTCCCGTTCCAGGTTCGATCGACGGAACCGGGAAAGAGTAGATCCGCGGCGCTCCCGCGTCCACACGCCCGGGCAGGCCGTGCACTCGCCCGGGCAGGCCGTCGATCGCGGAGCCCGACGACGCTCCGCCACGACTCCCGGGCCGAGCGCAGCCAGGGCGGCGGAGCGACGCCTCAGGCGCCGACCACCTCCCGGGCCCACTCCGACACCGAATGCAGGGCCACGCCGTAGCGCTCCGCCGTCTGCGGGGCTTCCGGGATGGCGTCCCCCTCCGCGCACCCCAGCATCAGCGCTCCGAACGTCCGCTCCAGCGGGTCCTCGGAGGCGTGCTTGGATCGGATCGCTTCCAGGGGCACGCGCTCGACCTGCAGCTCGCCGCCCAGAACCTCCTCGAAGATCCGGACGGCGTCGAGCTGCGAGACGGGTTCCGGCCCGCCCAGCTCGAGCACCACGTCCTCTCCATGGTTCGGAAGCGCGGTCGCGACCGCGAAGTCCGCCACGTCCCGTCCCCGGATGTAGCTGATCGGCGCGTCGCCCGGGCCGTAGACTCGGACCGTTCCCCCGAGCGGGTCGAAGCCGAGATGGGGTCCCAGCCACACCTCGGTGAAGTACGTAGGCCGCAGGACGACCGCGCGCATCGAGCTTCCCAGGAGCCGCCGCTCGGCCGCCCGCTTCGCGTCGCGGAGCGGGCAGTCGAACTCGATGTTTCCCGAGAAGGAGACGTAGACGAAGCGCGCCACGCCCGCTTCCTCGGCCGCGTCGATCAGCGCCTGGACGCCGTCCCGGTCCACCCGTCTCAGCCCGTCCTCCCCGGGGTCCGGCATGGAGGTGGCCGTGCACACGACGACGTCGACTCCGCGGCAAGCGGCCACCAGCGTGTCGGGTCGCGTCAGGTCCCCCGGAACGACCTCGATGCCGGTGTCCCGAAGCGCCTCCGCCTCGGGTCGACCCTCCGGGTTCCGGACCAGGGCGCGCACGGCCCCACCCGCCTCCGTCAGCCCCCGGGCCGCTCGCTCCCCGACCATGCCCGTCGCTCCGACGACCAGTACCATGGCTCTCTCCTCGTGGCAGTTGTCGCCCTCCGCGGGCCCTGCACCTATACCCTCGCGGAGGGCCGGGCTCAAGGCTCGGCCGACGGGACCGCGTTGCTCCGGACCCGCCTCCCCGACGCGCTCGGGGCGGGCGGCGGCTCGTAGCCCCAGCGTCGAATGTAGCGGCTCCACGCCGTCCCCACGCGCTCGATCGCCCCGGGTGGGAGGGACTGGGGGTGCTTCCGGTACCCCGCGATCGAATCCAGATACCGTCGCGGGCCCTCGGCCGACCAGCCGGACAGCCCCAGGTCGCGGCGGATCCGCTCCAGGACGCCCGGCGGGTCGCGCTCGAGCTCTTCGAACCGGACCTCCGTGACCCGGGCGTGGGGAACCTGGACGGACTGCTCGTACCAGCGGTCCAGGAGCCGCGGATACCGATCCAGCACGAAGCTCTCCAGGTCCAGCCCCCGGGGATCCTGGAGGGCCAGGCCGGGGAGGAGCCGACGGTAGTAGCGGACGGTGGAGGCGTACACGCTCCACGGGTCCCGGTAGATGTGCACGAACCGCGCTCCGGGCCAGAGCTGCAGCAGGCGCCCCGCGCGGGCCGTGTAGACCGGGTTCTTGACCAGGAGCCGGGGCGTGCCCTGCTGGATGGACACCTTCCGGTGGAAACCCCGGACCCTTCGTTCCCACCGCCGGATCTCCCCGTGTGTCGCTCCGTCGAAGAAGACCCCCCGGTCGAAGACCTCCGCGAACCGGCGGGGGAAATACACGGCGTGGAAGGGGGAAAGGAGCTGCATGCTGGCCAGGGGAATCTCGTCCTCCTGCGGAGAATCCGGCTCGACCGGAACCCCATCCACTCCCCGGTCCTCCGGCAGCGCCCGCTCGAGCAGCGGGCGCAGCCAGGTGGCCAGCGTGAGCAGCTCCCAGGGGAGACCGCTCGCCAGGGGCGTGATGATCCCGTATTCCGGGAGCGCCCGGGCGAGCAGGTTGTGCAGGTGGGTCGTGCCCGATCGCCAGTGGCCCACGATGAACAGGGGATCGGCGGGGGGCGGGACGCGGCGGCCCTTCCGGGCCAGGAAGGCCCTCTCCGCGGTGCGAAAGGGCAGGCGGGCGAGCGAGACGAGACCGAACAGCGCCAGCAGGGGCCGATGACGGGGCGCCACGGGCCCGTATCGCCGCAGGGCGCCGAGGAGCGTTCCGAGATCCGCCCCCAGCAACGGGTGCCGCGTCCCGGGCTCCTCGGCGCCTCCTCCGTTCGTCACCTGTCGGGATCCCCGGGGCGACGCCGTCAGGAGGCGTCGCTCTCGACGGGAGCGTCGTCCTCCTCGGCCGACCGCGCCCGGATCGCGAAGCGCACGAGGTCGCGCGCCGTGGTCCAGAGCGGACCGGGAAAGCGGTGGGCCTCTTCGAGCACCTCCCTGAACGACGCCAGGATCCAGCGCACGTCCTCCTCCGCCAGGCAGAGCGGCGGGAGCAGCTTGATGATGTCCACCCCGTGTCCCGCCACCTGGGCCAGGATGCCGTGCCGCTCGAGCAGCGGCATGAGGATCGCCTGGGGAAAGAGTCCCGGGCTCGCGCGGTGGATCGCGGCCCAGGCCGCCTTCAGGCTCAGCGAGCGGGGCGGACCGAACTCGAGGCCGATCATCAGTCCCCGTCCGCGGACGTCGTGCAGCAGCTCGAACTCGTCCACCATGGCTCCGAGCCCGTCCAGCAGCTCGCGGCCGCGTCGGGCGGCGTTCTCGACCAATCCCTCGGCCTCGAGGACGTGGAGGGTCGCCAGCCCGCACGCCATGGCGAGGCCACCCTGCGCGAAGGTCGACGAGTGGACCACCGCGCGGTCCAGGCTCGAGAAGACCGTGTCGAAGGCCTCGCGTCGCACCAGCACGGCGCCCACCGGCACGAGGCCGCCGGACAGGGACTTGGAGGCCAGGACCACGTCGGGCTCGAGCCCCGGCGCGTGCTGATAGGCGAACATCCGCCCCGTGCGCCCCAGCCCGGTCTGCACCTCGTCCATGATCAGGTGCGCCCCGTGCCGGCGGCAGAGCTCCTGGGCGCCGAGCAGGTACTCGGCGCTCGCGACCCGGACGGTCTTGCCCTGCAGCGGCTCGACGATGAGCGCGGCGGTCGGGGCGGCCTCCAGCTCGCGGCGGAGCGCCCCGAGGTCCCCGAACGGCAGGGATACGGGACCCGGAAGCAGGCTCCCGAAGCCTTCGCGGAAGGCGGCGCACCCGTTCACGGATAGGGCCCCGTAGGTCAGCCCGTGGAAGCCGCCCTCGCAGTAGAGGATCCGGTCCCGACCCGTGGCGCAGCGGGCGAACTTGAGCGCGGTCTCCACGCACTCGGCCCCCGAGTTCGTGTAGTGCACGCGGTCCAGGTGGGGGGCGTGCGCCAGGAGCCGCTCGGCCAGGAGACCCGGGAGCGGGGTCGTGGCCATCTGGACCTTCCACGGCTCGTCCAGCTCGAGGTAGGTCCGGACCGCCTCCTTCAGCGCCGGATGGTTCCGGCCGATGTTGAACATCCCGTAGCCGGAGAGCAGGTCCAGGTAGCGGCGTCCGCTCTCGTCCCACAGGTAGGCGCCTCGTCCCCGCACGTAGGTCCGGTCGAACCCGATCGTGCGGAGCACCTTCACGAACTTCGGGTTGATGAGCTCGGCGTGGCGCTCCGACTGCTCGGACAGCCCCTCCTCGACCAGGGCGCGGAGGTCGAAGGTCGAAGGGGAGGACGGCTCGGGGCCCGGGGCGGAATCCGGAAAGGGCGCGGAGGGGGCCCGCGGACCGCTTCCGGCCGCCGGAGGTTCCGTCGCGGCTCCCGTCGAGTCTCTCTTCACCCGGCCTCCTGGTGGCGGCCACAACCGGCGGCGATCTGCTGATGCTGGGCGGGGCACGCCGGCGAGCGACGGCCGCCGCGAAGACGCTCCCGCTCCGTCCCCAAAGCTAGCGCCTCCCGCGATGCGCGCCAACGAGCCCGACCCGCTCCGGAAGTCCCGACACCGGCCGACGACCCGCGTCGAGGACGGGGGTCCCGCCTGGTCCGGGAAGGGGCGATGCCGCTAGGATGGCCGCATGATGGGGATGGTCGCATGACATTGCCTCCGCTTCGGCCCGGCCCCGACGCTCCCGCTCGCCGCCGCGACGGTCGAGGCGCGCCGGGCGCGCCGCGCGGCGCCGTGTGGGGTCTGGCCGTCCTCTCGGTCGCACTTTGCCTGCCGGCTGCCGCCGGCCTGGCGCAGGAGCCGGAGTCGGAAGCGGGCCGTGCCGGCGCGGAGAGCGTCGACACGACCCGGTCGGTCACCTTCGAGGAATACGAGCCGCGCTCCACGCTGGTCGTGCCGGAGCACCCGAGGCCGCGGGCCAAGCATCCGTTCGTCGACGTCCACCTGCACATCGACGGCACGATGCCGCGCGACTCGCTCGACGCGATGGTCGAGGCGATGGACCGGCTCAACCTGGCCGTGGCCGTGAACCTGAGCGGTGGGACGGGCGACCGGCTCGCCCGTCAGGTGCGCGCCCTCGACGCCGCGCATCCCGGTCGCTTCGTCGTCTTCGCGAACGTGGACTTCCGGGAGGTGGGCCAGCCGGGCTTCGGGGAGCGAGCCGCCCGCCGCCTCGAGGAGGACGTGCGCAACGGCGCGGTCGGGCTCAAGATCTTCAAGAGCCTCGGGATGTGGATCACGGACGTGGACGGGGAGCGCGTTCCGGTCGACGATCCGCGGCTCGACCCGATCTGGGAGAAGGCGGGCGAGCTGGGGATCCCGGTGCTGATCCACACGGCCGATCCGGCCGAGTTCTGGCGGCCGCACGACCGGTTCAACGAGCGCTGGCTCGAGCTCACGCAGCGTCCGCGGCGCAAGCGGCCGCCGGAGCCCTCCTGGGAGCGGCTGATCTCCGAGCAGTTGAATCTGTTCCGGAAGCATCCCGGGACGACGTTCATCGCCGCCCACCTGGCGTGGATGGGGCACGACCTGGGCCGGCTCGGCCGGACCCTGGACTCGATCCCGAACATGCACGTGGGCCTGGGCGCCGTGATTTACGAGCCGGGTCGCCAGCCCCGTTTCGCGCGCGACTTCTTCCTGCGCCACTCGGACCGGATCCTGATGGGGAAGGACGCCTGGGCGCCGGAGGAATACCCGGTCTACTTCCGCGTGCTCGAGACCGCCGACGAGTACTTCGACTACTACCGGAAACGGCACGCCTTCTGGAAGCTGTACGGCCTGGACCTGCCGGACGACGTCCTGCGCGAAGTCTATTACGGGAACGCCCTGCGCCTCATCCCCGGGATCGACCGCTCGCGTTTCCCGTGAGCGCGGACCCGGCGGGAAGCTCGTGGGCGCTCCCGGCTTCGGGGGCGTCGCCCGACGGTCCGACGCCCCGGCTGGCGACCACGCTCACAGGCCTTAATGATGGTGACCCGTACCGGATGATGACGCCCGGTACCGGGGCGACGGGGGGATGTCCGCCGCCTCCCGCCGTCCGATCGGATCCCGGCGGACATATACGTACAGGAGGTACACATGCGGTCTCGACTCCTTTCGGCGATGGTCGTCGCGCTCGGTCTCCTCCTCTCCGGCCCGGCCGCCTGGGCCCAGGATGGACCCGACCAGCCGGCGATGCACGACGTGGACGCGGCCCAGCTGATGTGGAGCGACATCGAGGTTCCGGGCTTCCTTTCCGGAATGCAGATCGCCCCCGTCCATGGCGACCCAGCGGTGGCCGACGAGCCCTACACGCTGCGTCTGGCCTTCCCGGACGGGTACAAGTTTCCTCCCCACTGGCACCCGCGGGCGGAGAACGTGACCGTGCTCGAGGGCACCTTCCTGCTGGCCATGGGCGAGGAGTTCGACGAGTCGCGGCTGAAGACGTACGAGGTCGGCGATTACCTCTTCATCGCCGCGGAGAACGCCCACTACGGGGGCGCGAAGGGGCGCACCGTGCTGCAGCTCCACGGGATCGGCCCGTTCGAGATCATGGTCGTCGAGGGGCAGGGGATGACGAACTGAGCCCCCGGCCGTGGGCGCCCCACCGGAAGGAGGAGGTGCCATGAAGTTCCTGGCGATCTGGGAGCTCGAGACCCGGCGGCCGGAGATCTTCACCGCGGTGATGCGGATGCCCGAGTACGCCGAGAAGCTGCGCGAGCGCCAGAAACTCGTGGCCCGCTACCACGTGGTCGGCAAGCACGGCGGCGCCTGGATCTACGACGTGGACTCGAACGAGGAGCTGGAGCGCCTGCTGTCCGAGGCCCCCGTCTACAACTTCGCGCGTTACGATGTCTACCCGCTGGCCGAGATGGAGTCGCCGGCCGAGGTGCTCCGTCCCCCGGAGGCGGAACCCCCGGCCTGAGGGTCGGGTCGGCTCGAAGCCGGGACGCGGGGCGGATAGCCCCTCGCCCGCGGGCGCTTACGCTTTCGCGCTCGCCTCCGTTACTCTTCCGGACATGGAGATCCCGGGCGATCGGCGTGAGGCGACGATGCGGCCTACGTTGACGACGGGGGCGGCCGCCCCGGATCTCGAGCCGGGGGAGGTGCACGTCCGCTGGGCCGCGTTGGACGTTCCCCCGGATGCGTTTCTCGCTGCGAGATCGCTTCTCTCGCCGGAGGAGCTGAAACGGGCTTCGGGGCTGCTGTCGCCGCGGGTACGCCGGCGCTGGATCGTGGCCAGGGCCACGCTGCGGCGAGTGCTTGCCGGCTATGTCGGGACACCGGCCGAGCGGCTCGCGTTCCGGCGCGATCGTCGCGGCCGGCCCGCGCTCCGGGAGGCGCCCCGGCTCCGGACGGGCCCCCGGCTCGTCTTCAGTCTGGCCCACTCTCGCGACCTCGTCCTCATAGCGGTCGGCCGGGTTCCCCGGCTGGGCGTGGACGTGGAGCTGGTACGTCCCCTTCCGGCCCTCGGACCTCTGGCCCGCCGTGCCCTCACGCCTGCCGAGCGCGAGGCGATAGCGGCGCTTCCCGCGCCGGATCGGCCGAGGGCGCTCCTGGTCCGCTGGGTTCGGAAGGAAGCCTACCTGAAGGCGCTCGGAGTCGGGCTCTGCGCGGATCCCTCCCGGCTCGACGGCGGGATCGACGGTCGGATCGGTGGCGGGTACGTGCTGCGGGGTCGTCGCCCCGAGGGCGGCTGGCTCCTCCGGGAGCTGGAGCCGGAGCCCGGCTACGTCGCGGCGCTGGCGATCCGGGACCCCGGGGTGCGGGTTCGCGCTCGACGCTGGGAAGGGTGGGAGACGGCCGGGTGACGGTTCTCCGCCACGCGCTCCGTCCCGGCGCCTATCACGACTCCATCGTGCTCATGCAGCTCCGGGCCGCGCTGGAGGAAGAGCCCGGCGTGGCCGAGGCCGGCGCGGTGATGGCCAGCCGGGAGAACCTGACCCTCCTCGAAGCATCGGGCCTGCTTCCCGAGCTTCCGGAGGGGGCGGGGACCTCCGACCTGCTGGTGGCGGTGCGGGCCGAGAGCGCGGACGCGGCCGAGGCGGCGCTGGAGCGGGTGGACGACCTCCTCCGGCGCGACCGCGGCGGAACGACCTCCGACTACCGGCCCCGGAGCCTCTCCGCCGCCGTCCGCATGCTGCCCGCCGCGCGATGGGTCCTCGTCTCCGTGCCGGGCCGCTTCGCCACCGGCGTCGCCCGCGAGGCGCTGGATCTCGGGCGTCACGTGTTCCTGTTCAGCGACCACGTGCCCCTGGACGAGGAGGTCTCGCTCAAGCGCCACGCGGGCGCCCGCGGTCTGCTGGTCATGGGCCCGGACTGCGGCACCGCGATCGTGCGGGGCGTCGGATTCGGCTTCGCCAATCGGATACGCCGTGGGCCGGTCGGGATCGTGGCCGCCTCCGGGACCGGCCTCCAGGCGGTGGCCTGCGGGGTTCACGTCCGGGGTTCCGGCGTCTCGCACGCGATCGGCACGGGCGGACGCGACCTGTCCGCCGAGGTCGGCGGCATCACCGCGCTCCAGGGGCTGGAGCTTCTGGCCGGGGATCCGGAGACCCGGGTGATCGTGCTCGTCTCCAAGCCCCCCGCGCCGGAGGTGGCCGAACGGGTTCTGGCCGCGGCGAGGGGGGCCGGCAAGCCGGTCGTGGTGCGCTTCGTGGGAGCCGGCCCGATCGACGGGGCGGACGGGCCGGGCGGCGACGGTCCCTCCTCGGGCCTCGGGGGCGCGAGGAGCGCCGACGGCGTGTGCTTCGCGCACGGCCTGAGCCACGCGGCCGACCTGGCGGTGTGGCTCGCCACGGCCGGCGACGCCGAGCCGGTCGGCCCGGAGGCGGCGCAGCCCGGGCTCCATGAGGAGGGTGGCGCGAGGGCGTCGGTCAATGCCGCGGGGGCGTCGGTCGACGCCGCGGGCGAGGCGGAGGCGCCAGCCACCGCGCCGCTTCCCGGCCACCTGCGCGGGCTGTTCGCCGGAGGCACGCTGGCGCAGGAGGCGCTGATCGCGGCCGCGCGCTTTCTGGAGCCGGGCAGCCTGCACGCCAACCTCGAGGCGCCGGGCGTCGCCCTGCTCGCCGACCCGTGGACCAGCCGGCGACACACCATCCTCGATCTCGGGGCGGACGTCTTCACCGCCGGTCGGCCCCACCCGATGCTGGATCAGGAGGTCCGCATCCGCAGGCTGCGCGAGGAGTCGGCGGATCCGGAGACCGCGTACGTCCTCCTGGACGTGGTGCTCGGGGACGGGGCGCACCCGGACCCCGCGAGCGAGCTGGCCCCGGCGATCGAGGCGGCGTGCCGCCGGGGTCGGGAGGTGGCGGTCATCCTGGTCGGCACGGACCGGGACCCGCAGGATCTCGAGAAGCAGGCCTCTCGGCTCGCGGGCGCGGGAGCCCGCATCTTTCACGATGTGGAGAGCGCGCTGCGGCACGCGCGAGAGCGTCTGTCGTCCGCGGCGGGTCGGCGGTCGGGGGTAGGGCCGCCGACCCCCGACCCGGGCCCCGGCGCCGCCGGGCGAGCGGCGGGCTCCCGGGGAGGCCGTGGGGAAACGGGGCGAGCCACGGTCGGCGACGCCGAGAGCCTCCATGTCGAGCGGGAGGCCCTCCGCCTGCCGGTGGCGGCGATCAACGTGGGGCTGGAGGCGTTCCACCGGAGCCTGGTGGACCGCGAGGTGCCGGCCGTCCACGTGGAGTGGCGCCCGCCCGCCGGGGGCGACGAGCGGCTCGCGGCGGCGCTCCGGAAGCTCCGGGGCTGAGATCGGGTGGCGAGCGTCCGGCGAGGCGGAGCGACCGGGACCAGGGGGACCCAGGAGGGGAGACGCGACCGATGACGGTGGACATCGAAGCGGCGAATCGAAGGGCCGTCCAGCGCATGATGGAGGCGCGTCCGATCCTGCGCGGAGTGGCGCCGGCGAGCGAGGCGATTCCCGGGATGCGAGAGGGGCTCCTGCTGCACGCCGGGCCTCCCATCGAATGGGAGCGAGCGTCCGGCCCGCTCCGCGGCGCCGTGATCGGCGCCCTGCTGCTCGAGGGGCTGGCCGAGGACGAGGAGCGGGCGGGTGCCCTCGCGGCCGATGGCGAGGTGAGCCTCGAGCCGTGTCATCACCATGCGGCCGTGGGACCCATGGCGGGGGTGATCTCCTCCTCGATGGCCGTATACGTCGTCGAGGATGAGGTGGGCGGCGGACGGGCGTTCTCGAACCTGAACGAGGGGTACGGGAAGGTTCTCCGCTACGGCGCGTACGCTCCCGAGGTGCTGGACCGGCTGCGCCGGATGAACGAGGAGCTCGGTCCCCGGCTGGGCGAGGCGCTGGAGGCCTCCGGCGGGCTGGACCTCCGGACGCTCCTGGCCGAGGCGCTGCACATGGGCGACGAGGGTCACAACCGCAACAAGGCGGGCTCGCTGCTCTTCCTCCAGCATCTGGCCCCGTGGGTCTCGGAGACCGCCCGGGACGGCGACGCCGCGGCCGCGGCGCTTCGATACCTGGGCGACAACGCGCTGGCGGTGCTCAACCCGGTGATGGCCGCCTGCAAGGTGATGGCGGATGCGGCCCACGGGGTCGAGGGCTGCACGCTGGTGACGGCCATGGCCCGCAACGGCACCGACTTCGGCGTGCGCGTGAGCGGGCTGGGGGACGAGTGGTTCGCGGCGCCGGCCGAGACGCCCGAGGGCCTCTACTTCAGCGGCTTCGAGGCCGCCGACGCGAACCCCGACATCGGGGACAGCACGATCACGGAGACGGCGGGCATCGGAGGCTTCGCCATGGCGGCGGCACCGGCGATCGTCAGCTTCGTGAGCGGAACTCCGCGGGACGCCCTGAACGCCACGCTCGAAATGTACGAGATCACGGCGGCCGAGCATGGCCACTTCACGATCCCCGCGCTCGACTTCCGGGGCACGCCGACCGGAATCGACGTGCGGAAGGTCGTGGAGTTGGGGATCCTGCCGCGGATCAACACCGGGATCGCCCACAAGGAGCCCGGGGTGGGACAGATCGGAGCCGGCCTCGTGCGCCCGCCGATGGCGGTCTTCGAGCGCGCGCTGCTGGCATTCGCGGAGAGGGTCGGCGGGGGAGACCCGGACGCCGGCGGTGATTGACAAGCGGCCGCGATGACTCTATACATGGCAACGTGCGCCCGAAGGTGGGAGCATGCCGACGGACCAGTGAACGCGTAAGGGGACCTGGGACGCTGACCGGGTCCCCTTTTTTGGGTTCAGGGTCGATCGGGAAACCGTACCACAGTATCGAGGAGCGACGCAGTGGCTAAGACGGGAGTTGTCAAGTGGTTCGACGACGCCAAGGGCTTCGGCTTCATCACGCCGGAGGACGGTGGCAAGGACTGCTTCGTCCATCACTCGGCGATCCAGGGCGCCGGCTACAAGACCCTGACCGAGGGCGACCGGGTGGAGTTCGAGGTCGTCGAGAACCCGAAGGGGCCTGCCGCCCAGAACGTGACCAAGGTGTAGGGTCGCGTGCGTGCGGGCGGAGGGGCGGGCTGTCCCGCCTCGGCCGCTCCTGAAGGAGGACCGGACGCCGTACCGGTCGCGAAGAGCCCCGGGGATCCCCGGGGCTCTTCGCACATCCGGAGCCCGGGAGCCGGCCCGGCGGTCGCGGCGCGCGCATCGCCGCCCGCGCTCACTGGCGCCGTCACGCCCCCCCGGCCATTCTGTGCGCGCGAGGGCTCGTCGGAACGACTCGGCCGCGAAACGGAGCCATGCGCATCTGCCTGCTCACGGACCAGGATCTGGACTCGGCCCCCCTGCCCGCCGGCGACTGGCCCTGCGACCCTCGACCCTATCTCCCGGACGCGGAATGGGAACTGGCCGTGCTGGAGAAGGCCACCGCGGTGGGACGCGTGATCGAGCTCTCCGAGCGCGGCTTCGACCTCTTCTTCAACCTGTGTGACGGCGCGTGGGGCGAGGATCGTCCCGGGATCGAAGTGGTGCAGGCGCTGGAGAGGCTGAACGTGCCGTTCACGGGGGCCACCTCCGGATTCTACGAGCCTTCGCGCGAGGCGATGAAGCGGGTGTGCCGGGCGTGGGGAATCGACACGCCCCCCTACGTGCTGGCCAGCGACGAGGCGGATGTGGAGCGGGCGGTCGGAGCGCTGCGCTTCCCCCTCATCGTCAAGCACCCGAACAGCTACGCCAGCATCGGCTTGACGCGGGCGTCGCGCGTCGAGACCGCGCCGGCCCTGTTCGAGCGGGCCCGCGAGATGATCGGCCGCTACGCCGGCGCCCTGATCGAGGAGTTCATCGACGGGACCGAGTGCACGGTCCTGGTGGCCGAGAACCCGGAGGACCCAGAGGCTCCGATCACCTACACACCCCTCCGCTATAAATTTCCCGACGGCGAGAGCTTCAAGCACGAGGAGATGAAGTGGGTGACGTACGGCCAGATGCGAAGCGCGCCGGTCGAGGATCCGGCGCTCGAGGCGCGGTTGCGCGACGTTTCGGCCAGACTCTTCCGCGGCCTCCACGGGGCGGGCTACGGTCGGTGCGATCTCCGCGTCGACGCGACGGGTCGGTCCTACATGCTCGAGATCAACCCGAACTGCGGCCTCTACTACGAGCCCGAGGACGCCGGGAGCGCGGACCTGATCCTGCTGGCCGACCCGGCCGGTCACGAGGGCTTCACCCGCCTGATCGTCGAGGCCGCGCTCCGGCGGCACGAGCGGTCGAGCCGCAGCTGGGAAGTGCGACCCCGGCCCGGCGGCGACTACGGGCTCTTCGCGACCCGGCCGATCCCCTCCGGGGAGACGATCATCGCCTTCGAGGAGCGGCCGCACGAGCTCGTCACCCGGGCCCACGTGGAACGCGAGTGGAGCGGGCGGCGGCGTGACTGGTTCCTGCGCTACGCGTGGCCTCTCACCGACGACGTGTGGGCGATCTGGAGCCGGGACCCGGAGCGGTGGAAGCCCGTCAACCACGCCTGCGACCCCAGCGCGTGGCTGGAGGGCCTGGACGTGGTCGCCCGGCGGCCGCTCGAGCCCGGGGAGGAGGTGACGCTCGACTACGCGACCTTCTGCAACGG
>CAYMQZ010000048.1:0-17035 GCA_964392705.1 uncultured Gemmatimonadota bacterium
AGCACGATCACCAGCCCGATCGCGAGCAGGATGAGCGCGACCGGACCGATCCAGGCCGGGAGCTCAAGCGCCTCGCGCAGCTCGCTAACCACCTGGAGGACGACCCAGGAGACGCCCAGATAGACGAGTAGGACCTGGGCCAGTCGGCCCTTCTTGACACGCGACCAGAGGTCGCTCACGGTGCGGCGCCCCGGGCGGGCCCGTTTCCGATGTCGGCCGCCCGCCGGAGCGATCGGCCAACCAGGCGCCCCCCGAGATGAGGCCTCGGCACCTGCCAGAGCCACCGGCGGTGGCCCTCGTGTAGGAGTCGCTTCAGACGGGACATGGGCGCCACCGCCGACAGCCTCGGGGGATCGATGTGGTCCTGGGCGACCTCGACAGCCTGATAAGGTGCTTCACTGGGGGGTTCTCGGCAACTGCGACGGGTCTCCGCAGGGCGTCACCCGGCGGCCGAGTCCTCCTCGCCACCGACTCGAGTCCAATGGGACGAGTCGAGTCTCAATGGGGGGTCGAGCGCCCCGAAGAACCGGGGACGCTAGATTGGCCGCCGACCCGCACGGAAGGAGAACGGCATGGGACGCATCGCCGACCTGGTCCGCCGGCTGCGGCCGAACCTGGTGGACACCAAGTGGGCGCTGGTCGGAGGCCTGCTGGCGACCTTGATCGCCCTGGCGGGGCTCACGGCGGTCGGCACCGTGAGCGGCTTCGAGGCGAGGGGGTTGCTCGATGCCACGCTCCCCAGTCTCCGCTTCCTGACCTCGACGATCGCCACGGCGTCGGCCTCCATCCTCGCGCTGATGGTCACCGTGCTCGCCCTCACCCACGCCCTGGAGCACGACATGGACGAGATCCACTACCGGCGGATCCAGCAGATCTCGTGGATGGCGGCGCTGGCGATCGCCGCGTCGGTGACGCTGCTCCTCTTCCTCAGCATTCCGCTGGGGGAGTCGGAGGAGGTCGTCCGGGAGTGGTACGACTGGGTGTATTACGCCGTGATCGTGGTCGCGTCCACGCTCGGCGGGCTGTTGGTGAGCCTGGTGCTCATGCTGCTCAAGGCGGTGCAGGGGCTGGTCCGCGTGATGGCGCCGCACATCGAGCACCAGCCGAGGGCGGAGCCTTCCCGGCCGGAAGAGCCGGGGGCCGACGCTCAGTAGGCGTCCAGCTCGGCCACGGCCTCGGCGATCTCCTCGATCTGGGGCAGGGTCGCGTTCTCCAGGCTCGGGGCGTAGCCCACGAAGGTGTCGGTCGAGGCGATGCGGCGGACCGGGCCGTCCAGCCACTCGAAGGTCTCGTCCGCGATCCGGGCCGAGATCTCGGCCCCGAACCCCCAGGACTTGGCGTCCTCGTAGGCCACCAGCACCTTGTTCGTCTTCTTCACCGAAGCCGCCACGGTCTCCATGTCGAGCGGGTTGAGGGTGCGGAGGTCGATGAGCTCCGCTTCCACGGCGCGCCCCTCCTTCTCCAGCTGTCGGAGCGCCTTCCGGGTCCGCTCGAGCAGCGCGCCGTACGTCACCACCGTGACCCGGCTTCCCTCCTGCACCACGTTCGCCCGCCCGAACGGGATCATGTAGTCGGGCCCCGGATAGCGGCCCTTGTTGTAGGTCTGCCGATACAGGTGCTTGTGCTCGAGGAAGAGCACCGGGTCGTCGCAGCGGATCGCGGTGCGCAGCAGGCCGTTCGCGTCCTCGGCCGTGGCGGGGCAGACGACCCACATGCCCGGGGTGTGGGTGAACAGCGTCGCGCCGGTCTGCGAGTGATAGATGGCCCCGCCGGCCAGGTAGCCTCCGTAGGTCGTGCGGATCACGGCCGGCGCCTTGAACGCGCCGTTGGAGCGCCACCGCATCGTGGGGAGCTCGTTCCGGAGCTGGTGGAAGGCGGGCCAGATGTAGTCGAAGAACTGGATCTCGGCCACGGGCTTCAGGCCGCGGACGGCCATCCCCACCGCGCGCCCCACGATGTTCGCCTCGGCGAGCGGCGTGTTGAAGACCCGCTCCGAGCCGAACTCCCGCTGGAGCCCCGCGGTCACCTTGAACACGCCGCCCTTCCCCTTCACCTCGTCCAGCACCTCCTCGCGGCTGACGTCCGCCACGTCCTCGCCGAAGACCACGACGCGGGGATCCCGCGCCATCTCGTCGAACAGGCACTTGTTCAGCAGGTCCACGACCGTGGTGGGGTCGCCCTCGAAGGCGGGCTCGGTGGCGAAGTCCTCGGACGTGGGATCCACCTCTTCCGAGTAGACGTGGAGGTACACGGTCTTCGGGTCGGGCTGCGCCCGCTCGGCCGCCCGGTCGGCGGCCTCCGTCAGCTCCCGGTCCACCTCCTCGCGCAGCTCCTCCAGCTCCTCCTCCGTCGCCACCCCCCGCGCCACGAGCCACTCGGCGAAGTTGGGGATCGGGTCCCGACGCGCCTCCTCCTCACGCTCCGACTCGGGCTTGTACAGCCGTTCGTCGTCGGACATCGAGTGGCTGTAGGGCCGGATCACGTGGGCGTGGACCAGGGCCGGGCCCCGGCGCTCGCGGCAGTGGGCGACGGCCTCCTGCAGGACCGCGTAGCTCTCGAGCGGGTCGGTGCCGTCCACCTCGCGGATCAGGAGGTCGGGGAACGCGCTCACGAGCCTGGAGATGCTGCCCCCCGCCGTCTGTACCTCGACCGGGACGGAGATGGCGTAGCCGTTGTCCTCGACCAGGTAGAGGACGGGAAGCTTCAGGTTGCACGCCGTGTTCAGCGACTCCCAGAACTCGCCCTCGGAGGTGGTGCCGTCTCCCGCGCAGCAGAGGACGATCTCGTCCTCCTCGAACCGGATGCCCCCTCCCCGGGGGTCCTTCGGAAGACCGAGGCGCTCCGCGCGGACGCCGGCCTCCGCCGCGCCCACGGCCTGCAGGAACTGGGTCCCCGTGGGGCTGGAGGCGGTCACGATGTTGTAGTCGGCGTGGCCGAAGTGGGCGGGCATCTGGCGCCCGCCGCTGGCCGGATCCTCGGCCGCTCCCACCGCCTGCAGGAACATCTCGTACGGCGTCATGCCCAGCTGCAGGCAGAGCGCGCGGTCGCGGTAGTAGGTGAAGTACCAGTCGTAGCCGGGCTTCGTGGCCAGACCCGCCGCCACGAGCACCGCCTCGTGGCCCGCGCCGCTGATCTGGAAGAAGATCTTGCCCTGGCGCTTCATCCGGATCTCGCGGTCGTCGATCCGCCGCGACGTGTACATCGTCCGGTAGATGGAGAGGAGCCGCTCGGGCCCCAGTCCGTGGACCTCCTCCCCCTCGATCCTGGTCGGAATCTCCTCGGTCGGCGTCGCCATCTGCCCGTTCCACGGTTCGAAGGCTGGCGGGCCGCCATCGGCGCTGCGGAGCCGGGTTCCCCCGACGTCCGCGGTCCGCTCCCGGCGCCCCCCTCGAGAAGGGAGAAAGATAGCCCGGCTTCCCGGACGGGACCACTCGAGACGCGGGTCGGGCGGCACGGAAGCGAGCGCTCGGCCTACGCTTCCGACGCTTCGGTGGCGCTCGGTTCGGCCATCCGGCCGGCCGGCTCGTCGCCGCCGAATCCCACCTCGAACCGTTTCCTGAGCGCCCGGTTCGGGGCCGCGGCGTAGCGGGAGGCCGGATCCCCCGCGCCGGCCGGCGGCATGAGGAGGGCCAGGGCGTGCAGCGCGGCCACGGAATACGCGGAGAAGGAGTCGTAGTCCGGATCGTGCCGGAAGCCCCACAGCGACACCGGAAGGAGGAGGAGCCACCGGAGATCGGCGGCCAGCTCGAGGATCCGCTCCTCCCCGAGGTCCAGTCCCGGCTCGCCCATCGCGTAGCGCGTGAGGGCGCTCAGGAAGACGGCCGACGCCTCCGGGGAGAGGAGCGCCAGGTCGGGATGGGCGGCGAGGACGCGTCCCGCGAGGGAACCCTCGTCGGCGGGCCCCTTCTCCGGCCGGCCGGCGAGGGCCGCCACCCGATCGGCCGTGACGCTCGGCCCGCCCTCCCCGAGGAGCAGCCATTCGAGCCGCAGCTCCGGAAACGCCCGCTTCACGGCCACCAGGTAGTCGGCCCGCGGGGAGGCGCTGCGGCCGGCGTCGGACGGCTGCTCGTAGTTGGAGGCAGTACCGAGGCTCACCCGGCCCCCCGGGGGGAGGCGCTCGTTGACGGCGGCGTGGAACTCACGCACCGAGAGCTTCTTGACCCGCTCGCGCCAGTACCGGAGCCGATCCTGTACGCTGTTCAGATCATTGGACACACATCCCTCCCGCGCTGGTTGTTCAGTCATGACCGGCCTGATTAATCTACTGTACAACCGTCGGCCGATGGGCGACAGGTGGCTCGGATTGCCGCCGGCGCCCCGGCCGGCTACCCTCCAGGTGCTTCGTCCCACCCCCCAGGAGGCCGCCAATGGAAGTCGGATCCGCCGAAACCTCCGTCGCTCGCGACGCCGGGCCGAGCCCGGAGGCCCCTTCTCCCGCGGACGGCAGCGGCAGCCACGACGTCCAGGCCTCCCCGGATCGGGGTCCGGGGTCGGATTCGGATCTGGGGGGAGTCCGCGTGCGGCCCACGCACGTGGAGGATCTTCGTCCGGGACCGCCGGATGTGTTCGAGGACCTCTCCGACACCGACTGGTCCCGGCTCACCTGGGCGGACCTGGGGCGGCCCTACCCGGTGCGAAACCTCTCCCGGCGCCGGAGAGCGTGGGAGGCCGAGCATGACCGGGAGATGCCGGTGCTCGTCCAGTGGGAGCACTTCAACCGCAGCTTCCACGAGCTGTTCAGCACCGACATCCCGGCGGAGCGCTCCCGTCTGTGGCGTCGCCTGTCGCGCCAGGCCGCCGGGCTACGTTTGCGACAGCTCCTCGAAACGCTCGAGGACGCCGTCCAGCTCCACGTGTGGAACTACGTGCAGCGCGTCGAGGACGCGGTCTGGGATCCGCGGGGCAAGCGCGCTCTGTTCGAGGGCCTGGACGTGGAGCGGCCCGAGATCCTCTTCCTGGGCGCGGCGGACGGTTACGAGGCGATGCAGCTTCTGGCGACCTATCCCGGGGGTCACGCCGTGCTGGTCGACTACGACGAGTTCTGCCGCACCGAGCGGTTCGGGAAGTTCCCGGAAAGCTATCCCTTCCTGGGCCCGGACCCGGCCACGGGCGGCTGTAAGGTCCATCGCCGGGACGACATGGCGATCGACTTCGTCGTCGAGGACATCAAGAACCTGGACTACGGGCCCCGGTTCGACATCGTGCTGAGCGTGGGCCTGGTCGAGCACTTTCCCGACGAGCTGAAGCCGATGGCGTTCGACTGGCACCGGCGATTCCTGAAGCCGGGAGGCTACGCGATCCTCACCACGCCGCGCCGGGAGATCCGCTCGAAGACGTTCTATCTTCTCATGGGCGAGATCATGAACTTCGGGTACCGGGAGCTGATGGACGCCCGCCAGCTCGGACGCTACGCCTGGGAGAACGGCTTCGACATCCTCCGCTGCGGATACATCAAGGCCCATAACGGGGTGATCGCCCGGGCGCGCTGACGCGGAACCTACGCGACCCGGCACATCGCTGGCCTTTACCTTGCCACTTTACTCGGACGCGCGCTTCGACGCAGCCCTGGAAGATTGTACTTTACCCATATGCTTAGGGGTCGCCCGCGATCCGTTCCGGGCGCGTGTACACGTTCATCGCGTCGTCGCGCAGGAAGCCGACGGTCGTCACGCCCAGCTCCTGGGCCAGGTCCAGCGCCAGGTCGGTCGGGGCCGACTTCGAGAGCAGGATCGGGCAGCCCAGCTTCACCACCTTGAGCAGCACCTCCGAGGAGATGCGCCCGCTGAACACCACCGCCCGCTCCTCCAGGGCGACCCCGCCCGTCCGGAGCGCGTGGCCGTACAGCTTGTCCAGCGTGTTGTGGCGACCGATGTCGGTCCGGACGACCTCGACTCCGCGTCGGGTGGCGAGGCCGGCGTTGTGGACGCCCCCCGTCGCGGCGAAGAGCGGCGAGGCGGCGTGCAGCTCGCTCATGAGCCGGGCGCAGTCCGCGGGCGCGAGGCGCAGGTCTCCCGTGACCGGCCGGGCCGTGCGCGCGTCGTTGGCGAAGTAGAAGCCCGCCCGACTCTTCCCACAGCACGACCCGACCCAGCGCTTGCCCAGCATCTCGGACTCGGGGGCCTCCGCCCGATCCGGAGCTTCCACCACGGCGATCCCCTCGTCGGGAATCACGTAGAGCTCACGCACCGGCTCGTCCCGGCGCAGGATCCCCTCGGCGGTCAGGAAGCCCAGGACCAGCTCCTCGAGGTGGGAGGGCGAGCAGACGACCGTGGCCAGCTCGCGGCCGTTCAGCAGGATCGTGAGCGGGTACTCGGTGACGACCGTGTCCTCGAACGGTTCGAGACCCCCCGCCGCGCTCCGCCACCGATGGGCCGCTCGCGTCACGACCATCGGATGCGCGGAGTCGCCCGGCTCCGGGGTCGGTGGCCCCGATCGCCGGTCGTCGCGGACTCCGTGGACTCCGGGCGCTCCGCGCGCCTCCATCGCTTTCCCTCCCTGGCCGCCGTCCGGTCTTCCGCCCGCGGCCGCTATCGCGCCGTGGTCGCGGGTGCCGATCCCCGGATAGTTTAAGGCTCGCCCGAACGATCGGCACTGGAGGAAGATGCTTCCACCGTCACCCGACCCCCGAGCCAACAGCCCGGCCGGCGGCCCGGCCCCGGTCGCGACCGCGGCCGTGGTGCTGGCGGGCGGGGCGAGCCGTCGCATGGGCCGCCCCAAGCCGTTTCTCCGGGTCGGGGAAAGGGAGCTCCTCCAGCGGGCGCTGGACGCAGCGGCCGCCGTCTGCGCGAGGGTCGTGCTGGTCGGCTCCGAGGCCGGCCGCTGCCGTCAGGCCGCTCTCCGCTACGGCTGGCGGCCGGAAGATCCGGCTGACGAGAAGCCGGGAACGGGGCGTAGGCTGCGGCGCGGCGCTTCCCGACTCCTGATCGTGGAGGACCGCCGGCCCGGCCTGGGGCCGCTGGCCGGCCTCGAGACGGCGCGGATCGCGGGTCCGGCCGATGTCGCCCATTGGTGGGCGCTGGCGGCCGACCTTCCGTTCGCCTCGCCGGAGCTCGGCCGCGGACTCCTCGCGGAGTTGCGCACCTGGGAGGCGGAAGCGGATCGGCCGGGGGCCGGTGGGTCGAGCCCGGCGACCACAGCGTCGATCGGCCGCGCCGTCGTCGCGGCGGCCGACGGCCGCCTCCAGCCTCTCTGTGCGGCCTACGGAGCGGAGGCCCTCGAGGCCGCGTCGCGCTGTCTCGACGCGGAGATTCGCGCCGTGGGCGCCTTCCTCGGGCGGCTGCGGGTCCGGCGTATGGAGCTGCCGCCCACGGAGGGATGGCGGCTCCTGAACGTGAATACCGAGGAGCAGCTCCGGGAAGCCCGGGCCCGGGCGCGCGAGGCGTCGTCCCCGGGGGCAGGGGGCGGGGAGCGAGAGGGGAAATGAGAAACGGCGCCTCCGACGTCCCGTCGGTCGACCCCGAGTGTACGCGGGAGGGAGGCGCGGGGCGTGCGGGACCGATCCGACCGTCGCCGGAAGCGCCGGACGGCCTACGACCGTGCCGGCTTCACCGACACGACTCGCGAGAAGATCTGGCGCGGCTTCCTCTTTCGAATCCAGCGCGAGCGAAACATGTATGCCTCCATGAGTTCGTGGTCAGCCACCGGTCGTCACACCGGATAGAACGGGGTCCGGCGCCTCCGGGTTTCAACCCGGACGCGGTCGCCGAGGTGGGATCCCGCGAGCGGTCGGCCGGTAAGAGCAACAGCGGCCCGACTCCGGCGCCCGGCCCGGAGCGAGCCGCTCCGCCGGTAGTTCGTCCTGCTCGTCCGAGTGGAGATCGAAGGGGCATGAGAGAGCGTCCGCTGATCGGCATCCCCACCCAGACTCTGCACGCGATCGACGGCATCCCGGAGCACCTGTCCGAGTCGTGGGTGATGAGCCAGCGCTATTTCCACAGCGTGACCGCACAGGGGGCCGTTCCGTGGATGATCCCCCTCCTCGACCGCGACACGGACACCCTCCGCGAGATCTACGAGCGGCTGGACGGACTCTTCCTGGCGGGAGGGGTCGACATGCATCCCGACAGCTACGGCGACGAGCTCGATCCGCTGACGGGACGCACGGATCCGCCGCGCGACCGGGTGGAGCTGCTTCTCGCCCGCTGGGCGCTGGAGGAGGGAAAGCCGGTCCTGGGCGCCTGCCGCGGGATCCAGACGCTGAACGTCGCGGCCGGCGGGAACCTGTTCCAGGACGTGCACGAGCAGCGCGAGAATCCGATCAAGCACGATTACTTTCCCACCCAGGGCTACGCCCGCGACCACCTGGCGCACGATGTCGAGCTCCTCGCCGGCACCCGGCTGCGCGACATCTACGGGAGCGAGCGCATCCAGGTGAACAGCATGCATCACCAGGGCCTCCGGGACCTGGCGTCGGGATTCGTGGCGGCGGGGCGGGCTCCGGATGGTCTGGTGGAAGCGGTGGAGACGGCCGACGGGCGCTTCGCGGTGGGGGTCCAGTGGCATCCGGAGATGCTGGTCGACGTCGACCGGCCGACGCAGCGGCTCTTCGGTGCCTTCCTGGACGCCGCGATCGAGTTCCAGCGCGGGAGGCTGGTGAGCGGCTGAGTCGGCGCGAGCGTCGCGATGACTCTAAGCGTCATCCATGACCAGGCATCGGCGATGACGGACCCGACGAACCCCGGCATCCCGGCCCTCGTCCACCTTTCCGGCCCTCTGCGGGGAACCGCGCACGCCCTGCGGGCCTCGCGCCTGCGGCTCGGGACCTCGCCGGCGGCCGAGATCGGCTTTCCAACGGACGCCGTCGCCGTGCGGGAGCGGCACGCGGTGCTCGAGCGCTCCGGGGAAGGCTATCGGATCCGGGCGAGCGGGGGCGCCATCGTCCGGGTCAACGGGACCGCGGTCGACCGGCGCCCGTTGCGCCCCGAAGACGTCATCGAGCTGGGCGACGGAGGTCCCCTGCTTCGCTACCGGATTCGCGCGCGCGCCGGCGCCCCGCACAAGTCCATCTCCGAGGCGTTCCGGGACTGCGTCGACCGCGCCCGGCACGGCAGCGACACCGCGTGGGGGCGGGCCGCCCTGTTCCTGGAGTCCCTGCCGCGGCAGCTCCTCACGCAGACGGCGCCCTGGCCGCGGACGCTCATTCTCGTCGTGCTGGTGGGTCTCGTCACCTCGACCGCCCTGCTGGCCGTGAGGTCCTGGAGGCTCGAGCGACGACTCGAGGCCGAAGCGGAGCGCCTCCACGCCGCGACCCGATTGCTGGAGGAGGCCGAGCGCTCCCGGCTCGCCCCCGACGAGCTGGAGCGGATCCGAGCCGAGCTGGCGGGGAACCTCTCCGAGCGCCTGTCGGCCCTCGAGGCGCGCCGAGAGGCCGTCCCGGCGGTCATCGAGACCGCCTCCCGCTCGGTCGCCTTCGTGCAGGGCGCGTACGGCTTCCTGGATCCCGAGAGCGGCCGGCCGCTGCGCACCGTGGTCGGACCCGACGGCCGACCGCAGGCCGACGCCCGCGGGCAGCCGATCGTGTCTCCCGACGCCGACGGACCCGTGCTGGAGATGCGCTTCAGCGGCACGGCGTTCGTCGCCGACGAGGGAGGGCTGCTCCTCACCAACCGACATCTCGCGCGACCCTGGGAGTTCGACGCGACCGCCCGCGCCGCCGTGGACCGGGGCCTGGTTCCCACGATGCGGCGGATGGTCGGCTATTTGCCCGAGGTGGAGGAGCCGTTTCCGGTGGAGCCGGTGGCAGCCAGCCAGGAGGCGGACCTGGCGGTCCTGCGCGCCGCGGGTCCCGTCGAGAGCGCCGCGAGGCTGGAGCTGGACACGCTCGCCCCCCGACCCGGCCAGGAGGTCGTGGTGCTGGGCTACCCCGCCGGCATCCGGGCGCTGCTGGCCCGCACGAACCCGAGCTTCGTGGACAGCCTGCGACTGGAGCGCGCCCTCGACTTCTGGACGGTCGCGCGTCGGCTGTCGGCCGGCGGTCACATCGCCCCCCTCGCCACCCGGGGAATCGTGGGCCAGGCGACGCGCGCCTTCGTCGTGTACGATGCCGAGACCACCCGCGGGGGAAGCGGCGGACCGGTCCTCTCGCTGGACGGCCGGGTTCTGGCCGTCACGGTGGGCATCCTGCCCGAGTTCGGCGGCTCCAACCTGGGCGTCCCGGCCGATGAGGCGCGGCGACTGCTGGCCGCGGCCGCGGATTCCGCCTCCACCGAAGCCGGCGAGGCGGGCGGCGACCAGGGGGCGGACGATGTCGGCGAAGGGGACGCCGAAACGGAGCGCCCCCCCTTGCAGGCCGCCGGCCAGCCGGACAGCCTACCGGACCATGAGCGAGACTAGCGACGCCGGGACGGGCACGGTCGAGTCGGATACGGGCACGGTCGAGCCGGATACGGATTCCGCCTCCCGATCCTGGCTCGAGGAGCGGGCGGCGCTCGAGTCCCTCGAGTACCCGATCCCCCGGGAAGCGAACAGGTGGACCTACATGCTGGGCGGGCTGACCGCCTTCTTCGTGACGCTGCTGATCCTCACGGGGGTCTATCTGGGCCAGTTCTACAACCCGAGCCCGATCGGCGCCCACGAAAGCGTGCTATACATCGTGGTCCGGGCGCCGCTCGGCGACTGGGTGCGAAGCCTTCACTACTGGTCGGCGGGCGCGGTCACGGTCACGGTGACGGCGCACCTGACCTACGTGTTCTGGCGCCGCAGCTACAAGCGCCCTCGCGAGATCACCTGGTGGGCGGGCGTGGGCATGGCGGCCCTGCTCTTCCTGCTGATCGTGACGGGCTCGGCCCTTCGCTACGACCAGGAGGGCTTCGAGGCGCTGGCGCACTTCGTGGCCGGCGGGGAGCTGACGGGCGCTCTCGGCGCCTTCTTCACCGAAGGCTTCACCCGGAGCACGTCGCTGCTCTCCCGCATCTTCAGCCTCCACACGAGCCTGCTTCCGCTGCTGCTCGTGGGCCTGATGGCGCTCCACTTCTGGCTGATCCGGCATCTGGGCATCCACGGGGACTACGGCGAGACGCGCCGCTTCCGTCTCCACGCGACCCGTCTCGGGGGCGTGTGCCTGCTGGCCTTCGCGGTCGTGGGCGCGCTGGCCGTGACCTTCCCCGAAGACCTCGGGTATCCTCCCGTGGCGGGGGTCGAGGTCACCAAGCCGATGTGGCCGGTGCTCTGGGTCTACGGGCTCGAGAACCTGATGGGGATGTGGGGGATGATCCTGGGCCCGGCGGTTCTCCTGGCCTTCCTGGCCGCGGTCCCGATCCTGGACCGGCGGCCGGACGATACCCCCGGGCGGCACGGCTGGGTGGGCTGGCTGGGCGCGCTGCTCGGCCTCGCCCTGCTCGCGCTCTGGCTGTATGGCGCGTTCGGACCGAAGCAGCAGCACCTGGGAATGTGAGATGGAGGTCGAACCATGCAGCGACGCTCTCGAGCCGACGGGATGAACCGCGCTCCGGCCGCCGCCCTCGCGGCGGCCCTGCTGCTGGCCTGGCCGTTGCTCGCGGCTCGGTCCGCGCTCGGCGCTCACGAGGAAGCCGTGATCGAGAGCCCGCAGTCCTCGGTCCCGGCCGGCGGCACGCTGTCGCTGGCGGGCAAGGACTTCACGGCGGGCGAGAGCTACGCCCTCCGGCTGCTCGGAGCCCTGCGCGAGTACGAGCTGGGCGAGGTCGAGCCTTCGGACGCCGGGACCTTCACGCTCGACCTCGAGATTCCGGGCGATGTCGTCTCGGGCGCCTACCAGCTCGTCGCCGTGGCCGGGGACGGCGACGAGGTCGCCCGGATGGACCTCCAGGTACTGGCTGCGAATTCGTCGGTCGCCGCGGGCGGCGGCGCGAATTCCGGGGGCGCGCACGGCGCGGCGACCGGCGGCGGCGCCCGCGCGGACGACATCCGGATCGAGCGCCACCGCAGCGGCCTCGAGTGGGGCGCCATCGGCCTGCTGGTCGGCCTGGCGGGCGGGTTCGGAATCGGGCTGCTGAAGCGCACGGACGCGGCCGGCTGAGCCCGGGCGAGCCGTTCCTCCCGCCGCGGATCTACGCGGCCGACGACGCCGACTCGCCGCCCCGCGTCTTCATCGCCCCCCACCGCTACATCCAGGGACCGGGGACTCTCGACCGGCTGGGCCGTTACCTGCGGCTCCTCCCGGCCCGGCGCGCCGGCCTGCTCCTCAGCGCGGGGGGACGGAGCCGGTTGGGAGCGCGGCTCGGGGCCGCCCTGGAGGCGGAAGGCGTGGCGGCCGTGGAGGTCCTCTTCGGCGGGGAATGCTCGCCCTCCGAGATCGGGCGCGTGGCCGCCGAGCTGCGGAGGCTGAGCCCCCCGATCGACTGCCTCGTGACCGTCGGCGGGGGGAAGTGCCTGGACGCCGGCAAGTGCGCCGCGGAGCGCCTGTCGGTTCCCATGGTCAGCGTCCCGACGATCGCCTCGACGGACGCGCCCTGCTCGGCCGTCTCCGTCCTGTACACGGAGGAGGGGCGCTTCGCCGAGGTCGAGCACTTCCCCGACAACCCGGCCCTCGTCGTCGTGGACACCGGGGTGATCGCGCGGGCGCCGGCCCGCTACCTGGTCGCCGGGATGGGCGATGCGCTCTCGACCCGGTACGAGGCGCGCACCTGCTTCGCGAACCCCGAGGCGCGCACGCTTCTCGGGGCGCGGATGACGGTGGCGGCGATCGCGATCGCCGATGCCTGCGCGGCGACGGTCCTCGAGCACGGGGTCGCGGCGCTCGCCGCCACCCGGGCCGGCGAGGTGACGGAAGCGCTGGAGCGCGTCGTGGAAGCCAACACGCTGCTCAGCGCCGTGGGCTTCGAGGGCGGCGGGATCGCCGTGGCGCACGCGGTCGCGACGACCGGGCTCACGGCGATCCCCCGCGCCCACGAGGCCGCCCTCCACGGAGAGCTGGCGGCGATCGGCCTCCTGGCCCAGCTCGTGCTCGAGCGCGACCTGGAAGAGGCGGGGAGGGTCGCGGAGTTCATGGCGACCGTCGGGCTGCCGGTCCATCTGGGCCACATCGGGCTGGACCCGGAGAGAGACCGGGCGGCCCTCGAGGCGGCCTCCGAGCGCGCCGCCGCCGCGCCGATCGCCGCCAACGAACCGTTCCAGGTGACGCCGGAGCGTCTGCTCGAGGCGATGCTGGGCGCCGACGAGCTGGGGCGGGCGGTCGCCCGGGCGGTCGGCGACGCGGCGTTCCGCGCGCTGCGGGCGGACGCGTAGGGGGCGACCGATCAGGAGGGTGGCGGGCCCTTCCCCTGTCCGCGCTCGCGGGCCTTCTCGATGCCCGGCGGGAGCTCGAACGGCGCGTTCCCCGGAAACTCGCCCCGGAAGAGGTTCTGCAGCACGGTCGCGGCGGGAAGGCCCCCACGCATCTGGGCCATCGCGCCCCGCGCCACGGCCTCGGCCGGAAGCTGGCCTCGGCGGGCGGCGACACCGAGCGCCGCCGGAAGCTCCCGCAGCTCGGCCGCCCCGAAGTCCGAGTTCAGGGCGTCGAGCACGAGCTCGGCCGCCATGCCGGGACTCTCCGCGGCCACGGGGATCTCCGCGAGCACCTCGGCCGCGACCCCCAGTCGAAGCGCCGAGACCCGCCCGGCCTTCAGGCCGGCCGGCACCCGGTCCAGCAACTCGCGGACGGCCGCCTCCGACGCCCCCGCCTGGAGCGCGAGCCCCACGCTCTCGACCAGCCGCCCCCGGGCGGCGTCATCCGGGCCGCCCGCCGGAGCCGTGACGGCCTCGGGAACGCCCGGCTCCGTCATCCACGGGTCGACCAGGGTGGCGGCGCGCACCATGGACCCCTGCAGGTTCGTCATCGCGCCGGCGATCAAGGGGGGCGGATAGCCCTTCGACAGGCCCTCCAGCCCCTTCAGCGCCACGCCGCGCGACGGCACCCCGGCCTCGGCCGCCGCGACGACCGGCGTCAGCAGGCGAGCCGTAGCCGCCCGATCGAGGCCTCGCTCGCCCGCCCGAGCCCGCAGCTCCTGCATCAGCTCCACGTCGACGCCCGCCGCGGCGCCGCGGGTCATCAGCTCGTCGGGGGTCTGGGCGGCCGCCGGCAGCGCCAGGGCCAGGCCCAGGGCGCAGGCGCCGATACCGATTCGAACCTTCATGGGACCATTCTCGCTGTTCGCATCATTCTCTCTCCGTGGTCCCGGGATCCTCTCCCACGACGACCAGCCCGTTCGTGCCGCCGAAGCCGTCCTCCACCGTCGGCGTGTCCTTCGGCAGCTCGAGCCACCTCTCTTCCTCTCCCACGACCAGGCGGATCCGGTAGCGGTAGCTGCCCGGCTCCAGCCGTAGCGTCGCCGCGTGGACGCCGTCTCCCTCGGACCGCAGCGGCACGCCCGGCTCGGCCCAGCCGTTGAAGTCTCCGACCAGGAAGAGCCGACCCGGCCCCTCGTGGTCGACGCGCACGCGCACGCCGTCGGGCGCCGGCGTCCAGCGGATCGCCTCGCGCCGCGGGGTCGACAGCGTCCCTCCCAGCGTCAGCCGGACGCCCGCCGAGGCGTAGAGGTCGACCCCATCCGTTCCCGACGAGCCCTCCCGCCCGAGTCCGGCCACGCGGGCTTGCAGCTCGGCGCGCCCCACGGGCCAACCGAGCCCCACCTCCGCGCGCCAGATCAGGTCGTCCTCCGGCACCTCGACGGCCGGATCCTCGGCGGTCTCGGCCGCCGCGCGGTACCCGAAGCCCTCGAGTCCCCCGGCCGCCGTCACCGAGATCCCGCGCCCCAGCCAGCGCGTGAGGCGCAGCGAGCCTCCGCCCCCGCGGTAGTCGATCCCGAGGTCCGTCGCCTCCGTGTGCGAGCCGAAGAGGTCGCCTCGCACCTGCCACCGGATCCCCGGCCAGGCCTCCAACGTGGCGAACATCAGATAGGACGTGGCCCGCGTCTCCTCCCCGGCCCCGTCCGCTCCGGTCGAGCCGTCGCCGGGGAGCGGCGGGAGCGGGATGGCGCCCTGCTCCTCCTCCGCCGGCACGGCCGCGAACCGGCGAGCGGCGATCCCCGGGCCCACGCCGAGCCGCAGACGCGGCGAGGCGGTCCACCGGAGCGTCGCCTGGCCCCACACCGTCCGTCGTTCCGCCGGCTGTCGGATCTCCGAGTAGGAGCCGTCCGCTCCCACGGCCAGCCCTCCCCCGAGCCTCTGCTCCAGGCCGCCGCGGACCAGGTAGAAGTGCCAGGCGTTCGTCGAGTCCGCGAAGGCCATCCAGCGACCGGACACCCCACCCGAGACCGTCGTCCGATCTCCGCCCCACTCGAGCAGCCCCGTCGCGCCGGCCGCGCCGAAGGCGGACTCGATCTCCGGCGCCCAGGTCGCGAAGCCGGGGTCGAGGTACGCGTTCGTCAGGTACCCGGGGTTCCCCTCCAGCACCAGGAAGCCCCGGAGCTCCTGCGCCCCGACGGGGGCGGCCCACGCCAGCGTCACCAGGACGAGCAGCCATTCCGTCCCCCTCACAGGGAGAGGATCGCGTTCCGGTTGCCGAAGCCATCGTCCCGAACCGCCGTGGCCAGGGGATCCGTCACCCAGCGGTCGCCGTCCAGCACGAACATGTACCGGTGTTCGCCGCGGGGGACGGTCACCATCCCGGTCCACAGCGTCCGGCCGTTCGAATCCCGACGCCGGAGCGGGATCGGCTCCCAGCGACTGAAGTCTCCCGCCACCGCCACGCTCTCGGCCCCGCCGTCGGCGAATACGAAGCGGACCAGCACCTCGTCGTCTGTCGCCGCCCCTTCGGCCGACGCGAGCGAGCCGGCCTCGGCCGGTCGATCGTCCGGCGCGACGCCGGCCGCGCGATCCTCCGCCCCGCCGAACCCCGCGCGGAGCGGTCCGAGGGCGAGAGCGAGCGCGAGGGCCGCGGCGGCGACGGTGGCGACCGCGTACGCCGGCCGCCACACGAGCGTGCGGGGGCGCGTGAGCTCGTTCCACAGCCAGGCCAGCCGGCCCGTCCCGTCCGCTCCGGAGGCGGCTCCCGCGGCCGCCGCGGGATGCGTCCGGCCGGCACGGGCGGCCTCCCGCGCCTCGATCGCGGCCATGACCCGATCGGTGAACCCGAAGGGGACGGCGCCGCGCTCCCGGGCTTCCTCGGCCAGGACCCCTCGCAACCGAGCGTCGAACCGCAACAGGGCTCGGGACTCGGGATCGTCGGCGATCCCGTGCAGCGCCGTCCGCTCCTCCTCGGAGGACAGCTCGCCGTCCAGGAATCGTCGGACGATCTCGTCGTTCGCTCGCGTCATATCCGATCCTCCAGCAGTCCCCGGAGCTGCGTCCTGGCCCGGTGCACCCGCACTTTCAGGGCTCCGGCCGTCGCGTCCAGCATCCGCGCCATCTCCTTGTAGGAGAGCTCCTGCTCGTACTTGAGCAGGAACGGCACCGCGTAATCGGGCGCCAGCTCGCCCAGCGCCCAGCGGAGCCGCCGCGCCCGCTCGGCGCTCTCCAGGTCGTCCTCCGGCGTCGACACGTCGGCCGACAGGGACTCCGGGAGACGTCCCGTCGACTCCTCCATCGCCTCGATCGACTCGTTACCGCGCATCGGGCTCTTCGCCCAGTCGCGGCAGCGGTTCACCGCGATCCGGTACAGCCAGGAGGAGAAGGAGGCGTCTCCCCGGAAGCCCTCCAGGCCCTCGTAGGCCCGGATGAAGACCTCCTGGGCCAGGTCCTCCGCCTCGGCCGGGTCGTCGCAGTAGCGACGCACCAGCCCGAACACCATCGGCGCGTAGCGATCGACCAGGACCCGATAGACGTCCCGATCCCCGTCACGCACCCGCCGAACGAGCCCTTCGTCCCCCATGGCATCCCATCATACACAACACAGGGCCGGCCGGTGACCCCGAGGCCCGCCGGTGACCCCGGGCGCACGGTCGCCCGCCGCCCGGGGTGCTCGCCCACCACCGCAGGGCTGTTCGCCTCGTTGCGAACCGGCGGTCCGGTCTCACAGGGTTCGAAGTCGCGGCGGGGCCGCGATGCGACCGGCCGACGGGCGCTCAGGCGCCCTCGCCGCCGTTGTCCTCTTCCTCTTCCTCTTCCTCTTCTTCCTCGGCTTCCTCTTCCTCCTCTTCGC
>CAYMQZ010000049.1:0-2251 GCA_964392705.1 uncultured Gemmatimonadota bacterium
CCTACTCGGCGGCCGGCGCCTCCGGGGCGACCCAGGCGTCGGTCCCCACCCGCCACAGGAGGAAGCTCAACGTGTCGACCATCTCATCGATCTGCTCGGCGAGGGGCTGGCCGCCCGAGTGACCGGCCTTCGTATGGTACCGAAGCAGGATCGGGGCGAGCCCTCCCTGCGCCTCCTGGAGGAGCGCCGCCATCTTCCGCGCGTGCAGCGGATCCACGCGGGTGTCGCCGTCGCCCGAGATGATCAGCGTGGCGGGGTAATCGGTTCCCGCCTCGACCCGGTGGTAGGGCGAATAGGCGCGAATGTATTCGAACTGCCCGGGATCCTCCGCGGAGCCGTACTCGGGCACCCAGAAGCGGGCCACCAGGAACTCGTGGTAGCGCACCATGTCGAGCAGCGGGTAGGTGATCACGGCCGCCCCGTACAGCTCGGGACGCTGAGTGATCGCGGCCCCCACGAGCAGACCGCCGTTCGAGCCGCCCGCGATCGCCAGGCGGTCGCGGCTCGTGTACCCGTTCTGGATCAGCCACTCGGCGGCCGCGATGAAGTCGTCGAACACGTTCTGCTTGTTCTCGAGCATCCCGGCGCGGTGCCACTCCTCGCCGAACTCGCCCCCGCCCCGGAGGTTGGGGAGCGCGTACACCCCGCCCAGCTCCACCCAGGCGGCCGCCGTGGACGAGAAACCCGGGGTACGGTTCACGTTGAAGCCGCCGTAGCCGGTCAGGTAGGTGGGGTTGTCGCCGTCCGGCTCGACGTCCTTCCGGTGGACCAGGAACATCGGCACGCGTGTTCCGTCCCTGGACTCGTACCAGACCTGCTCCACCGCCATCGACTCCGTGTCGATCGGAACCTCCACCTCGAACCACACCTCCCGCTCCCCCGTCTCGGTGTCCATCCGGTAGGTGGTCGTGGGCACGTGGAAGGAGGTGTAGGTGAGGAAGCCCTCGCTGTCCTCCCAGTCGCCCGAGACCCCGTAGATCGAGCCGAGCTGCTCGAAGTCGATCTCGCGCACCGGCTCGCCCTCGGGATCGTACTGGGCGACGCGGGGCTGGACGTCCTCCATGAAGGAGACGAAGTAGTGCCCGCCCACCGGGCTCACGCCCGTGATCACGCGTTCCTCCGTCTCCGGGACCAGCTCCTCCCAGCTCTCGACCGCGGGGTCGGCGAGGTCGGCGACCATGACCCGCTTGTTGGGCGCCCCGCGGTCGGTCGTGATGGCCAGGCGGTCGCCGGCGAAGGAGGCGAAGGAGCGGCTTTCCCCGTCGGAGATGACCGTCGTGAACGGGCCGTCGGCCGCCAGGTCCTTGAGGAAGATCTCGGTGGGGCCCGAAGAGCCGTCGATCACGTGTACCAGGAGCCAACGGCCGTCCGTCGAGAGGCTCGCCGTCGGGATGTGCCGGCGCGTGTACCCCTGGCCGAAGAGCGCCCTGTCCCCCGAAGGATCGGTGCCCATCTCGTGGACGTAGATGCGGGGCTCCTCGTCCCCGTATCGCACGTAGTACAGGCTGCGGTTGTCGGGGCTCAGCTCGACGCTCCCGTAGCGGGCCTCCGGGAAGACGTCGGGCAGGTCTTCACCCGACCCGACGTCGCGGATGCGGAGCTCGACCTCGTCCACCCCGCCGCGGCGCACGCCGTAGACCGCCAGCCTCCCGTCCTCCGAGATCTCGCGGTAGCCGACCGACGTCGTGTGGTCTTCGCTCATCGGATGCGGGTCGATCAGGACGCGGTCCTCGCCGTCGATCCCCTGCCGCCAGTACAGGATCCACAGGTCGTCGTCGGCCGCCCGCTTGCTGAAGAAGTACCGCCCGCCCTCCGCGTTCGGGGTGGACATCTGGTCGATCCGCAGCAGGTCGGAGGCCAGGCGGTGGAGGGACTCGCGGCCGGGGAGCTGGGCGAAGACCGAGTCGGTCCGCGCGTTCTGCGCTTCGATCCAGGCCTTCGTGTCCGGGGTCTCTCGCTCCTCGAGCCAGCGGTAGGGATCCTCGACGACCGTGCCGTGGAGCGTGTCGGCGACGGCCACCGACTTCGCCTCGGGCGGCGGGGGCACGGAGACGCTCGCGAAGCGGGCCTCCCGATCCGATTCGCAGGCGGAGAGCGCCAGAGCGAGGAGGACGGCGGTCGTCGCACGGCCCGGGAAAGCGCGGGTGTCGATCATGGGTCGCTCCTGGCAGGCGTGGGTGAGATCGCACCACCGGTCATCGGTACGGCTCGCGGCGAGTCTTCGCAAGCGGCGCCCCCCGGCGTCAGGACG
>CAYMQZ010000049.1:2351-3759 GCA_964392705.1 uncultured Gemmatimonadota bacterium
CGGCCTCCTTCAGCGCGCGGGTGACCTCCCAGCGGACCCGCCAGTACTCGGAGGTGGCCACCCACGGGCGGACCACGAAATTCACCGACGACCCGCCCAGCTCGTGGACCGCCACCACGGGCTCGGGATCCGCGAGCACGTCGTCGTGCTCCGCCAGCACGCGCTCCATCGTCTCCTGCGCCACCTGGAGGTCGTCGTCGTAGCCCACGCCGACCACCAGGTCGATGCGGCGGTGCTCGTTCCCGGTGAAGTTGCGTATCACGTCCCCGAAGATCTCCGAGTTCGGCACGATGACCTGGACGTTGTCCGGCGTGTCGAGCACGGTGGAGAAGATGCCCACCTCCCGGACCTTGCCGCTGGTCCCGGCCACCTCCACGAAGTCGCCCACCCGAAAGAAGCGGAAGACGAGCAACAGCACGCCCCCGGCGAAGCTCGACAGGGTGCCCTGGAGGGCGAGCCCGATCGCCAGACCGATGGCGCCGAGCACCGCGACCAGGGAGGCCGTCGGGACCCCGAAGATCCCGAGGGTCGCGATGATCACGAAGCCGAGGGTGAACCAGTAGGCGAGCCCCGCCAGGAACGGGACCAGCGTCGCGTCCGCCCGGGAGCGCGCCAGGAGCCTGCGCGCGGACGCGCGCAACCAGCGGGCCGCCGCCCAGCCGATGGCCAGGAAGACGATCGCGCCCACCACCCGCAACCCCCAGGTGGTCACGAGCTCCATGGCCTGCTGCTCGACCTGCGCGATGTCCATCGGACCTCCTTTGCAGGATCCTCGCTGATCGGATGCGACGACGGATGGCTATACGGCGGTCGAGGGTTCCGCCTGGCAAGCTCGAGCCCGTCGGGCCGGCGGCGGGGGCGTGCCGGATGTGCGGACGCCCCGGAACGTCGGCGGACGCGGCGGGGCGCCGTGGGTCGTGGCGAGGGCGCTCGGGCCGGGATCCTCCGACGCTCGGCGCGGGGGTCTTCAGACGCTCGGGGCGGGGCACCCCGGCGCCCGGTTCGTCAGACGCTCAGTTCGGGGAGCCGCGGCGGAGCTGGACGGCCGCCCACCACTCGCCCCCGTCCAGGACCCCGTCGTCGTCGGCGTCCCACTGCTCGAACAGGCCCTGGCGGAGCTCGCTGTCCGCGATGTAGCCGTCCCCGTCGGCATCCCACGCCTCGAAGCGGTAGGCCTGGAAGTGGGTCTCGAGCTCCCGCGGAGAGAGCCTCCGGTCACCGTCCTGGTCGAAGCGGGGAAGGGGCTGGGCCTGCTGCCACCACAGCGCGAACTCCCGCTCGTCGAGCGTGCCGTCCGCGTTCACGTCCCACGCGGCATAGGCGTAGGACTCCTCGGCGCCGACGACGTCCTCGGCCCCTTCCTCCGCGGCCCGGTAGGCCGGCTGCACGGCTTCCTCGGCGGTCGGCT
>CAYMQZ010000049.1:3859-16992 GCA_964392705.1 uncultured Gemmatimonadota bacterium
GCCCCTTCCTCCGCGGCCCGGTAGGCCGGCTGCACGGCTTCCTCGGCGGTCGGCTCCGCGTACCCCTGGCCGTCCCGCGCGGTCTCGTCCGTGCCGCAAGCGGCCAGGGAAGCCGCCAGGGCCGCGATCGCGAGGCCGATCGTTCCCGTCGTTCTCATCTCTCGTCCTCCGTCCGATTCCGTGCCCGGATGTCCCGGCGAACATCGTCCCGATTCATCCGTTCGTCGCCCCCGACCCCGCCTCCCAGCGACGCAGAGCTCGTTCCAGCGCTGGCACGCACCGTGCCTCGTCGGGTATCGGCCTTGCACGGAAACCCGGAGCGACGGTCCGGCGGGAAGCCGCGGCCGGCTGATCGACCCAGGCTCGAGGGCGCCGCACGGAGGATGACTCCCGCACGACAGGCTGCAGATCGAAGGGAGGCCGGGACCGACGGCGCGGATCCCCGCGTGCTCGTGGTGGACGACGAGCCCACCCTGCGCGAGGTGCTTACGACCCGCATCGAGCACTGGGGCTACCGGACGTCGGCGGCCGCGGACGCGGAGCAAGCTCGCCGCTCGGTCGAGGCCGACCACCCCGAGATCGTGATCTCCGACGTGGTCCTGCCGGACGCTTCCGGCCTCGAGCTCCTCCGCGCCCTGCTGACCAACGACGATCGACGGCAGGTGATCCTGATCACCGCCCACGGCACGATCGATCTGGCGGTCGAGGCCATGAAGGCGGGGGCGCGTGACTTCCTCACGAAGCCCCTCGACGAGGCGAAGCTCCGGGCGGCCCTCTCCGCGGCGACCGAGGAGGTGAGGCTCACGGGCAGCGCCCGCGCGCTGGAATCGAAGCTCGACGGCGATGCCGGGCTGGGTCGCCTCGTGGGGGACACCGAGCCGATGCGCGAGCTGTTCCGGCTGATCGAGCGGGTCGCCCCGAGCGAGACCTCGGTCCTCATCACGGGGGAGAGCGGGACCGGGAAGGAGCTCGTGGCGCGGACGATCCACGAGCTGAGCCGGCGCAGCGCCGGACCGTTCGTGGCGATCAACGCGGCCGCCATTCCGGAAGGGCTGATGGAGAGCGAGCTGTTCGGGCACGCGAAGGGAGCGTTCACGGGAGCGTCCTCGGCCCGGCCCGGCTGCTTCGAGCTCGCCGACGGGGGTACGCTGTTCCTGGACGAGATCGCCGAGATGCCCCCAGGGCTCCAGCCGAAGATCCTCAGGATCCTGGAGGACGGCCGGGCCCGGAGGCTCGGTGGGACCCGGGAGCAGCAGTTCGACGTCCGCGTCCTGGCCGCCACCAACCGCGATCCGGCGGCCGCGGTCGAGGACGGCGCCCTCCGCGAGGACCTCTATTACCGGCTCTCGGTGTTCAGCATCGCCCTGCCCCTGCTGCGCGACCGGCGCGGCGACATTTCGCTGCTCGCGCAGCACTTCATCCGGGAGCTGAACGAGAAGCACGCCACGGACGTGCACGGATTGAGGGACCGGACGCGGGAGATCCTCGAGGCCAACCCGTGGAGCGGGAACGTGCGCGAGCTGCGCAACGTGATCGAACGGGCCACGGTGCTCGCGCGCTCGGGCTGGATCGAGCCCTCCCACCTGCCCCCGTACCTCCGCGAGGAGGCGGAGGCCGAGGAGAGCCGGGAACCGACCCTCTCGCTGCCGATCGGCATCACGGCGGCCGAGGCGGAGAAACGACTCATCCTCGAGACCCTGGCACACGTCGGAGACAACAAGGCCGAGGCCGCCCGGCGGCTGGGGCTGGACCCGAAGACGATCCGCAACAAGCTCAACGCCTGGAAGGCCGACTCGTGAACGTCGCGACCAAGCTGGCGATCGGATTCGGTCTCCTGATCCTCGTCCTGACCGGTCCGCTCTTCCTGCATTACTCGACGGTGCGCAACGTCGTGGAGGACAACCGGGACCTCTCGGCCATCGCATCCCGCCTCGCGCTCAGCTCGTCCGAGCCGGTGCGCCAGCTCGAGGCTCTGGAGGAGACGGCCCGGAAGTACCAGGTGACCGGCGACCTCCGGTATCTGGGTCGGTTCGAGGAGGCCCGGGAGGGATTCGAGGCCAGCCTGCGCGACCTGGAGTCCCGCGCCCTCGAGCCGCGGGAGACCGAGGCGCTCGCCGGGCTGCGGCAGGAATGGGACGCCTTCCGGTCCCCGTCGGCGGATCTCGTAGAGCGGCTGGCCTCCGACGCCGCCGGCGACTCGGCGCTCGACCGGCTCGCCGTCCGCCTGGGGGAACTCTCCGCGCGGACCCGAGCCCTGAACCGGGCCTCGCAGACGGCCATGCTGGACCGCATCCGTTCCTCGGTGGCCGCGGCGTCGCGCACGGAGCGGATCTCGTGGATCGCGATCGGGGCGGCGCTCCTGCTCGCCGTGATCGTCTCGATCTTCATCATCCGCTCGATCTCCGAGCCCCTGCACCGCCTGGCGGCCGGCACGCGGGCGGTGGCCCAGGGAAACTTCGGCTATCGGCTGGCGGCGCTCCGCGACGACGAGTTCTCCCGCCTCGCGCGGGATTTCAACCGGATGACCGGCCGGCTCCAGGAGCTCGAGCGGGCGAAGCAGGACTTCCTCTCCCAGGTCTCGCACGACCTGAAGACGCCGCTCGCCGCCATGCGCGAAGCCGCCGCGCTGCTGCTCGACGAGATCCCCGGTCCGCTCACGTCCAAGCAGCGGCGTCTCCTGGAGCTCAGCCAGCGGAGCGGCAAACGGCTGTCCTCCATGATCTCGAAGCTGCTGGACCTGTCCCGCATGGAGGCCGGCGTCCTCGAATACGAGTTCCGGCGGGAGGATCTCGCCCATCTGGTCCGCGGCGTCATCGAGGAGTTCGAGAGCCGCCTCCCCGAGCGGGACCTCGCGCTGGAGGCCGATCTGCCCCTCGCGCCGCTGGAGATCGGGTGCGACGGCGACCGGATGGGTCAGGTGCTGGGCAACGTGCTGGAGAACGCGGTCAAGTTCTCCCCGGCCGGCGGCACGATCCACCTGACGCTCGAGCACGTGCCGCGGACCCCGCCGGATGCGCCTCCCCTTCCGGCCAGGAGGGTGGATGGAGCCACGCCGGAGCCGGGCTACGCGCTGCTCCAGGTGACGGACGAGGGCCCCGGAGTCCCCGACTCGCAGCGCGAGGCGATCTTCCAGAAGTTCCATCAGCTGGAAACCGGACGGCAGGTGGCGCGGGAAGGAGTCGGCCTCGGACTCGCGGTCTGCCGCGAGATCGTGGCCGCGCACGGAGGGGTGATCTGGGTGACGACCCCGGTCACCGTCACCGCGGCGGCCGGCGACGGTCGGAGCGCGGAGCGGACGACCGGGCCCGGGGCCACGTTCCTCGTGCTCCTTCCGGGCGCGCGCGAGCCGGCTCCGCAGGAGGAAGAACGGGAGGGAGCGCGGGAGACCACGGCGACAGCCGCCCCGCTCCAGGCGGCCGGAGAGCGCGCGGAGCGATGAGGGGCGCCTCCGCCCTCTCTTCACTCTGCCTGGCGGCGGCGTGCGCGACGCTGGCCGCCTGCGGGGCGAGCCGCTTCGATCGCCTGTACGAGACCGGACGCTTCGAGCAGGCGATCGCCCTCTACGAAGAGGATCCCGAGCTGCGCCGGGACGAGGAGGCCCTGTATCGCGCGGCCCTCATCCGCTCCCGGCCCGACGGCCCCGTCTACGATCCGGCGGCGGCCCGGGACGACCTTCGGCTCCTCCTCGAGCTGTTCCCGCGCACCTCCCGCCGGGAGGCGATCATCGTGCACGTCGCGCTGCTCGACGAGCTGATCGAGGTACGAAGGGAACGGGCCGAGCGCGCGGCCAGCGTGGCGCGCCTGGAGGAAACCGTCGCGGCGCTCCGGGAGCGTATCGAGCGGCACGAGGAGGCGCTGGAGGAGCGCGAGCGGCGCATCGACCTCCTCCTGGATGTCGCCGAGCGGCTGCGGCAGAACCTCGAGGCCAGAGAGCGCCGCCTGGCGGCGCTCGAGCAGGAGCTGGAGCGGCTGAAAGCGATCGATCTGGGCCCGCCCTAGCCTCGGTGCTCCGCTCTGGCCGGACGCTGGAGACGGCGTCGGCGACCATGAAACGAGAGCGGCGCCCCCGGCGGTCGTGAGGACCCACCGGAGACGCCGTCTCGGGGGTGACGTCGTCGGGGTGACTCCGTAGCGGTGAGGGCCGAGCCCCCCGCTACGTCACCCGCTCGCCGTTACTACAGTCGCGGCGGCTCGCCGCTGCCCTCGTCCTGGGGCGGGGTCTCGACCTCGGCGGGAGGCGTCACCTGGATCTTGCCCACGCACTCCCCGTCGGTGCCCTGGAAGCGCAGCTCCCACTCGCCGCTCTCCGCGGCCGTGGCGTTCACCCGGAGCAGGACGTCATAGGCCGGCACATTGGCCGCCGCCTCGTACTCCTCGGCCTGCTCCTCCTCGGTCTCGGCCTCGGCCCGCTTCTCGATCTCCACCGCCTTCTCGACCTTGATGACCTCGAGCCCGCTGTTCTCCTGGGGCTCCACCTCGGTCGTCGTGCCGATCTCCTCGGCGAACGCCACCTGGATCTCGAGAGGCTCCTCTTGCTGCACGATGGACGTGGGAGCCAGGGTCGCCCTACAGAGCTCCTCCTCCTGCGGCTGCTCCTCCTGCATCTCCTCCTGGGCCGCCACGCCGGAGACCGCCAGACCGAGTCCGGCCGTCAGGGCGATGGCGACGGCCATCGAACCGCGCTGCCTCATGTTCCTCATGTTCCTCTCCTCATGTGGGTGTGGGATGTGACTTTGTCGACTCGCTCCTCGATGAAAGCAACGGTCGTACCGCGCGACGATCGATCCGGATGAGGACCGGTAATCGCTTGTCATCGCGGCAACTATGCCATTCCGGGCACGCGGGAGGGCGCGTCCACCCGCGCGGCAGACCCGGGAAAATTTCCCGGGGTCGCGCGGCGTCGACCGGAAGAATTTCCCGGATCCTCCCCCGCATGGCCACGGACCGTATCGAGGCTTCTCTCGGCCTTGCGGCCCTTCCGGCGACGGCAAGCGAATTGCGGCTCCTCTTTTTCTTCACGATTCGAACGGAGGGGACGACCTTGTACTCTGCGATCCGCGAACCCGATGGACGGTTCTCGTTCGTGCTGCACGTCTCGCCCGAGCGGTTGAGCTCGGATCACGCCCGCGAGGCGGTGGACGCCGCGCATTCCCTGCTGGGGGAGCTGGAGGCCCGAACGGGACAGGGCCACCGGGACTGGCAACGAGCCGAGCGGCACCTCGCCGGCGCCCAGCTTCTCGCCGAGGCCGGTCGGGTCCTGCTCGATGCCCGGGACGGCCGGGACAGCCTGCGCGCCCTGACCCAGCTGATCTGCCGGGACTTCGCCCCGGGCTGCATCGTCTACCTGCGGCGGGGCGATCGCGTCGTGGAGGGTCTGAGGTGCTTCCGGAAGGATGTCCGGTCCCGTCTGGAGGATCTGGAGAACTGGTATCTGGCCCGGGGAACGGCTCCGGGCGGCTGGATCGATCGAGTCCTCGCGACGCTCGAGCCGCAGGTACTGTCCGACGAGACGCAGTCCCCCGACGGCGTGCCCCTGTGGCCCGACGTCGTTGAAACCCGGAGCCGAAGCGGGGACGGCCCGTCGGCCCTCCCGACTCCTCCTCGACGGGCCATCATCGTCCCACTCGCGGCGCCCTCCATCTCCCCCCTCGGCGCCATCGCCTTCCTGTCGACGGACGACGGCGCCGGCTACGACGGCGAGGACCTGCGGTTGGCCGAAGAGCTGGGGAGGCGGTGCGCGGCGCGACTCCGGTGGGAGGGGGCGGCATGGTGGGGGAAGACCGACCCGACGGAGTCGGCGGCGGTGGTGTGAGCCGCCCGGCGGATCAGGAGACGGTGCTGGCGGCCGGCGACATGCCGGCGACCGGCGACGCCCCGCCGCTCAGGCTATGCAGGTAAGCCTTGTGGTCGTGGTACATGGCGCCTTCGGGCAGCCATTCTGCGAACGGGCCCAGCTCCCGGCGGATGCGGTCGACGTAGTAGTCGGGGACCCGGGTGGTCTCCTGCTCGAAGAAGTCGCGGTGCTCGGGATCGGAGCGCAGCCGATCGACGATCTTCCCGTACAGCCGGGCGCGGCCCCGCCCCTGGGCGCTCACGCTCCGTAGCAGGTTCATCCCGCCCCAGATGTTCGCCCCGTTGGCCCGCGCGCGACGCCAGTTCGCCTTCGCCGAGAAGGTGTATCGGGTCACGTCGATCAGGTGCTCGTAGAACTCGAGCCACTCGTAATGCTTCGGCCGGACGTTCATCGAGTGCTGGGTGTTCAGGAAGCGGAAGGGGAACGGTAGGACCCGGTCCTCCTTCTGGTACTCCAGGTTCAAGGGCGCCGAGCGGCCGAACGCCGAGAGCTGACAGTAGGCGGGGTAGGCGCCGGGACACAGGTCCACGAACCGCTTGGTGCACTCGAAGGGCTCCGGACCTCGATCGACGTCGGTTCCGAACACGAAGTTCGCCTGCACGTAGGGCACATACCGCAGCAACATGTTCACCTGCTCGGCCACCGAGCGGACCTTGTCCATCCCGTAGGTGCTCCGGGTCTTGGCCTTGTTCCCGAGATCGAACCAGGATTCGATCCCGGGCAGGATCGCCCGGAAGCCGTTCTTCCGGAGGCGCTTCAGCCGCTCCTCGGAGAGGAGCGACAGGCTCATCTCGGCCAGGAAGGTGATGCTGCCCGGCGGCACGGCCTCCTCGATCGCCGTCAGGTAGTCGTCGAAGCGGACCCCGAAGTTGGGGTCGTGCCATCCGACCATCGGCCGCTCGAACTTCGTCCGCAGGAAGCGCAGGTCCGCCTTCATCCGCTCGAAGTCCAGCGGCTGGTAGGGGACGGTCGAGTCGACGCAGAAGCTGCACGTGTACGGACAGCCCAGGCTGCCGATCATGGGCACGACCTTGAGCTTCGGCGCCTTCTGGAGCGTCGGCTCGATGAATTTCCAGCGCTCCTCGACGCCGGGCAGGTCGGCGGGCTGGCCCTCGGCCGTCAGGTGCCGTCCCAGCGGCCGTCGTGGTCCGCAATCATCGAGCAGCTCCGCGATCACCCCCTCGTCGGTGAAGCCCAGCACGTAGTCGAAGTAGCGCCGGGCGTCCTCGGGGTAGCTCCGGGCGTGCGGCCCGCCCAGGGCCGTGACCACGCCCCGCGAGCGGAAGAGCCGACTCAGCGCGTAGGCCAGCTGGGCCGCCTGCGAGAACGCCCCGATGAAGACGAGGTCCGCGTCGTGGGCGAGCTGCGTCTCCAGATCCTCGCGCCCCGTGTAGCACTCCAGACGGACGTCGTGCCCCTGCTTCTCGCACCAGGTGGCGACGACCTGCGGCATGATGGAGGCGAAGTTGGGGAACATGACGCGCGCCCATGGAGAGCGGGTGGGGGCGTTCGTGACGAGATCGATGATCGCGATGCGGAGCTTGCGCACTCGCGCTCCTCGCTGGGGTATGACGCTGGTTCCCGGGCGCCCTCCTCGACGGGGCGCGCCGGAGAGGACTCGGTTCTCCGCCGCATGGCGGAGTCAGACTCAAGCTACCGGAGAAGCATGAAACACGCCACAGTCGGGCACAGGAGCCGTATCCCGTTCGGCCACCGCGCGGAGATCCGCGGCCGCCCGGAGATCGGCGGGGCGGGCCGCGACCGCCCACCGGTCGGGGATCGGGGTCCGGCCGGCCGGCGTCCGCTCGGCTCCATCCGGGCACGGCTGGGCCTGGCGCTCGGATTCGGGCTCGGGCTGCTCGGCGGCGGTCCCGGGCCGGCGTCCCTCTCGGCGCAGTCCGAGGACGCCGGTGAGGCGACGCGCCAGCGGGCGAGCGGCCAGGTCCACCGCACGATCCGCCGGGCGGGGCGCGGTCCCCTGCCTCGCGCCGTGCACGGGGTCCGTATCGGGACCACCACGGCCGCCGTCGCCGGCCGCGGCGTGCGGCTCGACGTCGCTCCGGTCCGGGGCGCCTTCGGGCCGCCGGCTCGCTCCAGAGGTGGGCTGGGCGGGGGTCGGCGTGGGATCGGGATCCTGCCGGGCCTGCCGCGGCACCTGGTCCACGGCCCGCTGGTGGCCGGCCCCGGGGTGATCGGCGTTCCCCGGATCGCCTCCGGCTTCGCCCTGATCGGCCCACCCTGGCTCGCCGCCGCGGCGACCGTCGCCGCCCTCGCCCGACCTTCCGCCCGTGAGGGGCGCTACATCCCGCCCCCGCCGGAGCCCGGCCCTCCGCTGCCCCCGGCCGCGCAGGGACCCCGCGGCGCCTGCGGCGTGGCCACGGTAAGGATGGCGGCGGGGGTCGACCGGACGCTCAGGATCGCCACGGGTCCGCTCGGAGCGGAGACGCCATCCGCGGCGGAGACGGTGCTCGAGGCGCGAGTCCGCCGGGGCGCGCCGGTCGTCCTGCGGGGCTGGGACGAAGCCGGGCTCATCGTTCCCGGCGGGCTGGTGCGCGAGGTGAGCGTGGTCCCCTGCGGCGAGGGGAGCTAGGAGCAGACCCGTTCCGCCGATGCACAGTCTCCGCCGGCCGGAGACGCCTCGTGGCTCACGCCCGCTTGCCGAGCCCCCGGGCGCGGAGCACGTCGAGGTCGGGGCCGCGGCCCGTACAGCATTCGGCCAACTCGCCGTCGATCGCCACGGCCGGGAGCGACGTCACCCCGAGGACCTCGGCGCGCTCGGCCGCAGAGGCGTCCTCCATCTCCCGCACCGTCACTTCGCAGCTGGGACACGCCTCCTCGATCACCGTCCGCACGAACTCCTCGCACACCGGGCAGCCGGCGCTGAACACCTCGATGCTCCTCGTCTCCGTCATGCCGCACCTCCTGGCTCTCCCACCTCTTCTTCTCTCGCTCCTGTCACGAGGGGCCTCCCCCCGCATCCGCCCGGTCCTCCGCATCCTCCGGGGAGGATCCCGTCGCCCGCAGCGCCTCCACGATCGCCCGGACCGAAGGCGCCCCCTCCAGGGCCCCGTGCCCATCGGGGTAGAGGCGGCAGCAATCCGGGCGACGGGCCGCCCCTTTCGATCCCGGCTCCCCGCGGGTCGCGGGCGCCACCTCGCGGCCCTCTACCAGCACCGTCGGCGATCCGTAGGCTCTCGCGAACGCCGGCGTGTCGGGGCTCTCCCGACTCCACTCGCGCCAGTGGAGCGCTCGGTCCGACGCGTGCAGCGCGGCGCGCACCCGCCGTCGCGCCAGCCGCAGGTTCGGGCAACCGGGGCTGTACACGATCACGACCTCCGGCGACGTGGCCGCCTCGGGAGTTTCCCGTCTCATGCCTCGCCTCCGTCCACCGCCCTCTCCTCGAGCCGCTCCCCCACCGACGTCCTGCCTTCCAGCGTCTCGAGGATCGGACCGAGCGTTTCGGGCATTCGTGCTCATCTCGACCCCATTGTACACCCTGTACCATGGTACGGAGTCAAGGGGCGGCGAGATGGAGTCGCGCGAGGGCTCCGCGCGCGGGGGACTCCCTCCGACCTCTTCACGCGAGGGCGCTCTCCTGCCCGGAGTCGCGCACGAAGAGGCAGCTCGAGCCGGTCTGGGCGACCATGGTGTCGAGGAAGTCGAGCTTCGGGTCGCCCGTGAGCCCGAACACGTTCACATCCGCCTGGGGCGCCAGCCCGATCCAGGTCGCGAAGTCGCCCGTCTCGACGAAGATGCGGGAGCGGTGGACCCTCGCGAGGCTGACCAGGTCCTCCAGGAAGGCCCGCGCGTTCCGCTCCTCGGCCGGGTCCTCCACCACCATCAGCAGGCGCAGCTCCGCCCGCCAGTTTCTCTGCAGCTTCAGCGCCGTGAGGAGGGAGAGGTCCAGGTTCCCGATGTCCCACCCGATGCTCCAGTCGGGGCTCCGGTCCCGGATCCACACGTTCACGCGCTGCCGCTGCCCGAGCGCCGTGACCGGATGCGGCACCCAGAGCAGCGACCCGATCCGCTCCCGCTCGGCCTCGCGGACCACGCGCCGAAGGTTGGCCTCGACCAGGCGGTCGGCCCCGACCCGGTCGGTCACCTGCAGGAAGACGATGTTCGGCCGGAAGAACGCGCCGTGCAGCGCCTGCATGCCGGCCACCAGGCCGGGGGTGAAGGCGCCGTCCGGCGCCTCGACCACGGTCGAGGTCGAGAAGACGCCCCGCTCCCCGAAGCTCACGGCGAGGGCCGCCAGCCGCCGCTCCAGTGCCTCGTGATCCGCCCCTTCCGGAGCGATCCCCATGATCTTGACGCTCCCGTTGGGGCGCCCGATCGAGGTGATGATCTCGAACGTGCCCCGCAGCTCGCCGGCGCTCTCCACCGGGACGAGGAGGTTCGGCCGCCACGCCCGCTCCTGCCGGCCCGGGAGCTGCGAGACCTTCGTGGCCGCCCACTCGGCCAGCGACACGAACAGCCCGCTCCGCACGTCGGCGAACGGCGCGTCCAGGCGGCGCCGCATCAGCAGCCAGTAGAAGCCCAGCATGATGGCGATCGAGAGCCAGGCCATCGTCGGGTGGATGATGAACATGGCCAGCAGCGACCCGAGCAGCCCGACGGTCGGCACCGCGCGCGGCACCCGCAGACGGGGTCGGAAGCTCACCAGCTCGAGGCTCTGCTCGACCAGCAGGATGCCGTTCAGCATCGCGTAGGTGATCAGGAAGAACATCGTCACCAGCGGGGCGACCGCGTTCAGATCGCGGAGCAGGATCGAGAGCGCCAGGATCGCGCCCGTCACCATCAGCGCGTTGCGGGGCTCCCCGATCTCCGTCTTCCGCTCCAGCCACTCGCCGTACGGGAGAACCCGGTGCTCGCCCATCGCCATCAAGATGCGGGCGGAGCCCACGAGCGAGGCGAGCGCCGAGGAGAACGTGGCGCCCAGGAGCCCGGCCAGCACCGGCGGCCCCCAGTACGCCTTGTCGATCATGATCGTGTAGTTGCCGACCAGCTCCCCTGGCGTGGCGGAGCGGGCCAGCCAGTATGCGAGCAGCAGGTAGATGACGAGGCTCACCGCGATCGCCCACATCGTCCCGCGCGGGATGCTGCGGCGGGGCGTCTTCAGGTCGCCGCTCATGTTGGCCCCGGCCATGATGCCCGTCGAGGCCGGGAAGAAGACGGCGAAGACCACCCAGAAGCTCGTCCCCGGGAATCCATCCTCCGGGGCGCCCGGGAAGTCGCCCCACAGCCCCACGCCCTCGACCGGGTACTGCATGGAGCCGGTGGCCGCCGCCATGGCGATCGAGAAGAGCGCGAGCCCGATCACGGCCATGATCAGATACTGGATCTTGATCGCGAAGCCCGCGCTCCGGTAGGCGATCCCGAACAGAGCCGCGAAGGCGACCACGTCCACGAGCAGGGCCGGGTGCCCGGGGAAGATCCACAGCCAGCCTTCCCGGAAACCGAAGATGTACATGGTCACGGCGAGCGCCTGCGACAGATAGCGTGGAATGCCCAGGGCACCGCCGATCTCGAGGCCCAGCGACTGCGCGATGATCGCGTAGGCGCCCCCGGCCCCGATCCGGATGTTGGTGGTGATCGAGGACATCGAGAGGCCGGTGCAGGCCGTGATCAGGAAGGAGAGAAGGATGATCAGGGTCCCGCCCAGGATCCCGGCGTTGCCGATCACCCACCCCTCCCGCAGGAACATGATGACGCCGAGGATGGTGAGCAGCGTAGGGGTGAACACGCCGCCGAAGGTGCCGAACCTCTTGTGCTGCGGCGGCCGCTCCTCGGGGGTCTCCAACGCTTCGGGCCGGCGGAGGTCGACGTCGGCGGGCGGCTCGTCGGTGGGGGTGCCGCTCGCGGCGTCGGCGGGGGCAGCATCCGGGGGAATCGGGATGCCGGACTCCCTGTCGTCGTATGCGGTCACGATCTCGAATCCGTCGAATCGATGGAGCGAGCTTTCCCTCTCGCGCGCCGCGGGCCGGAGGCGAATCTAGGTCCGGGCCGCGATGCTCCGCACATCGGCCGGAACGCGACGTTCGTCCGGGGGTTCTGGCACCCCGACGTCCCATCGGACGCAGCGAACGCGAAGCTCCGGGCCGCACGGCCCTCGCCCCGACAGGAGAAGCGACATGCCATCCAGGCCCACCTCGGCCCCCGGTCGGAACGCGGTCGGCGTGGCCGGCCGACTCGTTCCGGCGCCCTTCCTCCTGGCCGCCTCCCTCGTGGTGGCCTCGCCCCTCCCGGCCCAGGAGGAGGAGAGGGAGCTCGGCTGGTCCTTCGACGCGGAGCTCAGCGTCGTGATGGCCTCCGGGAACGCGGAGAGCACGACCCTGGGAGCGGGCGCCGGGTTGGGCCGGGTGTGGGAGAACGCCCGCTGGAGCCTGGCCGCCGGCGGGCTCCGCGCGAAGTCGTCCGACATCGCCCGCCGCGCGGTCGGCACGGCCGAGGACTTCGAGGTCGTCGAGGAGTCCGAGGGCGAGCTCACCGCCGAGAGCTACTACGCCCGGACCCGGTTCGACCGATCGCTCTCGGAGCGCTCCTTCGCTTACGGGGGAGCCTCGTGGACCCGGAACGTCTTCACCGGGATCGACGGACGCTGGACGGTGGTCGGCGGGGGCGGCCTGGTGGTCCACGAGACCGAGCGCGGCCACTTCCGCGTGGACCTGGGCGGCACCTACACGGTCGAGAGCCCAACGGCCGCGGAGCAGGAGACCGATCGTTTCGCCGGCCTCCGCTTCTCCTGGGACTACGGCCGCCGGCTGACCGAGAGCACCGAGCTCTCCAGCGTGCTGATTCTGGACGAGAACCTGGACGACTCCGACGATCTCCGCGGCGATTTCACCAACGCGGTCTCGGTCTCCATCAACGATGCGCTGGCGCTTCGGACCAGCCTCCAGCTGCTCTACGACGCCCAGCCCGCGCTGGAAGAGGTGCCGCTGTTCACCCCGGGCGGCGAGCCGACGGACGAGACCGTGCTGGCCGAGCTCGACGAGCTGGATTCCCTGCTCACGGTGGCGGTGGTGCTCGAGCTCTGAGCCTCTCCTCGGCCCGGGTCCCGCGGCGACGCTCGCCCGGAACGGCTGTGTACGTTCCGGGGGGCGAGTCTCCCGCTCAGCGAACCTCCCCCGCCACCCGCACCTCCCACGGGTCCACGGCGAGGGTCAGCCGACTCCCGTAGCCCACGCCCTCCAGCCGCTCCGCGATCACCTCGACGACGTCCTCCGGCTGATGGTGCCGGGGCTTCGTCTCGGGGTGGGGGCGGTAGAGCCAGCCGGGC
>CAYMQZ010000050.1:0-16178 GCA_964392705.1 uncultured Gemmatimonadota bacterium
TGACTGTCCGTCAGAACGTGACGACCTGGAAGCCTCCCGCCACGCGATCGCGCAGGCTCGGATGTCCCTCGTACTCGCCGAGAAGCGGAACGCCGGAGCGGCGCACGGCCTCCTCCACGCCGAACGCACCGGCGCAGTACTCGCACGCCCCGGCCACATGTTCCTTCACCGCCGCGAACGCCGGGCTCAGCTTGTGCTCGCCGGAGTCCAGTTCCCCGGGCCACTTGACCGCGGCGCCGTCGAACACGAGCTCCACTTCGTCGCCGGCCTCGGCCGCCTCCTGGACCATCGTCAGGGCGTTCGACACGCGCCCCAGATCTCCCGGAGACTCCGTGTCGGCCAGCACCACCACCGAGATCTTCGCCATCGTTTTCTCCTCCGGGTTCTTCAATCGGGCGTCCAGAGCTCCGTGCGGGGCCGGAGCGCCGCCCAGGCGAACCAGAAGTGGTTCCCGTGGGGGATCGCCTCGAGCCGCTTCCCCTGGAGCGGACCCGCCACGCCGCGTCCGGCCAGATCCCAGGTCGTCCCCGTCTCCCGGTCCCGCAGCTTCCCGTCGCCGGCCCGCTCGAACGCGAGCGTGCGGCCGTCCACTCGGCGGTCGAAGGCCGCCGTCTGCCCCACGTCCCGCCCCTCGGCGATGCGCGCGGCATCCAGCGCGCTGGCGGCTCCCGGGATCCAGGTGACCACGATGGGACGGCCCTCGACCGTCGCGTTCACGACGCGCGCCTCCGCCAGCTTCGAGAACGAGGCCGCCCAGCCGGCGCCGATGTCGACGGCCACGATCCGCTCCATGGCCGGAAGCCGGTCGTCCCTCCGGCCCTGGAAGAAGCGCGGCATCGGAGCGCCGCGGGTATCGTAGCCCTCGTAGGGGTTGATCCCGTAGCGGCGGTCGTGTCCCGTATCGCGGGAGAGGACGCGGAGGTCCGGGTACAGCTCCCGCGCCCGGCTCCAGGAGAGCGTGTTGGCCGGGACGAGCTCCAGCGACGTCCCCAGCAACTCGCCGACGATCGCCTCGCCCGAGGCCTGTTGCCACCAGGTCTCCGTCTGCCGGTCGTACATGACCAGGTCGGAATGGCGGAGACGGCCGGTGGTCCCGAAATCGAGCACCCGCCCGCCGACCCGGCGGTCGAAGGCGAGGGCCGTGTTGCAGAGCGGGCAGTAGGTCACCGTCACCGGCTCGCCGCCGACCCGGTCGTTCACGATCTCGTGCCACACCAGGATCGCCAGCGGGTAGGCCTTGGCCTCTTCGCCCCGTTCCACGACCATCACGGGCTCGCGGTCGTCCAGCCACGCGTTCGCGCTCGACGCCCCCTCGAAGGTCGGGTCGTCGATGGCGGGGATCCCGTCCTTCGGCGGTCCCCCCGATACGATCTCCCCGGGCGGAACCGCGATCTTCGAGAAGTCCGTCTTCCAGCGCTCGCCACCTCCGAGCCGTTGCGCCACCTCGGCGGAGTCGACTTCAACGCCACCCCCCGGCGGCCGCTCCTGCCCGCAAGCGGGCGCCGTGGCGGCCACCACGCCCGCGAGCGCGGCAGACAGGGCTCGCCCGATTCTCATGGCGCGGCGACCCGTTCCGCTTCCGGGCTCAGTTCGCCCGGTAGGGGACCCGCGCATCCTCCGGCTTCTGGACCACTTCCACGTCGGAGAAGTGGAGGTGGATCCAGGCGGTATGCGGCGGGAAGTTGTCGGAGTCCGGCTCCATGGTGTGCGCCACGAAGTGGAACTCCGTCTCGGAGGGATCCGTGAAGCCCGTCTTGTCGGTCGCCCTCGGGCTGTAGACCTCTCCGGAGGCGTTCACGATCTTCCCGCTCTCGCCGCGGGCCTGCTCGGTGAACATCGTGTGGCTCCCGATCATCGGGACGACCTCCTCGCCGTCCACCCAGATCGTGGCCGGGCCCCAGGTGGCGAAGTAGTTGTAGATGCGCGGCATCACGGGGGCCTCGTTCCCCGTGTCCCCGTGCAGGAACACGTCCGTGGCGATCCTCGCCTGATCCATCCGCTCCGTGTCGAGCTTCTGCACGATCCGGATCTCCCCGGAGAAGCTCTTCTCGTCCGAGAAGCGGATCGGGCCCGACGCCTCGGTCGTCTTCAACCGTATCTCCAGCTCGGCCGTGCCGGCGTCCGGATCCACGGTCATCGTCGCCCTGCCGTCCAGGGGCCGGACGTTCTCGCCGTCGTACGCGAAGTTGTCGCCGTACCCGCCGATGATCCGGGCGCCCGACGCTTCGATGCTCCACGCCCCGTCCACCACCGATGCGTCGGTCTGGCTCGCGGGCCGGGACGAGGCGGCCGTCAGGACGACCATCCCGCCCGCGATCGTGAGGGCCACCGGTACGGAAATCAGCCTTCCTAGTGTCTTCATGGCTCCTGTCCTCCTGTGTCTTCCTGCGGTGTCGTTCCTCCCTCGTCATGGGCAACAAGGGAGGCGCGGGGACGGTTCCGGATCTCCATCCGGAGCCTCCCTACGAGACCTCCCGCGGAGGGCCCGGAGCGTTTCCTTGGCGGCGTCGGCCCGCTCCACCAGCCTCTCGTAGTCGGCCCCGCGGGTCACCGAGTCGACGAACGCTCCCAGCCGCTGGAAGAACTCCTCTTCCGCGCCCTCCTTCCGAAGCGCCCGGAGAAGGAGATCGTCGCCCCGGGCGGCTTCGAGAACCGCCCGCGCGTCGGGATCCGAGTCGGCGTCCCGGGTCCGCAGCCGCAGCACCCCGTTGATCCGCGATGCCCACTCGTAGGCTCGACCGGCCGGACCGACGATCGTCGACACCGGGGGCAGCTCCTCGCGGGCGGCCTCGGCGAGCGCCGAGTCGTCGGCCGCGAGCGCCGGGCCGCTCCGTGGGCCGCCCACCACGATCCGGCCCACCATGCCGAAGGAGTAGTGCGGCTGGCAGAAGTAGTCGTGGACGCCTTCCACCTCGAAGGCGTGCTCGAAGACGCTCCCCGCATCCAGCCCCAGCATCCCCGAGTGGAACGGCTCCGCCGCCCGGGGGATCCGGAGCGGTACCGTTCGGGAGAGCAGGCCGTCGTTCGCGGGATGGAAGGCCGTGACGGTGTGGAAGTCGCCCATGTTGAGCCAGGTCACCGTCTCCCCGCGGGAGACCAGGAGTCCCGGCGGATCGAACCGGAAGTCGCCGCCCAGCGAGCGGAGCCCCACGGTCCGAGGTGGCAGCTCGGCGGGGACGGGGCCGCTAGCGCGGTTCGGCACATCGACGCCGCGGATCTCTCCGATCGCGCCTCTCGCGGCCCTGGCGGCGCGCACGGGGCCGGACATCCACGGCCAGGCCGCGGCCGCCGCCAGGACGAACACCGCCTCCCTGCGAGAGAGCCCGCCCAGGGAGTGCCCCCCCTGATCGAACTTCTCGTTCGCCTCGCTCGACATCTCGCACCCCCCCATGTGCAGCGTCCCTCCGGCCGCGACCCCCTTCCCGCCGTCTCCGGGTGGTCAACCCATCGATCTCCCGCGCCGTTCCCCGAGCTCGGCGCGGAACCGCCCAGGGAAGCGGGCCGTTCCCGGATGACGGCTCGCCACCCGACGTCGAGCAGGGGTCACGCCTTTCGGGAACCCCGGACGCGGTCAGGGCTGTTACCATGAATGGCGGCCCAGCAACGTTCCGCGCGACGCGACCGGAGCGATGTCATGTCCAGGAGAGAGATAAACGTTCGGCGAGCGGCGCGTCCCGCCGCAGCGGGGGCGGCGCGCTCCCTCGTCACCGTCCCACTCATCGGAGTCCTCGCCGTCGGCCTCGCCGCGTGCGGCGTGCGCGACGCGCCCACGGGCTCCGATGCCCGGCAACGGGATCCCCTTCCCTCGACGAGCTCCTGCAGCATTCCGGAAAGCGAGATCTTCGATGGTGGCGTGGGGCGCGGAGGAATCCCGGCGCTCACGGACCCGAAGCTCGTGGATGCCGACGACCCCGAGGCGGGCTACCTGTTCGATTCGGATCGGGTGATCGGGGTGCGGCTCGATCAGGGCTGGGTGGCCGTCCCCCACAACATCCTGTGGTGGCACGAGGTTGCGAACTTCACCCGCCAGAGGGGCGGGACCAAGAGCGTCACCTACTGCCCGCTCACCGGGTCGAACCTCTTCTTCGAGACCGGGAAAAGCGGCGTCACGGAGTTCATCGTGTCCGGTCTGCTGTTCCACAACAACCTGATGATGCTGGACCCGGACACCGAGTCCATCTGGCCGCAGATGAGCATGGGAGCGCGCTGCGGTCCGCGTAACGGCGCCTCGCTCCCCGTGCTTCCCTCGATCGAGATGACCTGGAAGGCCTGGAGGGCGCTGCATCCCGACACGAAGGTCATCTCCGGCATCACCGGGTTCAGCCGCGATTACACCCGCTACCCCTACGGCCGCTACGAGGACCTCGACTTCCCGCCCCTCTTCCCGGAGGAGAACATCGACGAGCGCCGGCCCATCAAGGAGCGGGTGCTGGGGATCCCGGCGGGTGAGGCCGGGATCGCGTTCCCGTTCCTCACGCTCCAGGAGCGGGGTCCGGCCGCCGTCGCCGAGGCCACGACCCCCGGCCCGAACCCCGTGGACGTCGTCGTGCTCTGGGACGGGGAGGCGGAGGCGGCGATGGCCTACGACCGCCGCCTGGATGGGGAGCTCCTGAGCTTCGAGGCGCGCGACGGACGGGTCGTGGACCTGGAGACGGGCAGCGTGTGGCGCGTCGATGGCCAGGCGGTCGAGGGACCCCTGGCGGGCTCGCGGCTGGAGCCGATCGCGGACGCGCACGTCGCCTTCTGGTTCGCCTGGGCCGAGTTCCACCCACAGACGACGATCTGGCGGCCGGCGAATTGAGCCGGAAGCCGGGACGCCGGCGCGCCCGTGGCGGTCCGGGGCGCCGGGCGGACTGCCTCGGGGGACCGGGGCTCTGCCCGGAGGCGCGGGCCGTTTGCCTGGCCTCGCTCGCCTGCCTCGCGGCTCTCTCGCCGCTCCGGGCCCAGTGGCCCGAGGCCCCGGGAGAGGGCTGGATGCAACTCACCGTCTTCCACCACGACACCCGCGAGGAGTTCGACACCGAGGGCGAGGTCGCGCCGTTCTTCGCCGACGGTCACGCCGTGACGACCTCGTTCTTCCTGACCGCCGCCGTGGGCCTGTTCCACGGCGTGGACGCCTGGGTCCAGGTGCCCGTGCACCGGTTGAGCTTCGATGATGCCGGAGGCGAGCGGGACAAGACCGGCCTCGGCGACGTCCGCCTCTTCCTGCGGGCGGGACCCCGGCTCCTCCGCGCGCAGCTTCCGGTGGCGGTCGCCGTGCGGGGCGGGGTGAAGCTCCCCGGCTCCGACTTTCCAGTCGACGCCGAGGTGATCCCGCTGACCGAGGGACAGCGGGACTGGGAGCTGATGCTCGAGCTCGGGCACTCCTTCCATCCGCTGCCCCTCTACATAATGGGATGGGTGGGCAACCGGTGGCGCGAGGAGAACACGGAGGTGGTGCGAGACCCCGGGGACGAGCGCTTCGCCTTCGCGGCGGCGGGCGGCGAGCTGCCGGCGGGCTTCACCTGGAAGCTCGCGTGGGAGGGCCTGTGGGGCGTGGCGCCCCGGATCGAGCGGGTGAAGGTGCCGACGGCGAAGCGTCGGCTCCAGCAGCTCCTTCCCACGCTGGGCCACCGGTTGGGGCCGGGGGTGCTGGAAGCCGGGGCCCGGATCCCGCTCGGCGGCCGCAACCTGCCGGCCGGGCCGGCGGTCATGGGAGGCTATTTCTTCTCCTGGGGCGGCGGCTGACGGGCTGCGTGAGGGGCGGCTGACGGGCTGCGTGACGAGCGACTGATGGTCTGCGTGACCAGCGGCTGACGGTCGTGACGGGCGGGGGCGCCCTCCTCACGCCTCCCGCGGCTTGATCGTCAGCGCGCTCGTCCTCTCCGGCCGCTTGCCCGTCTTCTCGGCGTAGAAGGCGCGGATCTCCTCGAAATCCGCCTCGAGGTCGCCGCTCGGGACGAGCGCCCTCGCCACGCCGGCCCGCTTCCGCCCGTAGTCCAGGTAGCCCAGGGCGATCGGCACGCGGGCGCCGTGGGCGATCCAGTAGAAGCCGGTCCGCCAGTGGGGCGTGCGGCTCCGCGTGCCCTCGGGCGCGATCACCAGGACGAGCTCCTCGCGCTCGGCGAACCGCTCCACCATCTGCGACACGAAGTCCTGGGTCGTCTCGCGGTTCAGCGCCAGGCCGCCCAGCTTGCGCATGATCCAGCCGAACGGGGGGCGGAAGAGGGTGTGCTTGCCCACCCACCGTCCCTCGAGGCCGATGGCCCACATCGTGAGGATCGCCACGGGGAAGTCCCAGTTCGAGGTGTGGGGCGCCCCGATCGCCACGTACTTCCTCGCGTCCGGAAGGTCGCCCTCCGCCTCCCACCCGAAGAGGCCGAGGATCCAGCGAGCGAGCCGCCTACGCACCCCGGCTCATCCCGTCAGGTGAACGCGGCCAGCCCGGTGACGTCCTGCCCCAGCACGAGCGTGTGGATGTCGTGGGTCCCCTCGTAGGTGTACACGGACTCGAGGTTCGCCATGTGCCGCATCGCCGAATACTCGACGAGGATGCCGCTCGCGCCCAGCAGCCGCCTCGCCTCGCGCGCCACCTCGCACGCCATGTCCACGTTGTTCCGCTTGGCGAGCGAGACGTGCTGGGGCCGCATCGTGCCCTCGTCCTTCATCCGCCCCAGGCGCAGGGCGAGGAGCTGGGCCTTGGTGATCTCGGTCAGCATCTCCGCGAGCCTGGCCTGCTGCAGCTGATAGCCGGCGATCGGGCGGTCGAACTGGACCCGGCTCTTGCCGTAGTCGAGCGCCTCGCGGTAACAGGCCATCGCGGCCCCGACCGCGCCCCACGCGATTCCGTAGCGCGCCTGGTTGAGGCACATGAGGGGGCTCTTGAGGCCGCCGCTGTCCGGGAGGAGGTTCGCGTCCGGCACGCGCACGTCCTGGAGCGCCAGCTCGGAGGTGTCGGAGGCGAGCAGCGAGAGCTTCCCCACCTGGTCCTTGGCGGTGAACCCTTCCCGGTCCGTCTCGACGATGAAGCCGCGTATCGAGGCGACGTCGTCCACCTCGCCCGCCTTGGCCCACACCACGGCCACGTCGGCCATGGAGCCGTTGGTGATCCACATCTTGGTGCCGCTCAGCACCCACTCGTCGCCGTCCTTCACGGCGCGCGTGCGCATCCCCCCCGGGTTGGACCCGAAGTCGGGCTCCGTGAGCCCGAAGCAGCCGATCGCCTCTCCCGAGGCCAGCCTGGGTAGCCACTCCTTTCGCTGCTCCTCGCTCCCGAACTCGTGGATCGGGTACATGACCAGGGCGCCCTGCACGGAGGCGAAGGAGCGAAGGCCCGAGTCGCCGCGCTCCAGCTCCTGCATGATGAGCCCGTACGATACGTTGTTCAGCCCCGCGCATCCGTACTCCTCGGGCAGGTTCGCCCCCAGGAACCCCAGCTCGGCCATCTGGGGGATGAGCTCGGAGGGGAAGGTGCGGGCGATGTAGTGCTCCTGGATGATCGGCATCACCTCCTGCTCCACCCAGTCGCGCACCGCGTCGCGCACGGCCCGCTCCTCGGGGCTCAGCAGATCGTCGATCCGGTAGTAGTCCACGCCCTCGAACGGCATATGGCTCCTTCTCCGATCTTCGTTCGGTGAGACTCGGTCACCGCCCCGGCGCCACGCGCGGTCCGGGGCCGCCGGGGAGCGGCGGATCCCTCCCGTCAGCTTCCCGCGCGGAAGAGCCGGACGGCGCCCAGCAGGCCGAGCGCGACGAGCGCCACGCCGGCGGCGGCGCCGACGGCCCCGTAGCGAGCCGGGTTGGCCGCGAAGACGACCCCGCCCATCACGGCCAGCGAGGCGGCCACGAGCCCCGCCGCCCGGGCGGGACCGACACCGCCCCGGCTCAATCGCGCAGGCGGCGCCAGCGGGCGTAGCCCCTCAGCGCCTCGCGGCCGATCCGCAGGCCGAGATAATAGGCCCCGGCGAGCGGGATGAGCCAGGCGTACCACGGAAAATACGCGGACTTCTCGAGCACCAGGACCCAGATGGCGAACGGCGCCACGACCAGCAGGGCGACCACGTGCATCCCCCAGCGGATCCGTCGCTCCAGCCGCTCCCGGCAGTCCGGGCACCACTGGTGCTCGTCCAGGCTCTCTTCGGGACGCGTCTCGCCGCAGCTCCGGCAGGTCGCGGCACCGAACCGCAGCGACCGGGTCGGGGCATCCGCCTCCCGCTCCGTCCCGCCGCGCGGCCCGGGCGCGGCGCCCGAGGGGCCCTTCACACCGCCGCGGCGTCGGCCGACAGTCGGCCGATCACCGCCCCGGCGAACTCGGACGTCGTGGCCCCACCGCCGAGGTCGGGGGTGAGGGCCTCTCCCTCGGCCAGCGTCGCGCGCAGGGCCCCGCGCACCCGCTCCGCCAGCGGCGCCTCGCCCAGGTGCTCCAGCATCAGGCAGGCGGCCAGGATGAGGGAGGTGGGGTTGGCGATCCCCCGGCCCGCGATGTCGGGCGCCGAGCCGTGCACCGCCTCGAAGATCGCCACCTCCTCGCCGATGTTGGCCCCCGGCGCGAAGCCGAGCCCGCCGACCAGGCCCGCGACCTCGTCCGAGAGGATGTCCCCGAACATGTTCTCGGTGACGATCACGTCGAACTGGTAGGGGTCCAGGACGAGCTGCATGGCCGTGTTGTCGACGATCTTCTCGTCGAACTCCACGCGGCCTTCGTACTCCCGGGCGACCTCGCGCCCCACCTCCAGGAAGAGACCGTGCGTGTATTTGAGGATGTTGGCCTTGTGCACGAGCGTCACCTTCCGCCGCGCGTGGGCCACCGCGTAGTCGAAGGCGAACCGGATGATCCGGTTCGAGCCGTACCGGGTGATCAGCATCACCGACTCCGCGACCGCCCGCGGGTCGTCCTCCATGCCGATGAAGTGCTCGATGCCCGCGTACAGCCCTTCCGTGTTCTCGCGCACGATGACCAGGTCCAGGTCCGGGTAGCGGGCGCCCGGAATCAGGGTCTTGGCGGGACGGACGTTGGCGTACAGGTCGAAGTGTTTGCGCAGAGCCACGTTGATCGACCGGAACCCCGACCCGACGGGCGTGGTGAGCGGCCCCTTGAGCGCCACCCGGTTCCGCTCGACCGAATCCAGCGTCTCCTGCGGCAGGGGGTCCCCGGTTCGCTCCACGGACGCCACACCGGCGACCTGGCGCTCCCACTCGATCGGAGCGTCGACGGCGTCCAGCACGCCGACCGTGGCGTCGGTGATGCCGGGTCCGATGCCGTCGCCCGGGATCAGCGTGACTCTACGGGTCATCGTCTCCTCGACGTCGGGCTGGCGTTCAGGGTCGGGGCACGTACCGCGGATCGTACTCGTAGCGCGCGTAGTCCTCGCCGAAGCGCACCAGGTCCTCGAGGTGGACGGGGTTGTCCGTGCCCTCCCGCCGCGCGCTCGCCACCCGCCGGATGGCCTCCCGCCAGGTGACGGAGGTGAGGGTGTCGCGGACCAGCATCGCCTCGGCGACGCGGTCGCTCCCCCGGGTGGAGGTCAGCACGCGGACCGCGGCGACGCCATCGTACGTCTGGAAGATCTCGCGCGTCTGCGGCGAGAACAGGTAGATGTAGGGTCCCACCCGCGCCCACAACTCGCCTCCCCGTCTCAGGTCGGAGGCGGACTGCTCGACCCGGACGTCGACGACGTTCCCGTTGAGGGTCACCTCCGCGCGCGGGCCGTAGAGGTCGTGGAGCTCGGCCTCGGCGGGAAGCCGGGGGGCATCGCCGCCCCCGCACGCGCACGCCGCCGCGGCGAACGCCGCCGCGGCGCACGCCGCCGCGAAGTCTCTCGTCCGTCCCATACGTCGCCGTCGCATCCGGCTCGAGTCACGATGCCAGCGCTCGTCACGAGGGCGCGAGCTGTCGCGCGATCCGCTGGGCCAGCGTGGCCAGCAGGGCCGGCGACGTGGGCTCGGCCCACCCTCCCTCCAGCGTACCGTGCCAGAGGACCGCGGCCCGGCGCACGTCGATCAGGGCCATGAGCAGCACCGCCCGCCCGCGATCCGAGGCCACGGCCGGCGGCTGCGAAACCGCGGCTCCGGCTTCCGCTTCGGCTCCGGCTTCCGCCTCCGCAGCCCCGGCCTCCGCCCGCACGGCCTCGCCCGCCGGCTCCGGCTCGTACCATACGGCCAGCGGCAACAGGACCAGCCGGGAGCCGAAGAGGGCCGCCAGCTTCCGGACCTGGCCGTGGAGCGGCTCGTACAACTGCTCCCGCTCCTTCGGCGGTTGCAGCAGGCCGTGGTACGAGAGCCGGGCGGGGTCGACGCGCACCACCGGGTTCCGCTCGACCCGGGCCACGACCTCCTCGGGCATCACCCAGTCCCGCGCTCCCCGCTGCTCGCCGAGCGCGAAGCCGAGCTCGGCGCCCAGCGCCTCCAGCGTCGCCTCCATGGACGGGGCGCCCCCCGGCCAGGCCCCGCCGGGGGTCGGCCGGGCCGACTGGACGGGCAACACCACGACGGGCACGCCTCCCGGCACGATCGGGACGAGCTCGTCCCGGTCCTGCGCCGAAAGCGGCTCGCCCCCGGCGAGCCCGACCACGATGCCGCACAGCGCCGCGAGCCCGGGTACCGCGCCTTTCGTCCCGACCTTCGCCTCGACCCGTCCCTGTCCGTCCACCCGCCCCTCCCTCCTTGCCTGGTGCCGTCTACCCGCGCCGGGCCTCACCGTTCGTCGCGGCCCCCGAACCCGCTCCATCGGCTCCCTGCCCCGGTCGCCCGGCACCGGCCTCCCCCGCTCCGCGCGCGCGCCGGATCTCCCGCTCGATCTCCTCGCGGGCCAGCGTGTGGTCCGTTCGCTTCGCCAGATCGAACACCGCGCGGCACAGGGCCTCGTCATCGGGATCGTAGCCGTGCTCGTCGAGCCAGTGCTTCACGTTGCTGAGGCCCGAGACCGGCGACACCTCGATCCTCTGCCGCAGGCCGAACTCGGACGCCGGCACCCCGCTGTAGACGCGGTCCTCCAGCCACGGGTCACCCTTGCGCATCGCCTTGATGATCGCGGCGGCGTGCACGCCGGTTCCGGTGCGGAACGCATCCTCGCCGACCACGGGGTAGCTGTGCGGGATCTCCAGGCCGCACATCTCCGCCGCCAGTGCGCAGTATTCGGGCAACCGGGAGAGGTCCCGGTCGTGCATCCCGAGCAGCTTCAGGTTCACGAGCAGCAGGTCCATCTCGGTGTTGCCTACCCGCTCGCCGATGCCGAGCGCCGTGCCGTGGACCCGGTCCACCCCCTCCTCGATCGCCGCCAGCGCGTTGGCGAGGCCGAACCCCCGGTCGCGGTGACCGTGCCAATCCACCTTCACCGGCTGGTCCATCCCGGCCGTGAGCTCGCGGGCGAAGCGGACGAGCTGCCGGGTCCCGTGCGGCGTGGCGTGTCCCACGGTGTCGGCCAGGCAGATGCGCCGCGCCCCGGCCTCGACCGCCGTCGTGTAGAGGTCCCGGAGCGTCTCGGGCCGCGATCGGGTCGTGTCCTCCGTCACGTACATCACGTCCAGGCCCTCGGCGACCGCGAAGGCGACCGCCTCCTCGGTGGCCCTCCGGATCATGTCCGGCTCCCAGCCCTCGGCGTAGCGCCGGATCGGGGAGCTGCCGATGAAGGCGCCCACCTCCAGCCGCAGTCCCGTCTTCTGGGCGATCTCGGCGATCGGTCGGATGTCGGCCACCACCGTGCGGGCGGCACAGTTCGCCGAGATCGCCAGGTCGGCCCCGGCGATCTCGCGGGCCAGGGCCAGGGCGGCCTCGTAGGCGCGCGGGCCCGCCCCGGGGAGCCCGATGTCGGCGGCGTGAATGCCGAGCTCCGCCATCAGGTGCAGCAGCTCGACCTTCTTCTCCGTCGGGGGGTCGGTGACCGACGGGTTCTGCAGGCCGTCCCGAAGGGTCTCGTCGTCCAGCTCCACGGAGACCGCCGAGTAGTCGTAGCTGCCCGGGAGCCGGTTCCAGTCGTGGATCAGGTGGGCGCCCTCGGTGGGGCCCGTCGCCGGGGCGCCCGATCCGCCATCTCGCTCCGCACCGGTCACGGCGTCCCCCGTCCCCTCATGGAGCATCGGCCTCCACGCGCGCGTCGTCTCCCACGTTCACGCGTCCCGTCACGCCGCGGAGCACGGCCCGGTCGCCGATCAGCGAGTCGTGGAGGTCGCAATCCTCGATCTCCGTCCCCTCGCCCACGATGCAGTCGCGGAGCCGGCTGCGGCGCGCGGCGCTCCCCGATGCGAGGCTCACGTTGGGCCCGATCTCGGATGCCGCCAGCTCGACGTCCGCGGCCACCCGCACCGGGTTGGCGACGATCACGCCGTCGGGCACCTCCTCGGGCCTCCGGGCGTGGCCGCGCTCCAGCAGCACCCGGTTCGTCTCGAGCAGCGTCTCCGGCTTGCCACAGTCCCACCACCCGTCGACCGTGGCGGTGAAGATCCGGGCGCCGTGGTCCACCATGTACTGGAAGGCGTCCGTGAGGAAGTACTCGCCGAGCTGCGGGTCCGCCTCCATCACGTGCCGGATCCCCTCGAACATCAGCTCGTGGTCGCGCACGTACTGGAGCCCTATGTTGGCCAAGCGGGAGATCGGCTCGGACGGCTTCTCCACGATGCGCTCCATGTAACCGTGCTCGTCGGTCACGATGACCCCAAACCGCTGATAGTCCTCGACCTCCCTCGCCCAGATGATGCCGGCGTCGTCGGGGCGCTCGCGAATGATCGAGAGGTCCGCGTCGAACAGCGTGTCCACGAAGACGATGAGCACGGGTCCGTCCACGTACGGCTCGGCCAGGCGAATCGCATCCGCGGTGCCGAGCTGCTCGACCTGCTCGACGTAGTGCTTGCTCAGGTCGGGGTGCTCCCGCTCGAGCCACGCCTCGATCTGCTCCTTCAGATGGCCCGTGATGCACACGAGGTCGTCCACGCCGGCCTCCCGCAGGGCCTCGATCACGTGGGCGAGGACGGGCCGGTTGGCCACCCGGAGGAGGGGCTTCGGCCGGGAATGGGTGTGGGGACGCACCCTTGTACCCTTCCCGGCCAGGGGTATTATGGCTTGCATGCCTGAATCTACGGCCGACGAGGGTTGGAAGGCGACGATCCGTCGCTGGCTCAAGGAGAACACGGCGGACACGCGCGCCGAGGACGGCCCTGGTGGACGGCTGTACGCCGCCCCGTTCGCGCGCGCCTGGGATGCCCTGCTCGCCCAGATCCAGGCCCGCCCGCGCTGGGAGCTGGCGCACGAGGACGAGGAGCTGGGCCTGATCACCGTCCGCTGCCGCTCGCTGGTCTTCCGCTTCGTGGACGACCTCACGATCTGGGTGGAGCTGGACGAGAACGGCATGACGCGCGTGGACGCGCGCTCCGCCTCCCGCGTCGGTCAGGGAGACCTGGGGGTGAACCGAAGGCGGCTGGTGCGGCTGTTCCGTACGCTGGACGAGCAGGTGGGTCCGGAGACCCGCCTGCGGTAGCGGTACCCACGGAGGGCGGCGTTTCTCGGCGAGGGCGGCATTGCCCCGCCGGTGAGGACGTCGGGCCGGGGCGTCAGGCCGCCGCGGGAATCTCCGGGGACGGGGAGAGCGTCTCGCCCTCCGAGCGGGCGACCACGGCCGCCGCCGTGAGGTCGCCGGTGATGTTCACGGCGGTCCGGCACATGTCGAGGATCCGGTCGACGCCCAGGATCATGGCGATCCCCACCGCCGGGTCGACCTCCGGCGGAAGCGCCTGCTGCAGCACCACGATCAGGATGATGATGCCCGCCGACGGCACGCCCGCCGCGCCGATCGAGGCGAGCGTGGCCGTCAGCACGATCCCGACCTGGGCCGCCAGCGAGATGTCGCCCACCAGGACCTGCGCGATGAACATGGTGGCGACCGCCTGGTAGAGCGCCGTCCCGTCCATGTTGATGGTGGCTCCCAGGGGGAGGACGAAGCTCGACACCTCGCGGCTCACGCCCACCTTCTCCTCGGCCACCTCCATGGTGATCGGGAGCGTGGCGTTCGAGCTCGAGGTCGAGAACGCGATGATCTGCGCCTCGCGGATCCCGCGGAGGAACTCGAGCGGGCTCAGCTTGGCCAGGAAGCGGATCGCCGCCGTGTACGTGAGGCCGAGGTGGAGCAGCAGACCCACGACCACGGTCAGGCTGTAGAACAGGAGGCTCTGCAGGACATCGGCGCCGAAGCGCGCCACGACCTCGCCGATGAGCGCGAACACGGCGTACGGAGCCAGCTTCATGATCCAGTGGATCATGACCATCGCCGCCTCGTTCACGCCGTCGAAGAACCCGACCACCGTCCCCCGCTTCTCGACCGCCAGCACCGAGATGGCCGCCCCGAAGAAGATCGAGAAGAAGATGATGGCGAGCATGTCCATCTCGGCGAGCGCGGCCACGGGGTTCCGGGGGATCATGTCGAGCAGCAGGTCCACCAGGCCCGGGGTCTCCTGTGCCAGCTCGACGCGACTCGTCCCCTCGGCCAGGTACTGGCTCCGGAGGCCCTCCAGAGCCTGCGGGTCGATCCGTGCCCCCGGGACCACGAGGTTCGACAGGGCGAGACCGATCGTGACCGCGATCGCCGTCGTGCACAGGTAGAAGGCGACCGTCTTGCCCCCGATACGTCCCAGCTTGGTGATGTCGCCGAGACTGGCCGTTCCGACGACCAGGCTGGCCACGACGAGCGGGATGACGACCATGGTGATGAGCCGGATCCACGCGTCGCCCGCCGGCTTGATCGCGACCAGCGCGGCGACCAGCCAGCCGATGTCGAACAGGTTGGCCACGAGGCCCACGACCGCCCCGAGAATCAGGGCGAGCAGGATCTTGGTGTAGAGCTGCATGTCGTTTCCCGGTCCGGTCTTCTGATCACGAGGAAAAGCCCGCCGGTCGGTCGCCCCGCGGGCCGCCGCAAGATACGGGGGGCCACGGGGAGGCGACAGTCGCCGGAGAGGGCCGCCGGCGTCGCGAGCACGCTCCGTCGCGATCCGGAGGCGGTCGGGCGCGACCGTGAGGCGGCCGAGCGCCATTCGCGCTGCGGTCGGGCGCATCTGTGATCGGGCCGCACGACCGGATATCTTGCGCCCGCCCGGCAAACCGATCCCCGCGAACCGAATGGCACATGCGCCGCGAGCGAATCGCCAGCACCGTCCCGTGGATCCTGTCCGTCCTCCTCGTGACGGGCGGCTGCGCGGAGACGAGGCGCCCGGCCGCCGAGGACGAGGATCGGGCGGCCACGACCGCCGACGGCTCGGCGTCGACCGCGGCGGCTCACTATCTGACCGCGTTCGCCTTCACCGGGGCGGTGAGCGGCTCCACGCGGCTCCTGCTCGAGTTCGTGAACCGGACATCGGCCTCGTCGCTGGCGCGAGACTACCGGGGTTGGATCGCGGTGGGCGAGACGTGGACGGAGTTCCTGGACGTGCGGGACACGCTTCCCGCGCCGCGCGCCGCCTGGCGCATCCTTCCGGGCGGAGGGCTCCAGGTACGGGTCGGCGACGGATCCCGGATCATCGGCCTGTCGCACTCCGACGGAACCCGCCGGATCCGCCTGCGGCCGAACCGCATCCTGGCGGAGTGGACGGGGTCGACCGGCCAGCGCGAGCTGCTGGCCCTGGCGGCGCTCGAGACCGACTCCGCCTCCCAGCCCGGCCTGCTTCATTTCCGCCGCGCGGCCCGCACGGCCGGCGGCTCGGCCGACGGCGGAGCCGACGGGCTGCTGTTGCTGGCCGACGCGCGGGGGGATGGCCTGCTGGTGGCGCACGCGGAAGGCGACACGGCGGCCTTCGCCTGGGGGTGGATGGACGGCGTCCGTTCCCGCTGGACCGACGTCGAGCTCCACCGCGTGGAGGGCGAGGCGGGGGAGGCGGGTTGGACCCTCAGCATCCCATCGGGCGGCATCGCGGCCCGGCTCGAAGCCCCGCCGTCCGATTCGACCGCGCCATCCGGGCCGGGAGCCACGCTGATCCGGGGCACGCTCGAGACGCCCGGCGCGACCCGTCCGGTCCGCGGGATCGCGCTGCGGAGCCGACTGCCCTAAGGAGCCGGTCCGAGTAATGGGGTGCGGCCGCGCGCAGGGGTCTTGCGGAGGCCAGACGAGGAACGAGGAGGAGGCGATGTCCCTGTCCATCGGCGACGACGAGAGACGACGTATGGGCCCGCAACCCCCCTGCGCCCGCAGGGTTACGGCGGCACGGGGCCATCTCCTTCGT
>CAYMQZ010000051.1:0-6799 GCA_964392705.1 uncultured Gemmatimonadota bacterium
GTTCGCGGCCCGTGGCTACCGGATGCCCGGGGTGGAGCCGCGGGGCACCTGGCCGTTCGCGGTGTGGGCGTCGAGTCGCTGGGAGTCGCGGTCCGGTGCCGAGGACCCGGCGATCCACGTGAACCGGGTGGAGGTGATCTCGGGGGGCGAGATCCTCCCCTGGCTCTCGTACTTCGTGGAGTGGCGTGCGCTGAGCCTCGAATCGCGGAGCGACGGCTCCCTGAGGGACCGCTCGGGCCGCTTCGAGGACCTGCTCCTGATGGCCCGGACGGGAGACTGGGAGGTCACGCTCGGCCAGTTCCGTCAGGTGCAGCAGGTGGACGTCTCCCGCCGGCTGAGCTTGAGCGAGCCTGTCGTCCTCTCGGCATCCCTCCCGGGGACCGGAGGCGCCACCCCCCGCCAAACGTCGCTCCGGGCCTTCTCCCCGGCCGGTCGCTCGCCGTCCGTGCGGCTGGCCCGCAACCAGCCCCTGACCGGCGGCTGGACCTGGACCACCTCGGCCGCCCTTCCCGTGCCGGGGGAGCTCTCCCTTCCCCTGACCGACGAGGCGCGCCGGGAGGCCAGCAACGAGGTCGATCTGGACCCGAAGGGCATCTTCGTCGAGTCCTTCGCGCGCCACGGGCTCACCTCCTTCGGCGCGCACGTCTTCTACGACGACCCCCGGCGCTACATGGCCAACGCCATCGGCACCGGAGCGGCGGGGCCGCTGCACTGGGAGGCGATGGCCGGGGCGGCCAAGGTCGACGAGGATCTCCTGGGACGGTGGTCGCTGGAGGCCCAGCTCTTCCCGCACCGGCTGCTGGGAGCGGGGGCTCGGCTGGAGAGCCTGGCCGGGGACGACGTGGGGCCGGCCCTCCTTCCCCACCTGAACGTTCACTTCCCCGGCACGAGCTACACCTTCCGCCTCACCGTGGAGCAGCGGATCCAGTCGGGGCGCCACGCCACCCTGGTGGAGGTGGGGACCCTCTTCTGAGCCGAGCCCCGGTCGTCCTACCCGGCGGTCGGAGCGTCGAGATGAACCCCCCGGTGCAGCCCCCGGGACCCTCTCCGGACCTGCGCCTCCCGCCCGTTGTCCACTCCCACCCCACCCGTTACTCTTGCCGCGGGCGCCCGGAGGGCGGATCGCACGGTCGAAAGGGCGGGCCCGAGCGGCGCCCGAACCGAAACCGTCGGTCACCAGGAGCCGTAGGGTGTCACGCGCGAGGTACGCATGAGCTTCTGGCTCATGATCATCATCATCGTCGTCGTGATCACCGGCGGCCAGGTGATCAGCCAGGCGATCGACGCCTTCTCCCGGAGAGGCCTTCCGCTTCCCCGGGGAGGCGGAGGCGCCGGCGAGGAGGAGGTCCGCCGCCTCCGGGAGCAGGTCGAGACGCTGGCGGATCGCGTGGAGCGGCTCCAGGAGGAGCAACGCTTCCTGACGGGCCTGCTGGAGGAGCGGCCGGCCCGTCGGCTGGAGGAGCGGCCGGCGCCTCGCCTCGAAGAGTGACGGGCGGCTCGGCCGAGAGCGCCACCGGCGCATCGGCCGCGGGCGCGACCGCATCACGCCGTGGCCGGGCCGGCGCGCGACACGACGACTAACCGGGGCACGCAACCGGGGGAACGACAAATGGTCAGTCGCGAGGGCATCGAGAGCTTTCTGATCCAGACGGAGCTGGACTTCGAGGAGATCGAAGAGGGCCTCTGGATCGTCCATCCGGCCCGGTCCGAGGAGGGACAGGGCCCGGCGGTGGTCGTGAGCTACGCGCCGCCGGTCGTCGTGCTGCGCTCCGACATCCGCGCGGTGCCCGACGACGAGGAGGCCGCGTTCCGGCTCTTCCGCCGGCTCCTCGAGCTGAACGCGCGGGACCTGGTGCACGGGGCGTACGGGCTCGAGGACGGCGAGGTGATCCTCACGGACACGCTCGAGCTCGAGGACCTGGACTTCTCCGAGTTCCGGGCCTCACTGGAGAGCATGACGCTGGCGGTGTCGTCGCACATCAAGGAACTCGTAACCGACTGAAGCCACCCATGGGCCTATTCGAGAGACTGTCCCGGCTGATCCGCTCCAACATCAACGACTTGATCGCTCGAGCGGAGAACCCGGAGAAGATGCTGACCACGATCATCGAGGACATGCGCCGCCAGCTCGCCCAGGCGAAGCAGGAGGTGGCGGTGGCGATCGCGGACGAGCGCAAGCTCCGGGCGCAGTTCGAGGAGGAGCGCGGCCAGGCGGTCGAGTGGGAGCGGCGCGCCCGGCTGGCGATCCGGGAGGGCCGGGACGACCTGGCCAAGCAGGCCCTGATGCGCGGCCAGGAGCATGCCGGCCACGCCCGGGGGATGGAGGAGCAGTGGCACACGCACCGGGCCGAGACGGAGCGGCTCAAGGACTCGCTCCGCCAGCTCAACGCGAAGATCGAGGAGGCGAAGCGGAAGAAGAACCTCCTGATCGCCAAGCAGAAGCGCGCGCAGGCCCAGCAGCGGATCCACGAGACGATGGCGGGCCTTCAGGACCGGAGCGCCTTCCGCGCCTTCGACGAGATGGCGGAGAAGATCGAGAGCGCCGAGCGGCGCGCCATCGCCTCGGCCGAGGTGACCGAGGCGCTGGAGGGCGACACGCTCACCAAGGAGCTCCTGGCGCTCGAGGCCGGAGGCGACGCCGAGGTCGAGGAGAAGCTCCTCGCGATGAAGAAGGAGATGGGGCTCCTTCCCGGCGGCGAGGAGGAGGAGCCGAAGGCGCTCGGGGCGGGAGCCTCGGACGAGGGCGAGGAGGAGGTCCACGACGCCGAGATCGTCGCGGAGGAGGTGGAGGAAGGGGAGGAAGCGGAGGAAGAGGAAGCGAGGGCCCAGGCGGGGAAGGGCGGCGAGAGCGAGGTGGAGGCCTCCGAGCGGCCGTGACGGCGAGCTCCTCCGGCGGCCTCGCCCCGGCGCCTCGAGAGGGAGAACGGGCGCGACGTCGGGGCCGCGAGAGTGACGCAGGCTGAGGCAGGAGGGGGAGTCGGGCCCGCGGGCTCGGCCCCCGTCTTCATCGTCCTGGCCGAGGGCGAGTTCGGGGTCGAGGCGGCCAAGACCGCCTCCAGCGCGATCCGCTACCTTCCGGACCGCGTGCGGGCCGTCCTCGACTCCACCCGCGCCGGCCGGACGGTCCAGCAGGCGCTGGGCTTCGGAGGCGACATTCCGGTGGTGGCCGGCCTGGAAGAGGCGCTCGAGGCCGCGCCGGAGGCCGACGCGCTCCTGATCGGGATCGCGCCCCAGGGGGGCGCCCTCCCCCCCGCCTGGCGCCGGCTCCTCGAGGACGCGATCGACGCCGGGCTCGACGTCTGGAGCGGCCTCCACACCTTCCTGAGCGACGATCCCGCCCTGGCCGAGAGGGCGCGAGCGGGCGGCGTGGAGCTCCGCGACCTCCGGAAGCCCCCCCGGGACCTGCCGATCGGCACCGGAAAGGCGATGGGAACCGACGCCTTCCGCGTGCTCACGGTCGGGACCGACTGCAACGTGGGGAAGATGACGGCGGCCCTCGAGGTGCGGCGCGAGCTCGAGGCGCGCGGTCTGCGGGTCGGGTTCGGCGCCACCGGTCAGACCGGGATCCTGATCGAGGGGACCGGGATCGCCGTGGACGCGGTGGTCTCGGACTTCACGGCCGGGGCCGCCGAGCGCCTCACCCTGGAGGCCGCCGAGGGCGCGGACGTGGTCCTGGTCGAGGGCCAGGGCTCGATCATCCACCCCGGCTACTCGGGCGTCACGCTGGGCCTCATCCACGGCTCGATGCCGCAGGCGATGCTGCTCTCCTGGATGCCGAGCCGGACCACGATCTACGGCGGCCACTACGACTGGGTGCGCATCCCCCCGCTGGACGAGGTGGTGGCCCTCTATGAGGAGGCGGCGCGCTGGGCCCAGCCGCCCTACGACCCCCGGGTCGTGGCGATCGCCTGCGCGACCTACGACCTGACCGAGGCGGAGGCCCGCGAGCGGATCGAGGAGGCCCGGCGGATCACCGGCCTCCCCGTGGCCGACCCGATCCGCTACGGCGCCGGCCCCCTGGCGGACGCGATCCTGGAGGCGGCCGGGATCGAGGCGCACGGCTGAGGCGCGGCCCGCCTGCGGGGCCCGGGAAAGGGGGGTATCGACGCGGAACCCTTGAACCAAACGCGTTCCCGTATTATTGTACCGACAACAGGATAATAACACTGTTGACGGGGTTATAATACCGTGCGCCCGGTTTCGAGACAGCAAAGCGCTCTTCGAGCGCCCCTGAACCGTCTTCTGGGCACGGAGGTGAACGTCCGAATCCTCCGTGTCCTGAGCCAGACCACCGTCGCGCTCGGCAGGGCCGAGGTCGCGCGCCGGGCGGACCTCAACGCTTCGGGCGTGCGACGATCCGTGGACGCCCTCATCGAGCTGGGAATCGTGGAACCGGTCGGGGCGGGAACCCGCCGACCCGTCCGACTGCGTCGGGAGCATCCCCTGGCGGCGCCCCTCGAAGAGCTGTTCCAGGCGGAACGGCGTCGGTTCGAGGAGCTTCTCGAGAGCCTGCGCTCACGGACCGCGCAGCTCCGACCCCCTCCCCTGGCCGTCTGGATTCAAGGCCCGGTGGCGAGAGATGAGGATGGACCGGGAGACCCGCTCGTTATCGGCCTGCTCGCGCGTGCGGGCGAAGTGGACGAGACGGCCGATCGGCTCCGCTCAGCCGTGACGGAACTCGTGGAGGCGTACGACGTGCTGATCGAGGTCAGGGCAGTGACGGTGCCCGATCTTCAGGCCGCGCCGGACGAACGGACCGATCTTGAGGAGGTGATCGTTCTCTATGGTCCGCCCCCCCGCGATCTCCTCGATGTCGAGAGGGAATCGGGGAGGACGGCTCCCGGCGACCACGCGCGGCTCGACCGTCGTGCCCTTGCCCTGGGGAAGGCGCTGGCGGAGCGCATCGCCGAGGATCCTTCGCTCGTCGAGAAAGCGCACCGGTACGTCCGCGAGCGTCTCGAGCGGGCGTCACCCGGCGAGTGGAGGGAGCTGCGCGAGTGGGATCGCATCCTGGAAAGCGCTTCGCTTCCCCGCCTGCGGCAGCTTCTGGTGGATCCTGGCGAGCGTGCGACGAGGCTCCGGCAGACACTTCCGTTCCTCGAGGCTCTCTCTCCCGATGAGCGGCAAGAAATCATCGAGCAGGCGGAGCGTTGACGAGAGCGGAGCTGGAGCACGCGATCCGCGCGGCGTGCGAGGTGAGCGGGGATACCGAGCTCTGGATCTTCGGCTCCCAGGCGATCCTCGGTCAATATCCCTCGGCGCCGGAGCCGCTCCGCCAGTCGGCCGAGTGCGATGTCGTGCCGAAGAACAGACCGGAAAGGGCCGATCTGATCGACGGAGTCCTCGGCGAGCTCTCCCGCTTCCACCGAACGCACGGCTTCTACGTGCACGGACTCTCCCTTGAAGCCGCACGGTTGCCGGAGGGCTGGATGAGGCGGGTCGTCAAGGTCCAGAACCCGAATACCCTGCAGTACGCGGGGTACTGCGTGGAAGCGCACGATCTGGCCGCCAGCAAGCTCGTGGCCTTCCGCGAGAAGGACCGAGCTTTCGCGCGAACGCTGCTCGCCGAAGGGCTTGTCGACAGTGAGCGGCTAGTCCGGCGCATCGAAGCTCTCGACCTTTCGAAGGAACAGAGGGAGCGGTTGAGCCGCTGGGTCGAAGCGACGCGGCGGGAACTCGTCACCGACGCCGATGAGACGTGAAGCCGGTGCCCCGGTGACCTTGCGCTCCTTCGAGGCGTGAGCTTCGGACGCTTTCAGCCCGCGGGAGAACCCGAAAGAATCCCCTTGAACTTCTGCAACAGCTCCGCGTTCGTCCCCATGTAGGCCCCCCCGCGCCACAGCCGATCGGGGCCCGTGGCCGGCTGCTCCTCGCGGCCTGTGACTCCGGTCGGGGACGCCTCGCCCCCGATGTCCCGAGGCGCGCTCGCGTCGAAGCCCCCATCCCAGACGGCGGCGAACGCCCCGGCCGCCGCCGCCGCCTCCCGCAGGGTCTCCGCGCCCCGGCCCTCGCCCCAGGCGGCCTCGCCCTCCAGCTCCAGCGGACCGAAGGACCCGCCCGCCTCGCGCACGATCAGGGCGCCGGCGGCGATGTCCCAGGGCATGAGCCACAGCTCCCAGAAGGCGTCCACGCGGCCGCACGCCAGGTCGCAGAGGTCCAGGGCCGCGGATCCGCCCCGGCGGATGCCGCTGGTCGCCCGGAGGACGCGCGAGAACATCCCCAGGTAGGCGGGGAGCAGCTCCTCGCGCTTGAACGGCAGGCCGGTCCCCACCAGCGCCAGCCGCATCCGCGAGAGGGGCGAGACGCGGATCGGCTCGCCGTTCCGGCGGGCCCCGCCGCCCCGCACGGCCTCGAAGCGCTCGCCGGTGGCCGAGTTCAGCACGACCGCCACCCGGAGCCCCGCCTCGTCGATCCCCGCGATCGAGACGGCGTATTCGGGATAGCCGTGCAGGAAGTTGGTGGTCCCGTCCAGGGGGTCCACGATCCAGTGGACGACATCGGCGTCAGGCCGGTCGCGCGCGCCGTCCGACGGCTCCGGGCGCGCCTCGGCGCGTCGCTCGGCGGCTTCCGGGCGCCCGGCCGGGGCCCGTGACTGCCGGCCTCCGGAGGTCTCCGGGCCGTCCTCCTCCTGCGTTCCCTCCTCGGCCACGATCCGGTGGCGCGGGAAGCGCTCGCGCAGCGTGCGCACGATGCGGCGCTCCGACTCCAGGTCCACCTCGGTCACGAAGTCGGCGGTCCCCTTCTCGCTCCACCCGGAGGGATCCGTCCCGCCGGCCTCCGCCCGGTGCACCTCCGCCGC
>CAYMQZ010000051.1:6899-8405 GCA_964392705.1 uncultured Gemmatimonadota bacterium
TGCACGATCTTCGTGCAGTCGGACGTGCCCGAGCACGCCGAGCTCGCCTGGATCCTGAACACGGTCACGCCCCTGGGCGACCTGCAGCGCATGACCCAGTTCAAGGAGAAGGCGCAGCGGAGCGAGGCCGTGGAGGCGGGGCTCCTCAACTATCCCGTGCTCCAGGCCGCCGACATCCTGCTCTACCGGGCCGACCTCGTGCCGGTGGGCGAGGACCAGCGGCAGCACCTCGAGCTCACGCGCGAGATCGTCCGCCGCTGGAACGCCCGGTTCGGCGAGTACTTCCCGGAGCCCGATGCGCTGATCGGCTCGGGCGCCCGGGTGCTCGGCCTGGACGGGGCGTCGAAGATGTCCAAGTCGCAGGACAACACGATCCCGCTGCTGGCCGAGCCCGACGAGATCCGGAGGCTGATCGGGTCGGCCGTCACCGACCCGGCCCGGAAGCGGCGGAACGATCCGGGCAACCCCCATGTCTGCAACATCTTCGCGCTGCACGACTTCTTCTCGAGCCCGGAACAGCGCGAGGAGGTGGAGATCCGCTGCCAGACGGCCACGATCGGCTGCGTGGAGGACAAGCGGATCCTGGCCGAGAACCTGAGCGAAAGTCTGGCTCCGATCCGCGAGCGGGCGCGCGAGCTTCGGTCCCGGCCGGAGACGGTGCGCGAGGTGCTGCGGGAGGGCGCGCGCCGCTGCCGCGGGATCGCGCGCGAGACGCTGGAGGAGGTGTACGCGCGCATGGGCTTGCGACGACGCGAGGACGAGGCGGGCGACTGAGATGTCCGGCCCGCCCGAGGAGGGAAGGCGGCGATGCAGGAGCTGACGGAATGGCTCGTCGGGATCGTCCCGGCCCTGCAGCTGGACGTGCTGGGCCGCCTGCTCCTGGCGCTGGGGCTGGGCGCCGCCGTGGGGCTCGAGCGGGAGCTGTCGGGCAAGCCCGCGGGGCTGCGCACGATCATCCTGATCTGCGTGGGCGCCGAGCTGCTCACCGAGATGTCCATCGCCATCGGCGGCTTCGTGGTCAGCGACCTGGTGCGGCCGGATCCGGCCCGCATCGCCGCGCAGATCGTCTCGGGCATCGGCTTCATCGGCGCCGGGACCATCCTGGTCCACCGCGGGAGCGTGGTGGGTCTCACCACGGCGGCCACGCTGTGGGTGGCCGCGGCGATCGGGATCACGGTGGGCGCCCGGGCCTACGTGCCGGCGGTGGGCGCCACGGTTCTCGTCCTGCTCACCCTGGCCGCCCTCGGCTGGCTGGAGCGACGCGTGCTGAAGGACCGGATCGAGAACATCCTGCACGTGACGGTGACCGGGCCGAAGCGGGACGGCGCCGAGCTCCAGGCGTGGCTCTCGGAGGCGGGCTTCCGGGTGCGGCGGGTCGACGTCGCGCGCGGCGAGGACGAGACCACCTACGGCTTCCGGATCGCCGGACGCAGCGTCGAGCGCGAGCGGCTGATGGAGCGTCTGGCGGCCGACGAGGACGTGAGGGGCGCGCGGCTGGAGTGAGGG
>CAYMQZ010000051.1:8505-12421 GCA_964392705.1 uncultured Gemmatimonadota bacterium
GGGTAGTATTCTTGTGCTACATCAGGCTCGGGAGCGACCCCGGAGAGCGGGTCCGTGGAGGAGGTCGAAGATGCTGCGCAAGAGAATCAAAGCCCGGAAGATGGGCGGCTCCATCGGAGCTACCCTTCCCAAGGAGCTCGTGGACCGCTTCGATATCAAGGAGGGCGATGAGCTCGACGTGGTGGAGACCAGCGAGGGGATTCTGATCACTCCCTACGATCCGGACTTCGACAGGGCGATGGTCGCCTACGAACGAGGGGCCAGGAAGTATCGTAACGCTCTCCGCAGACTCGCCGAGTAGTGAGCGAGGAGGATGGTGTCGAACCCAGGTGGTTATCCCGCCTCGTAATCGAGATCATCCACCGAGACCAGATCGCACGGCATGGAGGCAGCCTCGGAGTCCGCGAGGAAGGGCTGATCGAGGCCGCCCTCGCTCGACCCCGAAACAAATGGGTTTACGCTCGGACCGCCGACCCCTCCGACCCCGCCGACCTCGCGGCCGCGTACGCGTACGCCTTCACCCGCAACCACGGATGCATCGACGGGAACGAGCGGGTGGCCTTCATGGCCGCTTACACCTTCCTCGGTCTCGACGGATACGACCTGGACGTCCCGGAGCCCGAAGCCGTGATGATGATGTTGGCACTCACGTCCGGGAATGTCAGCGAAGCCGAGTTCGCCGCCTGGATCCGGGAGAACATGACAGCCCGCTGAACGGTGGCGCGCCGCCCGGGCCGGTTTCCAGCCGGGTCCGGGGAAGCGGGCTCGCTCCGGAGCCCCGCCCGTGACGCCCGCCCGCGTCTTCCTCATCTGGATGCACTCCCCCCGCTATCCGATGTGGTCCATCCCGGAGGCCTCCGTGGAGCGCATCCGCGCGGCGCTGGGCCCCGGCTGGGAGGTGCGGCACCTGGAGGTCGAGCTGTACGCCCCCGGCGACGGCGCCCCGCCGCCGCCCGCCGAGGTGATGGAGGCGGCGCGCGAGGCCGAGGTCTACTGCGGCTTCGGGATTCCCCGCGAGGCCTTCCGGGCGGCGGAGCGGCTGCGCTGGGTCCACTCGGGCACCGCCGGGGTGGGCGCCTCGCTGTTCGAGGAGATGCGGGAGAGCGACGTGCTGCTGACCAACTCCGCCGGGGTCTACGCCGAGCCGATGGCCGAGCACGCGCTGGCGATGATCCTCTATTTCTCCCGCGGGCTCGACGTGGCCGTCGCGGGGCAGGCGGCCCGCGAGTGGCGGCACCGCGACCTGCACGGGCTGGGGAGCCCCGCGCGGGAGGTCGCGGGTCGCACGCTGACGGTGGTCGGGCTCGGCGGCACGGGCCGCGCGCTGGCCCGGCGGGCCGCCGCGCTCGGCATGCGCGTTCTCGCAATTCGCAGGAATCCCGGCGATTCGCCTTCCGGCGTGGAGGCCGTGTGGGGGCCGGACCGCCTGTTGGAGGCGCTTTCGGAGGCCGATTTCGTGGCCCTTACCTTGCCCGAAACACCCGAGACGGAAGGGCTGATCGGTCGGAGGGAGCTGGAGGCGATGGGGGCGGAATGCGTCTTGATCAACCTGTCCCGCGGAGGGATCGTCGATGAGGAAGCCCTGGCGGCCGGGCTGGCCGACGGACGGCTCCGGGGAGCCGGGCTGGACGTGTTTCGGGAGGAGCCGTTGCCGCCCGACAGCCCCCTGTGGGGGCTCGAGAACGTCCTCGTCACGCCCCACACGTCGGGGGTTTCGCCCGGGTTCTGGGATCGGGAGACGGAGCTCATCCTCCGGAACATCGATCGCTACCTGAGCGGAGAGCCGCTGGAGAACCTGGTCGACAAGGAGCTGGGGTACTGATGGAACTCATGGAACGGCTGGTCCGAGCCTCCGTGGAGCGCGGCGCTCAGTCCATCCACATGAAGGCGGGGGACGTGTTCCGGGCCCGGATCAACGGGGAGCTGATCGCGCTCTCCGAGAGTCCGTTCTCCGGCGAGGACACGCGCCGCATCGCCCTCAAGCTGCTTCCCACCGACAGCGACCGACGACGGATCGACGAGATCCGTGACATGGACTTCGCGTGGGAGCTGAAGGACCTGGCCCGGTTCCGGGTCAACATCCTCCGACAGCGCGGCACCTACATGGTCGTGATGCGGGTCATCCCCTGGCGCGTGCCGACGCTGCAGGAGCTGAACCTGCCGCCGGCGCTGGCCCAGATCGCCGACTACGACGACGGCATGGTGCTGGTGACCGGCGCCACGGGGGTGGGGAAGAGCACGACGCAGGCGGCCATGGTCGGCTGGATCAACCGGAACCGCCGGAAGCACATCGTGACGCTCGAGGACCCGATCGAGTACTGGCACGACAACGACAAGAGCACGATCACGCAGCGCGAGATCGGGATGGACACCGAGAGCTTCCGGATCGGGCTCCGGGCGGCCCTCCGTCAGGACCCCGACGTGATCCTGGTGGGCGAGATGCGGGATCTGGAGACCGCCGAGATCGCCCTCGAGGCCGCCGAGACGGGCCATCTGGTGGTCTCCACCATGCACGCCGCCACGACCACGGGGGCGCTCAAGCACCTCACCGCGATGTTCCCCGACCAGCACGAGGAGATCGTGCGGGGCCGGATCGGCTCCACGCTCAGGGGCATCCTCTCGCAGCGCCTGGTGGTGACGAGCGACGGGAGCGGCAGCGTGCCGGCGGTCGAGATCCTGCGGGTGACCGAGGCGATCCGCGACTGCATCCTGCGCGGCGAGATCCAGCACGAGGTCGTCGAGTTGATCCAGCAGGGCAAGGACCAGTATGGTATGCAGACCTTCGACCAGCACCTCATGGACCTGGTCGAGTCGGGCATCGTGAGCTACGAGACGGCGATCGAGAACGCGACGAACCCCAGCGACTTCGAGCTCTACATGCGCACGCTGAAGCGCGGCGAGGAGGAAGGGGTGTCGGCCGGAGGGCTGGGTTTCGGGGGCCATGCCGGCGACGGGGGCTTCTCCCGAGGATACTGACGGGACTCGCCAGGGTCGAGATGATGCCGAGTTGATGGCGCCGGGATTCTGAAGCCGCGCGGGGTCTTTCTTCCTGTCACCACGCCGTTCGAGCCCGACACCGGCGAGCTCGACGAGGCGGGCTTCCGGGCCAACCTGCGAGCCTGGCTCGCGCATCCCATCGACGGGATCGTCGTCGCGGGCTCCACCGGCGAGGCGCCCTATCTGGACGAGGAGGAGCTGCTCCTGCTCGTCGAGTGGGCGCGGGACGAGTGCGGCGGGCGGAGCGTGGTGGCCGGGACGGGCTGCGAGGCGACCCGAGCCACCGCTCGGCTGTCGGCCGCCGTCGCCCGCCGCGGGGCGGATGCGGTGCTCGTCCGACCGCCCTCCTACTACCGGGACGCGATGACCGACGGCGTCCTCCACGAGCACTTCACGCGCGTGGCCGACGAGAGTCCCATCCCGGTGCTCCTCTACAACATGCCCCGCTACGTGCCGGTGGAGCTGGCGCCGCAGCTGGTGCGCCAGCTCGCGCCCCACGAGAACGTGGCCGGCATCAAGGACTCCTCCGGCGACGTCCCGTTGCTCGGCGCCTTGGCCGATGCGTGCGAGGGGAAGGCCACCCTCCTGGTCGGGGCCGGCACGGCCTTCTACGTGGGGCTGGAGGTGGGAGCCGGGGGCGGGGTGCTGGCGGTGGCCCTTCTCGACCCCGCTTCCGCCTGCGAGCTGTACGCCGCCCACGAGACTGAGGATTCCCTTCGCGCCGGGCGCATGCAGGAGCGTATCGGCCCGCTCCACCGCGCGGTCGTCGGCCGGCACGGCGTCCCCGGCGTCAAGCACGCGCTCGACCGTCTGGGGCTCGTCGGCGGCCTCCCGCGCCCGCCGCTCCGCCCCCCGGATCCCAAGGCCCGGCGCCAGATCGAGGCCGCCCTGTCCGCCGCCGGGCTCGGCGCGGCGGACC
>CAYMQZ010000051.1:12521-15911 GCA_964392705.1 uncultured Gemmatimonadota bacterium
GGGCGGTCGACCGCGTCTGGCGTCCCGGCCGCCTTTCCCGCACACTCTTGCGGGGCGGGAGCGGCGCCCGGCGACCGATCGCGCCAGCGCCCGGCGACCGATCGCACGCGCACCGCGGCGCTCGACCGCGCGGAGCGCCCGCCCTCGAGCCATCCCGGCGGATCACGAAACGGAGGACCGATGTTCGGCGAGGGGGTCCGCTGCGTCGCCGTGGTGGGCGCGCAGTGGGGCGACGAGGGCAAGGGGAAGCTGATCGACGTGCTGGCGGAGCGGGCCCACGTCGTCGCCCGCTACCAGGGGGGCGCCAACGCCGGCCACACGGTACGCGTCGGCGGCGAGGAGTTCATCCTCCACCTGATCCCTTCGGGCGTCCTCTATCCGGAGACGCGCTGCCTGCTGGGGAACGGCTGCGTGGTGGACCCGTGGACGCTGGCCGACGAGCGGCGCGACCTGCAGGAGCGCGGCATCGACCTGGAAGGCCGGATCGCGATCAGCAGCCGGGCGCACCTCGTCCTCCCCTACCACCGGCTGCTGGACGGGGCCCAGGAGGCGCGTCGGGGCGAGGAGAAGATCGGCACGACGGGTCGCGGAATCGGGCCCGCCTATCGGGACAAGGTGGCGCGGGTCGGCCTGCGGGTGGCCGACCTCCGGGATCGGGAGCGCACGGCGGCCATCGTGCGGGCGGGAGCGGAGGCCGCGAACGCCACGCTGGCCCGCCTGGACGCCGACGAGCGGGCCGACGCCGACGAGGCGCTCGAGCGGCTGGAGCGGGTGCGGGGCGGCCTGCTCGAGCTCTCGACCGATGTCGGGCGGGAGATCCGCGAGACCCTGGGCCGCGGCGGCCGGGTCCTGCTCGAAGGTGCCCAGGGCTCGCTCCTGGATGTGGATCACGGCACCTACCCCTACGTGACCTCTTCCTGCACGACGGCGGGCGGCGCGGCCAGCGGGGTCGGGATCGGGCCGACCCTGATCGACGAGGTGCTCGGCGTGGTGAAGGCCTACACCACGCGCGTCGGCAACGGCCCGCTCCCGACCGAGCTGGAGGGAGCGGACGCCGAGCGCCTGCGCACCCTGGGGGACGAGTTCGGGGCCACGACCGGTCGGCCGCGGCGGCCGGGCTGGTTCGATGGAATGGTGGCGCGCCACGCGGCGAGCGTGAACGGCCTGACGGCGCTCGCGGTGACGAAGCTGGACGTCCTGGACAGCTTCGACGAGCTGCGGCTGGCCACGGGCTATCGACTGGACGGCCGGGATACGAGCGGTTTCCCGGAGGCGGCGGAGGAACTCGAGCGGGTGGAGGCCGTGTACGAGACCCTTCCCGGCTGGCGCACGGAGACGGGTGACTGTCGGAGCTGGGAGGATCTGCCCGAGGCGGCCCGTCGATATCTCGCCCGGCTGGAGGGGGTGACGGGGGCGCCGATCCGCTTCGTATCGGTCGGCGCGGCGCGCAGGGAGATCGTCAAGCTGCCGGCCGGCGGCGTTGCCGGGCTGACCATGATGGACTAGCATTATAGGCTGGCCTCGAGATCGACCCGGCGGGGTCCGGTGGGGGTGAGACGCGAACGGGCAGCCTGCCGTCGCGTCTTTTCTGTTGCTCGACGATCCGGGTCGTCACCGGTACATCGCGGACACGGGAAGCGGGACGGATGTTCGAGCGTCTCAGCGATCGACTGGACGGCGTGCTGGGCGGCTTCCGCCAGCGCGGGGTCATCGACGAGAAGCGGCTCCGCGAGGGGCTGCGAGAGGTGCGCCGGGCCCTGCTCGAGGCGGACGTCAACTACCAGGTCGCGCGGGATTTCCTGGAGCGCGTCGAAGAGCGCGCGCTCGGCGAGGAAGTCCTCAAGTCGGTCAGCCCGGGCGACCAGATCGTCAAGATCGTGCACGACGAGCTGGCGCAGCTGCTCGGGCGCGGAAGCGCCGGGCTCGAGGAGGCGGCGGTCCCGCCCACGGTGGTCATGCTGGTCGGGCTCCAGGGCTCGGGCAAGACGACCACGGCGGCCAAGCTGGCCCGCCGGCTGAAGGGCGAGGGACGCCGCCCGACGCTCGTGGCCTGCGATCCGTATCGGCCGGCGGCGGCGGATCAGCTCCGCACGCTGGGCGAGCGGATCGGCGTGCCCGTGGTCCACGACGAGGAGGAAGCGGACGTCGCGGGCCTCGCCGAGCGGGCGGTGGAGCGCGCGCGCCGGGACGGCGCGACGCACGTGCTGCTGGACACGGCCGGACGCCTGCAGGCCGATGAGGAGCTGATGGACGAGCTCCGGCGGGTGAGGGCGGCCGTGGATCCGCGCGAGGTGGTGCTCGTGGCCGACGGGATGACGGGTCAGGAGGCCGTGCGGATCGCGGAGGGCTTCCACGAGGCCGTGGGGCTGAGCGGCGTGATCCTCACGAAGATGGACGGGGACGCCCGGGGCGGCGCCGCGCTCTCGATCTACGGGGTGCTCGGGGTGCCGATCAAGTTCGTCGGCGTGGGCGAGCGGCTCGAGGATCTCACCGCCTTCGACGGCGACCGCATGGCCGGGCGGATCCTCCAGATGGGGGACATCGTCGGCCTGGTCGAACGGGCGCAGCAGACGATCGACGAGCAGGCGTCCAGGCGGCTCGAGGAGAAGGTGCTGGGCCGCGGGCAGTTCGACCTGGAAGACTTCCTGCAGTCTTTGCAGCAGATTCAGAAGATGGGCCCGCTGAAGGGGCTGCTGAAGATGATTCCGGGGGTCAAGGCCAGCGCCCTGGACCAGACGGAGATCGACCCGCGGCGCCTGAAGCACATCGAGGCGATCATCCTCTCGATGACGCCCGAAGAGCGCCGTCGGCCGCAGATCCTGAACGGGTCGCGGCGGGCGCGCATCGCGCGCGGCTCGGGCCGGCCGGTGCACGAGGTGAACCGGCTGGTCAAGCAGTTCGGCGAGATGCGGAAGATGATGAAGAACATGAAGAAGCTGGCGCCGGCCCTGAAGGGGGGCGGGGGCCTGCCCGGGCTGAACATGGAACTATAGGCGGAACGATACATGGCGACGATGATCAGGTTGAGGCGAGTCGGTCGGAAGAAGCAGGCGCATTTCCGCATCGTGGTCACGGACGGCCGGACGGGTCCGCGCAGTCCCGCGATCGAGCGGCTGGGGATCTACAATCCCCGCACGCAGCCGTCGCTGATCAAGCTGGACGCGGCGCGCGCCCTGTACTGGCTGCGCGAGGGCGCCGAGCCGAGCCACAGCGTGCGCTCCCTGCTCCGCAAGACCGGGGTGTGGGAGAAGTGGCACACGGGCGTGATGCCCGAGGAGCTGGCGCCCGAGGAGGCGACGGTGCTCCAGACGCCGGAGGGCGGGCGGCTGACGACGTCGCAGCGGCCGAAGCCCGACATCGCCGCGGAGAAGAGGGAGGCGGCCGAAGCTG
>CAYMQZ010000052.1:0-3811 GCA_964392705.1 uncultured Gemmatimonadota bacterium
CCGGGACGGTTCGGGTCGCTCCCGGCCCGGGCGTGGGCGGACACCTCAGGTCGACTCGACGCGCTGGATCCGGAACGGCTCGATCATGATTGTCAAGGCGATCTCATCGCTATCTCAAGCTGTCCGTCCGTTCCCCCCACCATCGCTGTACACCTGTAGTGATGCGCGAATCGACCTACCGCGCGCTCGAGCGACAGGCGCGGTCGGCCGGGCGGCGTGAAGGTGGGCGGAGCCCCCGGGGGAGCGCTACTCGCGCCGGCCCGTGAGGCCGAGCTCGTCCGCGATGCCGCGCATCGCCTCGACCACGAAGCCGACGTGCTCGGTGAAGTCCTCGCCCAGCTCGTCGCACGCCTCGCGCATCGCCTCGCGATCCACCGCGGCGGCGAAGGAGCGGTCCTTCATCTTCTTCTTCACCGATTTCGGCTTCAGGTCCAGGATCCCGTTGGGCCGGACCAGCGCGCAGGCCACGAGGAAGCCCGTCAGCTCGTCGACCGCGCGCAGCGCCTTCGCCATCCGGCTGTCGGCCGGCACGCCCGTGTAGTCGGCGTGAGCCAGGATCGCCCGGCGGATGTCCTCCGGAACGCCCCGTTCCCGGAGAATGGCGACGCCGGCGCTCGGGTGCTCACGGTCGGGATGGTGCTCTTCGTTCGGCCAGCGCTCGTAATCGAAGTCGTGCAGGAGTCCGGTGATCCCCCAGCGGTCGGGATCCTCCCCGTACTTTATCGCGTAGGCGCGCATGGCCGCTTCGACGGCGTACATGTGCTTCCGCAGGTTCTCGTTCTTCGTGTGCTCGTGGACGAGGGCCAGCGCCTCGTCGCGGTCAGGGGTGTCGGACGTCATCATCCGGAGCCGGCTCCAGGGCGGCAGTTCAATCCAGACAGCGAAGGTAGCTGATCCACATCCATCCTTCCTCGGTAGCGATCCGGATGGCCTGGTCCGGCAGCTCGGGATGGACGTACAGCGGCCTGGGATCTTCCTCCTCGGGCATGTTCGGCCACCGGGGATCGGGACGGTAGCGGAGACCCGGAAACCGACGCTCGAGGTCGCGCACGATCTCGGACCGGGACGCGTCCGGTGGCAGCCGCCGGACGATCGACTGGAGGGTCGCGGTCGGGGCGTCGGATGAGAAGGCGAGGAAGAGCTCGTTTCCGTCCTGCCCGAGGCGCGCGCCCGCCTCGCCGCACGGGTCCTCGATGCTCCGGAGCTGGATCGGCTCGCCGAGGCGCGCCTCGGCTTCGCGGAGGGCGATGCCCAGCGTGAGCTCGCCCCAGCCCAGGGCCGAGGCGGTCCGGCTCGGTCCCGACTCGAGCCCGGCCCGGGCGCAGGCGGTCGAGGTCGCGATCACGAGCGCCAGCACGAGACGGGTCCGGGCGAAGCGGACCGGCGGTCGGCGAGGAGTCGACGGAAAGTCGGCAGGATCGGTCAGGGGGATCAGCCGGTCAGCGGGATCGGTCACTCAGCGAGATCGGTCAGTCAACGAGATCGTCAGTCAACGAGATCAGTAATAGACGGTGCGAGTCCGGTGTCGGGGCCGCGACTTGTAGCGCTCGCCCTGGCCCCGGTTCCACAGAAGGTAGTCGAGTCCCATCGCGTTCACACCCTGGCCGCTCTCCCGGATCCTCGACACCAGGAGCTCGACCGCGTGGAGGGCGCAGGCGCGGATCTCCACCTCCTCGAGCGAGCCGGCCGGTATCGGCGTCTCGGCTTCGATGCGCGCGAGCAGGGGCTCTGCGTAGCGGAGGACGCCATCCACACGCAGGACGTGGGGCACGAGGTTGTCCGCGAAGATGGTCAGCCGGTCCAGGTCGTCGAAGCGACCCCACCCTTCGCCCCGGAACGCGTAGTGCAGGTCGGCGGGCGTGATCTGCGCCCGCTTGTAGAAAGGCACCTCCAGACCGTCGTAGCGGGAGATGTCCTGAAAGTACGGCATTTCGGACAGCAGCTCGGCCAGGCGCTCGGCGGACCCGGCGGCGGCCTCGACCGGTCCTTCCCAGCGGCCGTCGAAGCGCCGGAGGAGCCAGGCTCCGAGCTCGGCCCAGGCCCGCGCGAAGAGGCCCATCAACTCGGCGACGGGCTCGTTCGAGGGTTCTTGGCCGAACATCTCGAAGCACGTCGTCGCATCCATTTGGATCAAGGCTTCGGGGCTCGGGACGCCGTGCGTCTCCACGTGATCCTTCAGCGAACCGGCCACCGTGAAATACCCCGACCGCCCCGGCCGCTTGTGGAGGTGGGGGAAGTAGCCGGAGCCGAAGTTCACGGCATCGAGCAGGAGGAAGAACGCGAGGGTGTCGCGCCCCCGGTCGAGCAGATGAACCCCGGGGTCGACGCCGGCGGGCGGAGCCCGGGTCGCGAGCTCGGCCAGCTCCTCGGCGTAGGAGCGAAGGCGGGAATCGTCCATGCGGACCTGCCGGGCCCGCCCGGCCACCCGCGCGCAGGCTTCACGGATGTCGTCGAGGAACTTCACCGGAGGCGGCTCACCGGTGGCCCGCTCGACCGACGAGGACCCGAGAGATGGCGACCTCGGGGGAGGGTCATCCTTCGAGCAGCACGGCGCGCGTGACGGCTCCCTCGCCGAAGCGCTCGGCGAGCAGGTCGATGGCCCGGGCGACGCGGGCGTCCGCGGCCGGCTCCGTCTCGCGGAACAGCGAGAGCTGGAGCGCGTGTCCCAGCCCGGAGACGCTCACCCCCACCAACCGAACGCGACGGCGGGGACGGTCGGCATCGCGAAACAGCCTCCGGGCGATCGGCCAGATCCGGTCCGCCGCGTTCACGGGTCCGCCCAGCGTCGTCTGGCGCGTCACGGTGTCGAAGCTCTCCCAGCGGACCTTGACGGTCACGGTCGATCCCGCCAACCCTCTCCGGCGAAGCCGCCGGGCCACCTGATCGCACAGGGAGAGGAGCGCCGCCTCCACCGTGGCCCGATCCGCCACGTCCTCCGGGAAGGTCGTCTCACGTCCCAGCGACTTCCGCTCGCGGTCGGGGACGACCGGGCGGTCGTCGACGCCGCGGGCCAGGCGCGAGAAGATCCGTCCCCGCGTCTCCCCGAAGGCGCCGACCAGCTCCTCCACGGGCCGCGTGGCGACCTCCCCGATCGTGGATATGCCCATCCGGGCGAACGTCTCGCGCGCCCTGGGGCCGGCTCCCCAGAGCCGCTCGATGCCGAGGGGAGCGAGAAACTCGGTTTCGCCTCCGGCCCGGACCACCACCAGGCCGTCCGGCTTGCGGAGGTCGCTGGCCAGCTTCGCCACGAACTTCGAGGCCGCCACGCCCACCGAGGCGGTCAGCCGCTCCCGCTCCCGAATCTCCCGCTTGATCGCGCGCGCGATCTCCGTTCCCCGGCCGAACAGCGGCCGGCTGGCGGTGACGTCGAGGAACGCCTCATCCAGGCTCAGGGGCTCGACCAGCTCGGTGTAACGGTGGAAGATCTCGGAGATCCGCTCCGAGACCTCGGCGTACAGCGACAGCCGCGGCCGCAGGAAGACGGCACGGGGACAGAGCCGCCAGGCGCGCGAGATCGGCATCGCGGAGCCGATCCCGTATTCCCTGGCCTCGTAGCTGGCCGCCGCGACGACACCGCGGCCCCGGCCGCCCGCCGGATCGGCCCCGACCACGACCGGGCGTCCGCGGAGCGACGGGTTCTCCCGCGTCTCCACGGCGGCGAAGAAGGCGTCCATGTCGACGTGCAGGATCGCCCTCGGGTCGGTCGCTTCCATGTCGGGATGATAGCCCGCCGCCGGAGGTCGTGCCTCCCGGGCGGACGCCTCCCGCGCGGGCGCAGGCTCGTGCCTCCCGGCAGCGTCGCGCCTCCCGG
>CAYMQZ010000052.1:3911-15834 GCA_964392705.1 uncultured Gemmatimonadota bacterium
GCCTCCCGGCAGCGTCGCGCCTCCCGGGGGGTCCCGGCGCTACTCGATCCCGAGTGGCTGCCGGGATCCGATCAGAGCAGGATGACCAGCAACGCCACGATCAGGATGAGGCCCACCAGGCCGCTCGGCCCGTAGCCCCACGCCCGGCTGTACGGCCAGGCCGGCAGGATGGCGAGCAGCAGCAGGACCAGGATGATGATCGCTAGCGTGCTCATGCGGCTCCTTTCGCGTTTCGGGTCGTTTTGCCCCTCCGTACGGGTGCAAGTCCCGGGCCGGTCCGGTCAGGGTGAACCTCGTGGGTCACGACGAGGCGTCCCCGAAGACGCCCTGGAAGGCATCCCGGTCCTCGTGACCCGCGACCTCGGCCCCGGCCGCGCGACGTTCCTCCGTCAGCCGCCGGATCACGGCCGGGAAGTCGCTAACCAGGCCGTCCACCCCCCATTCGAACAGCCGTCGGGCGTCCTCGGGCCGGTTCACGGTCCACACGAAGACGCCGAGTCCGTCGGCGTGCGCCCGGCGCACGAAGCGAGGCGTCACGACCCGCAGCATCCGGCGACGCTCGGGCACCATGGCCGCGTCCACATCCGGGACGGCCAGTCGAGCCAGGCCGAGCTTCCCCAGCAGTACGTAGCCGCGAAGCTCTTCGGTATAGGCGCAGCGCCAGCGGGCGCGGCGGCCGGCGGGCTCGACCTGCGCCCGGCTGAAGCCGCCGACCAGGATTCGATCCGACTCGGCGCTCTGGACCAGCCAGTTGCCGAGCGCGGCGCCGGCTCGAGCCGACTTGATCTCGGCGATGAGCGGCAGGTCCGGGACCTCCGCCAGCACCTCGTCCAGGGTCGGGATCCGGAGGTCCGAGCCGCGGAACGGATGGCTCTCGCCCCCGTCGGGCGTGAAGCGGTAACCGGCGTCGAGCTCCCTGAGGGCCTGGAGGCTCATCGACTCCACCGGTCCCTCGCCGTCCGTGGTCCGGTCGACGGTCTCGTCGTGGATCACGACCAGCTCGCCGCTGCGGGCGGTGTGGAGGTCCAGCTCCACGGCGTCGGCGCCCGCCTCGACGGCGTGCCGGAACGAGGGTAGGGTGTTCTCCGGCGCCACCCCGCCGGCCCCCCGGTGTCCGATGACCCGGAGCGGCGAGCCGGGGCCGAACAGGTCATCCGGGAAGCGAGCAGCGCCCGTGTGCATGTCGTGAACGTTCTCGTCTGCCCCACCGCGTACAAGGGGACCCTCTCGGCCCGCGACGCCGCCGGCGCGATGGAGCGGGGCGTACGCGCGGCCCGGCCGGACGCCCGGGTTCGACGACTGCCGCTCTCCGACGGCGGCCCGGGCCTGTTCGACGCGCTTCTGGCGTGCGCCGCGCGCCCGGAGATCTCCAGGTGGCAGGTTCGGGGACCGCTGGAGGGGAAGGTCGGCGGCCGCTGTCTCTGGTGGGGCGCCTCCGGACGGGAGGCGGTGATAGAGTCGGCGGATGCCTGCGGTCTGCACCTCCTGGGATCCCGGCTCGCTCCGCTCGAGGCCCACACGGTCGGCGTGGGCGAGCTGGTGGCTCGGGCCCTGGAAGCCGGAGCCGAGCGGGTGTGGATCGGCCTGGGGGGCTCGGCGTCCACCGACGGGGGAACCGGCCTGGCCCGCGCCTTCGGCTACCGGTTGCTGGATCGCGAGGGGAGCGAGCTGGCGCTCGGTGGAGGCGCGCTGCTGGCCCTGGCGAAGATCGAGGGGGGACGGATCCCCGAGGTCCCGTGCACGGCCCTGGCCGACGTGAAGACCCCGCTGGTGGGGCCGGGGGGCGCGGCGCGGACCTTCGCGCCGCAGAAGGGGGCGGAGCCCGACGCGGTCGAGCGCCTCGCCCTGGGGCTCGAGCGCCTCGACGCCAGGCTGCGGGTGGACCTGGATCGGGACGTCGCGAGGATGCCCGGCTCCGGCGCCGCCGGGGGCCTGGGGGCCGGCTGTGCCGCGTTCCTGGGCGCCCGGATCGTCCCGGGAAGTGAATGGGTGCTCGACGCCGTGGGCTTCGAGGCCGCCCTCGCCGACGCGGATCTGGTGGTGACCGGCGAGGGCGCCTTCGACGTCACGAGTCGACAGGGCAAGGTGGTCGGGCTCGTCCTCGAGCGCGCCGCCGCGGTCGGCGTCGAGGCGCTGCTCGCGTGCGGACGGATCGAGACGCCGGCTCCGGAGGCGAGGGGGACCGTCGAGGCGGAGGGACGGACGCTCGATGCGGAGGGGCTCGCCGCGCTCGTGCGGGAGGGCCTGAGCGCCGTGCTCGGCTAGACGCCGCGGAGGCTCGGCCTCAGGAGCCGGCCGGCTGCTTCCCCTGCTTCTCCGTCTTCCTTTCGGCCTCCGACTTCTGCTCCGCCTCGGACTTCGGCGTCCCCTCGGACTTCGGCGTCCCCTCGGGCTTCGGCGCTCCCTCGGGCTTCGCTGTTCCCTCGAACTTCGCGGCACCCTCGGGCTTCGCGGCGCCTTCGGAGGTCGTCGCGGGCCCGGACTTCGTCCCGGCTCCGGTCTTCCTTTCGCCCGGCACGGACCCGGCGGCCGCCTCCATCTCGATCCGCCCGTTGAAGATCGCACCCTCGTCCAGTTGCACGGCGGGACTTCGGATGTCGGCGCTCACGTGGCATCCGGGCCGAAAGCGCGCGACCTCCCGTGCCGCCACCGTGCCGTCGATCCGCCCCTCCACGACGACGACGTCGGCCTCGACGACTCCTTCCACGGTTCCCCGGGTCGACACCACGACCTCGCCCCGGGTGCGCACGTCGCCGTCGACCTTTCCCTCGATGCGCAGATCGCCGCGCGTGGTCACCTCACCGGTGATCTCGGTCCCAGAGGCCACGACCGAGGCGCCGCCCGGCCGGACATCCCGCCCGGGACGGAGTCCACGGCGGTACGCCGCCTCCTCCGAGTCGTCGTCGGGCCGCGTTCGGGCCGCCCGTGCGTCGTCCTTCGAGTCGCGATCGTCTTGCCCGCTGTCCTGCTTGAAGAGTCCGCTTACCATGGAAAACCTCTGTGCTTCGAGTGAACGGCCGCGCGGCGAGCCACCATGAACGAGCCACCAGGAAGATGGCATCGTAGCAAGTTTCAGGCACGTGCCGCGAAGCGCACGCCTCCGGGCCTTCGCGGCGGAGCCCCGGGCGGCGGTCGCGCAGGGTTTGCCGTGCGTCGGAAAAGATTTCGCGCTCCGCTCGCCGCGTTCCGGCTTGCCGCGCCGCGCGCGGGCGGGCTATGCTTGGCGGGTCGAGGCCGGGACCGGGCGGAGGTTCCGGTTTTTGTTTGGGGGGTCCTTCACGCGTCTCTCGAGGGACGGTCCCTCGGAGAGTCGGTCCCTTCCCCCCCGCGATGTGCAACGGATGCGAGGATGAGCGCCGAGACCGAGCGGATCAGCGGGACGAACGCCGAATCGGAAGCTCGCGCCGGGGCCGAGACCGCTGCCGATGTCCATCCGCCGGATCTGATGGACAAGCTGGTCTCGCTGTGCAAGCGCCGGGGCTTCGCCTTCCAGTCCTCCGAGATCTACGGCGGCGTCGGATCCGTGTACGACTACGGGCCCCTCGGAGTCGAGCTCAAGCAGAACATCCGATCGGCCTGGTGGGCCGACATGGTGCACGGCCGGGAGGAGATCGAGGGCCTGGACGCCGGGATCCTGATGCACCCGGAGGCGTGGGTCGCCTCGGGGCACGTCGCCGGGTTCTCGGATCCGCTGGTCGAGTGTCGCAACTGCCATCGCCGGTTCCGCGCGGACGCGCTGCCCGAGCTGGAGCGCGGGCGTCCCGAAGCCCAGCAGTGCCCGGTGTGCGGCGTGACCGGGGAATGGACCGAGCCCCGTCAGTTCAACCTGATGTTCAAGACCTTCATGGGCCCGGTCGAGGACGAGGCGAACGTGGTCTACCTGCGGCCGGAGACGGCCCAGGGGATCTACGTGAACTTCCGGAACGTGATGGAGAGCGCGCGCCAGAAGATCCCGTTCGGGATCGCGCAGGTCGGGAAGGCCTTCCGCAACGAGATCACGCCGGGGAACTTCATCTTCCGGACGCGCGAGTTCGAGCAGATGGAGATGCAGTACTTCGTCGAGCCGGGGACGGACGACGGCTGGCTCGAGACCTGGCGCGAGCAACGGATGGAGTGGCTCGTCTCGCTCGGCATCCGTCCCTCGATGCTCCGTTTCCACGAGCACGGGCCCGATGAGCTGGCGCACTACGCGAAGGCGGCCTTCGACATCCAGTACCGCTTCCCGTTCGGATGGCAGGAGTTCGAGGGCATCCACAACCGGACGGACTTCGATCTCGGTCGCCACCAGGAGCACTCCGGGAAGAAGCTCGAGTACTTCGACCAGGCCACGGGCGAGCGGTTCGTGCCCTTCGTGATCGAGACCTCGGCGGGGCTCGACCGCACGCTGCTCGTGGTCCTGGCCGACGCCTACCGGGAGGAGGAGGTGGAGGGCGAGCAGCGGGTGGTCCTGCGGCTGCACCCCCGGCTGGCTCCGATCAAGGCCGCCGTCTTCCCGCTGGTGAAGAAGGACGGAATGCCGGACGTGGCCCGGCGGATCGTCGACGACCTGCGCGGCCGGCTTCCCGTCTTCTACGACGAGTCCGGCTCGATCGGACGGCGCTACCGCCGCCAGGACGAGGCGGGGACGCCTTTCTGCATCACGGTGGACGGCCGGACGCTGGAGGACGACACGGTCACGGTCCGGGACCGTGACACGCTGGAGCAGGTCCGGGTGGCGATTCCGGAGCTGGGCGACCACCTGGCCGCGGCGATCGGCGCACCCGTGCGTCCGCTGTAGCGGGAGCCGACCTTGGGGCTCGGGGTCCCGGAGATCCGGGCGCGGGCGGAACGGCTGAAGGCGGAGCTCGCCCGCGAGCGCTACGAGACGAAGGCGGGCCTCAAGGAGCGGCCCGCGTTCACCGAGATCTACGGTGCGCAGGACCTGCTGCTGAGCGAGGAAGCCGTTCCCGCGATCCAGCGGGAGCTGGCCGAGGCGACGGGCGAGGGGCAGCGTCGCCTGCGGTACCTGCTCGCCTGGGTGGCCGAGCAGCGGGTGGAGGCGGCGGTGGCTCCGCTGGAGGACGAGCTCCGCGGCTGGGAGGCGTCGGCGACCGTTCGGTTCGGGGGACGCGAGCTGCGCTTCCGAGGGGCGGGGCGGGCGATCGAGAAGGAGCCGAACCGCGGAGCCCGCGTGGCGCTGGAACGCACGCGCTCGGAACGGTTGGAGGAGGCCCTCCCGCTGCAGGTGGACCTGCTGCACCGCGAGCGCGGAGCGGTCGCGGCGCTGGGGTTGGGGGGGTACGTGGAAGCGCGCGAGCGGCTCTCGTGCCTGAACGTGCGGGGCCTGGAGCGCCAGGCCCGACGCATCCTCGAGGAGACGGAGGACGCCTACCGGGAGCTCCTGGCCCACGCGGCCCGCCGGCGCTTGGACGTGGATCCGGAGCAGGCCACCCGCTCCGACGTGGCCTGGCTGCGTCGCATGCCCTGGCTGGACGGCAGCTTCGCGCTCTCCGACGTGCTGGATACGCTGCGCGCGAACCTCGTGTCCCTGGGCCTGCCGCTGGAGGCGGACGGCCGCGTGCGGCTGGACCTGGAGGAGAGGCCCCTCAAGGGGCCGCGCGCCTTCAGCGCCCCCGTGCGCGTGCCCGACGACGTGATCCTCGTCGCCCCCTCGGCGGGCGGCTGGCCCGATTGCCGGGCCCTGCTCCACGAAGCCGGGCACGTGCTCCACTTCGCCTATACCGAGCCCGGTCTACCCTTCGAGTTCCGGGCGCTCGGCGACTCGGCCGTGACCGAGGCGTACGCGCTCCTCTTCGAGTCGCTGACGCTGGAGCCGGCGTGGCTCCGGCTCTCGGTCGGACTGGAAGGCGGTCGGCTGGAGGAGTACCGTCGGTTCGCCGCGTTCCTCGCGCTGCACGGCCTCCGGCGGCAGGCCGCGAAGCTGCTGTACGAGCTGGAGCTGTGGGAGAGCGAGCGGCCCTCCGAGATGGGTCCACGCTACGCCGAGATCTTCGGTCACGCCCTCGGGGTGACCCACGACCCCCGGACGTACCTCGAGGAGCCGGATCGCGGCTTCTGGGTCGCCCGGCAGCTCCGGGCCTGGATGCTGTGGGCGATCCTCCGGGCCGTGCTCCGGGAGAGGTACGACGAGGACTGGTTCCGGAACCCGGCGGCCGGCCCCTTCCTCGGAGAGCTGTTCGCCGGCGGGCAACGCGAGGACGCGGCGCGCCTGGCCGGCGAGCTGGGCGCGGAAGGGTTGAGGGTGGGGCCGGTCGTCGAGGGCTTCGGGGAGCGGCTGGCGTGAGGGCCTGGAAGAAGGCGGCGCTGCTCCTGGGGGCGGCCGGCTACGGCCGCTGGGTCCTCGCTCGCAACGCGGCGCTCGAGGCGCCCCCGGTGCGGGACGCCTCGGGCGTCCCGCTCCCCGGCGGCGAGGTGGAGCTGTCGGACGGGGAGCGGGTGGCTTTCATCGATGCCGGCCGGGGCCCGCCGATCGTGTGGGTGCCCGGTGCCGACGGGGTCAAGGAGACGTGGCGCTATCAGCTTCCCGCCTTCTCCGCTTCCCGCCGGTGTGTGGCTGCCGACATGCGCCGGCGCATCGAGGAGGACCACACCTTCGACCGTCTGGCGGACGACATCGCGGAGGTCATGGACGCGCTCGGGACGGGTCCGGCCGTCGTGGTCGGACAGAGCCTGGGCGGCGCCGTGGCCATGCGCCTCGCGACCCGTCATCCGCCGAGGGTCCGGGGACTCGTGCTGTGCAACACGCTCGCGCGCGTGACCTACGAGCACGTGGGCCTGAACCGGGCGGCCCTGGTCCCGCTCGCGATCGGGACCACGCGCTACCTGCCCACGGCGCTGGCGCGGGCGGCGGCGCGAGGGTGGAGCCGGCTCTCGGTCTGGATCTACGACGAGTCGCCGGGGAGGGAGAACCTGGTGGACTACGCCCTGTGGACCGGTCCGCGAACGGTGCCCGCCCGAATCTCGGCGCGCCGCGTCGACCTGCTCGAGCGGGAGGACCTGCGCCCCGAGCTGGGCTCGATCGACGCGCCGACCCTGGTGGTCAAGGGTCCGCTCGACAGCTACTGTCTCCCGGAGTGGGCGCGGGAGATCGCCGCGGGGATCCCGGGGGCGCGGTACGCCGAGGTGCCCGGTACGGGCCACTGCAGCCACATCTCGATGCCCGGTCGCTTCAACCGGATCCTGTCCGACTGGCTCGAGGAGGCGATCGTTCCCTCGGCGAAGAAGGAGGTGGCCCCGGGGGAGAGGGACGTGGCCCCGGAGGAGGAGCGGCCGACCTCGGCGGAACAGGAGGTGTCGGGTCCGTGAGCCAACACTTCTCGTCGCGCTCGGCCACCATGATCGCGATGCTCGGCATGGCGGTCGGCACCGGGAACATCTGGCGCTTCCCGCGCGTGGCCGCCACGAACGGGGGCGGCTCCTTCCTCGTGGCCTGGGTCGTCTTCCTCCTCCTCTGGTCCGTTCCGCTCATCCTGGTGGAGTTCGCGGCCGGGAAGGGAGCACGGGCCGGGCCGATCGGGGTGTTCGTCAAGCTCGTGGGCGAGAAGTACGCCTGGATGGGGGCGTGGATCGCCTTCGTGGCCACGGCGATCATGTTCTACTACTCGGTCGTGATGGGGTGGACGATCCGCTACCTGATCGGCTCGCTGACGGGGGGCGTCCCGATGGGCTCGCCGGAGGCCGCCCGGGCGTTCTGGGAGGGCTACGTGAGCTCGGGGTGGGCGGTCGGCACCCACGCGGTCGCCATTGCGCTGGGCGTGGCCGTCGTGGCCCGGGGGGTGATAGGGATCGAGCGCGCCACGCGCGTGCTCATTCCCAGCCTGGGGATCCTGGTGCTCGTCCTGGCGGTCCGGGCGGTGACGCTGGACGGGGCCGAGCTCGGGCTCTCTTTCCTGTTCACGCCGAACTGGGGCGAGCTGCTGTCCGCCCGCGTGTGGCTCGAGGCGCTCACGCAGAACGCGTGGGACACCGGGGCGGGCTGGGGCCTCATTACCGCCTACGCGGTGTACCTCCGCCGGCGCGAGGACACGGCCCTCAACGCCTTCCTGCTCGGGTTCGGGAACAACTCCGTCTCGCTGCTGGCCGGCATCATGGTCCTGTGCACGGTGTTCGCGATCATGCCGGACGCCGCAGACACGATCGTGGGCGCCGGGAACGAGGGGCTCACCTTCATCTGGGTTCCGCAGCTGTTCGGCCAGATGCCCGGCGGCTCCTTCTTCATGGTGCTCTTCTTCCTGGCCCTCGTCTTCGCGGCCTGGAGCAGCCTCATCGCGATGCTCGAGCTGGCCTCGCGGGTTCTGGTCGATGGGGGGATCCGGCGCCGCCAAGCGATCCTGGCCGTGGGCGTCGCCGGCTTCGTCCTGGGCCTCCCGTCGGCGCTCTCGATCGAGGTGTTCCGGAACCAGGACTGGGTGTGGGGCGTGGGCCTGCTGCTGGCCGGGTTCTTCTTCGCCGTCCTCGTGCTCCGGCACGGCGTGGACCGGTTCCGCACGGCGCTGGTGAACGACGAGGGGGCGGACGTGCGGATCGGCCGGTGGTGGAACTGGGCGATTCGACTGGTGGCGGTCGAGGCGGTCGTGCTCATGGGCTGGTGGCTGTGGCAGGCCGTCGATCGCGAGGACCTGGCGGGGAGCCTGACGCCCTTCTCCACCTTCAACGTCGGGACCGTGCTGATCCAGTGGGCGCTGGCGATCGCCGCCTTCTTGGCCCTGAACCGGTGGCTGGCGCGGCACGCGGGGGCCTCCCGGGAGCCGGGAGGCGTCCGCGCCTCGGGCGCCGGGGGGACGCCCGGGGCGTAGCGGGCCGTTGCTCGACTGAGGCCGGGAGTCCGTCGATGGTCGTCTCCCCCGAGCGGTTCCGGGAGGTGCTGAGTCGGCTGGCCGGTGGGGTGGCCGTGGTCACCTCGCGGCACGCCGATGGCTCGCCCTCGGGGATGACGGCCACCGCCGTCTGCTCGGTGTCCCTCGCCCCGCCTCTGGTCCTGGCCTGCCTGGACGTGGGCGCGAACACGCATGGCGCCGTCCGGGAGTCGGGGGTCTTCGCGCTCAACCTGCTGGCCGAGGGGGACGGCGACCTGGCCCGTCGCTTCGGCCTAGAGGAGGAGCGCAAGTTCGAGGGGCTCGCGGTGTCCCGGGCCGTCACGGGCTCGCCCCTCCTCGAGCGCGGCCTGGGCTACTGCGACTGCTCGGTCGTGCAGGCCATGGACGCCGGAGACCACACGATCTTCATCGGCCGGGTGGAGGCAGCGGAGTCCCACGGGCCGGCGAGCCGCGCTCCGCTCCTCTATTATCGTGGCCGCTATCGGGAGCTCGGGCGGTGAAGCTCGCGCGCTTCCGGGAGCTGGCGGCCGAGATGTGGGAGGAGATTCCGCAGGAGATGAAGGCCGGGGTCGCGGCGCTGGTCGTCGAGGAGCGGATCGAGCCCCACCCCGACATCGAGGAGGTGTACACGCTGGGCGAGTGCGTGACCGAGGAGTGGCCCAGCCAGTACGGGGGCCCGGGCGAGACGCGCTCCGAGCTGGTGCTCTACCATGGCTCGTTCCGGGCGCTCTCCCGGCTGGACCCGGCCTTCGACTGGGCGTACGAGCTGTGGGAGACGATCCTGCACGAGCTCCTCCATCACCGCGAGGTGGCGGCCGGCGAGGCGGGCCTGGACGTGTACGACTGGGCCGTCGAGCAGGACCAGCTGCGGCGGGCGGGCCGCCCCTTCGATCCGTCGTTCTACCGGGCGGTTCCGCCCGGCCCGGACGGCACGGTGCGGCTGGAGTCCGAGATCTTCGTCGAGACGCACGCGCCCCGGGGCGCCGCCGAGGCGACCTTCCGGTGGCGTGGCGAGAGCTGGTCCTTGCGCATCCCTCCGGGCCGCCGCCCCCTCTTCGTGCAGTTGCGCAACCTGGCCCGGGGCCGGCTGTGGGTCGTGGTGCGCGAGGAGCGCCCCTGGTGGCGTCGCTGGCTCCCCTCCCGCGAGGGCGAGCCGGTCGAGCTCGAGCGGCGCGCCTTGCCGGCGCCCGTCCCCCGACCGAGGGAGGAGGCGTGATGCCGCCCATGCTGGGCGGGTTCGGGATCGGCCGCTGGTTCGGCTTCCAGATCCGGATCGACTACTCCTGGTTCGTCGTGTTCTTCCTCGTGGTGTGGACGTTCGGAGAGGAGTTCGCCCGCCAGATGCCGGGCTACGGGAGGCTCGCCTACTACGGGATGGGCGCCGTCGCGGGGCTGGTGTTCTTCCTCTCCGTGCTCCTTCACGAGCTCGGGCACTCGGTCGTGGCCCGATCCCGGGGGATCGAGGTCGAGGGGATCACGCTGTTCATCTTCGGCGGCGTGGCCCAGACCCGGATGGAGGCGCGGCGGGCGCTGGACGAGTTCCTGCTCACGATCGCCGGGCCGCTGACGAGCCTCGCCCTGGCCGCCGCCTTCTGGGGGGTCGCGGAGGGCGTCGGCGCCCTGGGCTGGCCCGAGCCGCTGGCCAGGGTGGCGACCTTCCTGGCCGTGCTGAACCTGGTCCTCGCCATCTTCAACATGGTCCCCGGCTTCCCGCTCGACGGCGGCCGCATCTTCCGTTCGGTCGTGTGGGCCGTCACCGGCGATCTGGAGAAGGCCACGCGGTGGGCCACGCTGGGCGGACGCGCCTTCGGGTATCTGCTGATCGCGTTCGGAGCGGTCCAGCTAGTGGTCGGCGCCACCCTCGCCGGGCTGTGGTCGGCCTTCATCGGCTGGTTCCTCTCGACCGCGGCCTCCGCCAGCTACCGGCAGTTCGCCGTGCGGCGTATGCTCTCCCGGGTGCGAGTGGCTCGCGTCATGACCTCGGGCACGGACTCGGTCCCGCCCGGAATGCCGGTGGCCGAGCTGGTCGAGGAGTACTTCCTGCGCCGTCCGCACGCCGCCTATCCGGTGGTGGAGAACGGCCACCTGCTGGGACTGGTCGGCGTGGGCGAGGTATCCGGCCTCGGCGCGGCCGAGCGGGCGACCCGCCGCGTGCGCGACGTGATGCGTCCCATCGCCGAGCTGCCGACCGCGACCACGGAGGAGACCCTGGATGAGGTGCTCTCCCGCCTCGACCCGGGCGAGTCGGAGCGCGCGGTGGTCGTCGAGAACGGACGCGTGGTCGGGTTCCTGACCCTGGACGACATCGGCGAGTGGGTGAAGCGGGCGCGGGAGCTGGGGATCGCGTGAGGGGAAGCGGTTCGAGGCGGGTGACGTGAGGGCGGGCGAAAAAGGCGACGGGGGCCGAGGCCGAGCTCGCGAGCGACCGGAGGGCACGGAGGAGCGCCGGGCGCTGGCGGCCGAGCTGGCGCCGATCCTGGCCGGGGAATATCCGGACACGACGGTGACGCTGGACCACACGAACCCGCTCGAGCTCCTGGTGGCCACGATCCTCTCGGCGCAGTGCACAGACGAGCGGGTGAACCGAGTGACCTCGGATCTCTTCCGGGCCTATCGGACGGCCGAGGACTACGCCGAGGCGGATCGCGGGGAGCTGGAGGAGAGGATCCGGCCCACCGGGTTCTACCGGAACAAGGCGAAGCATCTCCAGGGTATGGCGCGGAAGCTGATCGAGCGGCACGACGGTCGGGTGCCCGGGACGATGGACGAGCTCACCGAACTTCCCGGCGTGGCCCGCAAGACGGCCAACGTCGTCCTCACCAACGCCTTCGGGAAGCTGGAGGGGGTGGTGGTGGACACGCACGTCAAGCGCGTCGCCCGGCGGCTGGGGCTCACCGACGAGACCGATGCCGGGAAGGTGGAGCGGGACCTCATGGAGGCGCTTCCCCGCGAGCGCTGGGGCGAGTTCGCGTGGCGCCTCATCCTGCACGGACGGAGCGTGTGCACGGCGCGCGCTCCGGCCTGCGCCGAATGCCCCGTGAACCACCTCTGCCCGAGCGCGTTCAGCTTCGACTGACCGGGCTGACGCGGGTCCGTCGCCCGCCCGC
>CAYMQZ010000053.1:0-6021 GCA_964392705.1 uncultured Gemmatimonadota bacterium
GGCCGACGGCGGGAGCCCAGCGCGAGCGTCAGCGGGCGGAGGAAGGCCTCGGCCGACCGGTAGCTTCTTGCAAGGAGAGGATTCGTGGAGCGATACAGCACGTGGGCGGCGTGGCTCGGCCTGATCGGTCTCATCCTGGCGTGGGGTCTCTACGCCTACGTGAGACGGCAGTCGGACGGCACGGAGCGGATGCGCGAGCTGGCCGACATGATCCACGCGGGGGCGATGACGTTCCTGCGGCGGGAGTATTCGGTGCTGCTGCCGTTCATCGCCATCGTGGCGCTGACCCTCTTCGCGCTCATCGGGGGCCGGACCGCGCTCGCGTACATCCTGGGCGCGATCTGTTCGCTGATGGCGGGCTTCTTCGGGATGGAGGCGGCCACCCGGGCGAACGTGCGCACGACGGAGGCGGCGCGCTCGCACGGTCAGGGGAAGGCGCTCCGCGTGGCGTTCAGCGGCGGGGCCGTCATGGGTCTGGCGGTCGCCAGCCTCGGTCTCGTGGGCCTGGGGATCGTCTACCTGATCTGGCCCCCCGCGTCGATCGGCTTTCGACCCTTCGCCGAGATCATCTCGGGCTTCGCCATGGGGGCCTCCTCCATCGCGCTCTTCGCCCGGGTGGGCGGCGGCATCTACACGAAAGCCGCCGACGTGGGCGCGGACCTCGTGGGGAAGGTCGAGGCCGGGATTCCCGAGGACGATCCGCGAAACCCGGCCACGATCGCCGACAACGTGGGCGACAACGTGGGCGACGTGGCGGGCATGGGAGCCGACATCTTCGAGTCCTACGTGGGCTCGGTCGTCGCCACCATCGTGATCGCGGCCACCAGCCCGCTCATCCTCTCGGGCGCGCGCCTGGAGGCGATCGCGCTGCCGATCCTCTACGTGATGGCGGGCCTGCTGGCCAGCGCCCTGGGGATCCTGGCGATGCGGGTGCTGGAGCGCACGAACCCGGCCGCCGCGCTCCGCAACACCACGTTCATCGCCGCGGTCCTGTTCTGGGTCGCGGCCTACCTGATCACGATCGGGTTGCCGGTCTTCCCGCGCGAGGCGGAGCTGTGGCGCTGGCTCCACCCGGACGCCGGGCCGTTCTGGGCGATGCTGTCCGGCTCGCTGGTGGGCATCTTCATCGGCCTGGCCACCGAGTACTACACGGCCGGGAAGCCGATCCGGAAGATCGCCCAGGCCTCGGAGACCGGCTCCGCCACGAACATCATCACGGGCCTGGCGATCGGGATGGAGTCCACGGCGGTGCCGATGCTGCTCATCGCGGGCGCCATATTCCTCTCCTACAGCTTCGCCGGGCTGTACGGAATCGGGATCTCCGCCGTCGGCATGCTGGCCACCGTCGGCGTCACCATGTCGGTCGACGCCTACGGCCCGATCGCCGACAACGCGGGCGGGATCAGCGAGATGAGCGGCCTCGGTCCGGAGGTGCGGTCCATCACGGATAGCCTGGACGCGCTGGGCAACACGACGGCCGCGATCGGCAAGGGGTTCGCGATCGGGTCGGCGGCGCTCACCGCGTTGGCCCTGTTCTCGGCCTACGCGAACTCCGTCGGCCTGCGTGAGCAGGGTATCGACCTCGTGGATCCGCTCGTCGTGATCGGCCTGTTCGTCGGGGGCGCCACGCCCTTCTTCATCGCGGCGCTCACCATGACGGCCGTGGGTCGGGCGGCCGCCGGCATGGTGGCCGAGGTGCGCCGGCAGTTCCGGGAGATCGCCGGCCTCATGGAGGGCACGGCGAAGCCGGATTCGGCCCGCTGCGTAGACATCTCCACGCGGGCGGCGCTGAAGGAGATGATCCTGCCCGGTCTGGTGGCCATCCTGGTGCCGATCCTCGTCGGCCGCTTCCTGGGCGTCGAGGCGCTGGGCGGCCTGCTGGCCGGGGCCACGATCTCGGGGGTGCTGCTGGCCCTCTACATGGCCAACGCGGGGGGGGCGTGGGACAACGCGAAGAAGTACATCGAGGGCGGCGCCCACGGCGGCAAGGGATCCGAGCCGCACAAGGCCGCCGTGGTGGGCGACACGGTGGGAGATCCGTTCAAGGACACCTCCGGTCCCTCGATGAACATCGTGATCAAGCTGATCAGCGTCGTCGCGCTCGTGCTGGCGCCCTGGTTCGCGCGGGTGCACGGCACGGCGCCGGCCGAGGAGGCGCTGCCCGTCGGCGAGGCCGTGACTTCGACCCTGGAAGTTCTGGGCCGGGTCGCCGGGATCCTCTAGCTGGTCCCTGAAGTGCCAATGGGTCGCGGGCGTGGCGCTCGCCGAGGGCGGAGCGACCTGCCGGAAATTGGACGTCGTCGCCGCGAGTCGCTAATTTGCCGACGACTCAAGACGGCCGGGCGGCGCCGTGGCGCCGCCCTTCGCATCTCCTGCTCCGGGTCGACGGTCCGGAGCCGACCGGGGGTCCGGATGGCCACGAGCCAGGCGGGCCCCGACGCACGAGACCATGGGAGACGCCATGCGTGACTACGAAGTGGTCTACATATTTCGATCGGCGCTGGCCCCCGAGGACATCGAGGGGAAGCTGGATCGGTACCACGGCGTCCTGTCCCGGGACGACGGGCAGGTCACGGCGATCGAGCACTGGGGCAAGCGTCAACTCGCCTACCCGATCCAGAACGAGACCAACGGGTACTACGTCGTGGCCCAGTTCGCGGCGGAGCCGGCGGTCCTGCCCGACCTGGAGCAGATGCTCAAGCTCGACGACGACCTGCTCCGGCACCTGATCGTCCTCTCCGAAGGCGAGCTGCCCGTACCTCCGTCGATGCAGGATGACGAGGAGGACGAGGACGAGGAGGACGAGGACGAGGACGACGAGGAGGATTAGGCGATGGCGTTTCGAAAGACCTGCCGGCTGTGCGAGCGAAAGATCGAGCGGCTGGACTACAAGGACGAACGGCTGGTGGGCCGGTTCCTCTCGGACCGGGGCAAGATCCTGCCGCGGCGGGCCACGGGCATGTGCGCGCGACACCAGCGGCAGCTGGCCCGGGCGGTGAAGCGCGCCCGCTTCCTGGCATTGGTCCCCTACATCAAGGGCTATCACAGCGCCTAGGGCCGGGATGAGCTCGGGTCCGGGAGTCGCACGCGGGTGAGCCGCCGGGCGTGGGCGTTCATTCGCGCAGCCGGGATCGCCGTCGCGGTAGCGATGCTGTCGCCGGTGAACCCCCTGGTGCTGGTCTGCATACCCGTCGCGGTGCTCCTGCTGGCGTTCCACGGCAGGAACCTGCTCGCCGTGGGCCTCGCCGGGCTGCTGCTGGTCCTCTGCTTCGGCGGGACGCCCTCCCCGGGGCCGCTCTGGTACGCGGAGCGGGCGTGGGCCTTGCTCCTGGCCGGTGGATTCGTGCTGGCCACGCTGCTGTTGTCGGGGCGCGGCCTGCTGAGCCGGGCCTTGGGTGGGCTGGGCGTGGCGTTCGGGGCCGTGGCGGCGCTGGCCGTCACGCGTCCACCGGTGCTGGCCGAGATCGACTGGTGGATCGGCGCTCGGCTGACCTCGGCGGCCCATACGGCGTACGAGTGGCTGGGCACGGGGGCCCTGGACGGCGTGAGTCAGACGATCCGCGAGGTGGTCCGGTTGCAGACGAGCCTCTACCCGGCGCTGCTCGCGCTGGCCTCGCTGGGCTCCCTGGCCGTGGGCTGGTACGTGGTCACGAGGCTGCGGGGCGTGGCGGAGAGCCTGGGGCCGCTTCGCGAGTTTCGCTTCAGCGACCAGCTGGTGTGGGTCCTGATCGGCGGGATGCTGCTCTTACTGCTGCCGACGGGCGAGCTGGCGGGGCGCCTGGGCGGGAACATGATGGCGTTCATGGGTGGTCTGTACCTGCTCCGTGGCGTCGCCGTGCTCGTGTGGCTGGGCGCCGCCCTGCTCACCTCGGGGTGGACGGCCCTGTTCTGGGGGGCGATCGCCGTCCTGCTGTACCCGGTGGTGGTGGGCGCGGCGCTCGTCCTCGGGCTGGGCGACACGTGGCTGGATCTGAGGGCACGCCTTCGAGTCGCCGCCCCCGAGGACGGCGACTGACACCGGAAGACGGGAGAGCGGCAGATGGTACAAGTCATCCTTCGCAGGGATGTCGAGAATCTGGGCGAGGCCGGCGAGGTGGTCGACGTGAAGCCGGGGTACGCACGCAACTACCTCGTTCCACAAGGCTTCGCGATACAGGCCACCGAGGGCAACCTGCGTCGGCTCGAGGAGGAGAAGCGTCACGCAGTCCGCGCGGCTCACCGGGAGAAGGAGCGCGCCGAGGAGCTGTCGGGGTCGCTGGAGGGTCGCTCGGTGACCTTCACGGTGCTGGCCGGCGAGGAAGGAAAGCTTTTCGGCTCGGTCACCTCGGCCGACATCGCCGAGCGGCTGGCGAAGGAGGGAGTGCCGGTCGACAAGCGGACGATCGAGCTCGAAGAGCCGATCAAGCAGCTCGGGGTGTACCGCGTCCCGATCCAGCTCCACTCCGACGTGCGGCCCGAGATCAAGGTCTGGGTCGTGGCCGAGGAGTAGCCCTCGCGACGTGATGACGTGAAGACGTGAAGGACGAGGCGGCGCCGACGTCCCCGCTCGCGGGACTCGACGGTCCGGACGAGCTGGAACGCGTGGCGGAGGCCGCGCTGGAGCGCAACGCGAGGGAGCCGATCATCCTGGATCTTCGGGGGCTCTCCGACGCGGCGGACTTCTTCCTGATCGCCTCCGGCGACTCGGACGTTCACGCGCGGGCGATCGCCGACAGCATCGTGGAGCGCATGGACGCCGCCGGCTTTCAGCCGATCGGGGTCGAGGGGCGCTCGGGGGGACGCTGGATCCTCCTCGATTACGTCAACGTGATCGTCCACATATTCCTGCCGCGGGTGCGCGATTTCTACCAGCTGGAGCGGCTCTGGGGCGACGCCCCACGGACCGACCTGGCCTGAGGCGACGGAGGTCCGCTAAGTTGAGGCAGGCGCCGACTCGCGTCGACCTCGGATGCCGGGTCGGCGGGCCCCCGGCCGGGGGGCTCGCGTGAGGATGTGGGGTGGTATACGGAAGGCGACCGTGCCTCTGTCGAGTTTCCGGCTCGCACGAGATGTGGGCGGCGTAGCCCTGATGGGAGCGCTCCTGCTGCCGGGGTGCGGCGGGGGTGAAGCGGACGCCGGCGATCGCCCGGTCCCGGCTCTTCGTGGCAGCGCCCTCGTAGCCGGCTCCACCCTCGATGGCTGGGGGCTCCTGGTGCTTCCTCGCGAGGGCGGCCCCGCCGAGCTGCGCGCTCTCGACGACCCCTCCCGGCGCTTGTGGACGGGCAGGGCCTCCCTTCCGCCATCCGTCGAGGCCCACCCTCTCGAGGGCGGCACGGCCGTGCTGCGGGCCGCCGACGGAACCGTGTACCGCTACGATCCTTCCACCGATGCCGTGGCCGAGGTGGGAGAGGTGGCGGAGGGCGCCGCGTGGAGCGGCTTCGACGGGGCCGGGGCCTGGACGGATCCGGCCCGGACGTCCGTCCTGGTGGTGACGACGTCCGACGCGTGGCGAGCCTCCCTGCCCGCGAGACCCCTGTGGGCGTCGCCGGTCGGTGAAGGGGCGGCCGTGACGATCGTGGGCGAGCCGGAGGCCGGGCGCCTCCTCCTGCTCGAGCGCGAGCAGGGGCAGGTCGGGACTTCGCCCGAAACCGGAGCGGATGGACCCGCGGTGGCCGAGGTTCGCCCGCCCGCCTCGGTCACGGCGTGGGGCCGCCGGATCGCCGCGGTCGACGCCGACGGACGGAGGCTGGTCGTGCTGTCGGTGCCGGAGCTGGCTCCCGTCTCGGCGATGGAGGTCGACGAGCCGATCACGGCGCTGGCCCCGTCCCCCTCCTCGCACGCCTTCTACGTGGCTCTCGGCGCCGGTCCCGCCCGGATCCTGAGCGTCTCCCGGCTGCGGGACCGGACGCGGCGTCTGGCCCGGCTCGAGGGTTCGGTCGGTCGCATCCGGACGTCGGTGCTGGGAGGATACCTGCTGGTCGAGGCCGATGGGCGTACCGTCCTGATCCCGCCGGAAGGCGAGGAGCCGGTCCTCGTTCCGGG
>CAYMQZ010000053.1:6121-15706 GCA_964392705.1 uncultured Gemmatimonadota bacterium
ATGGGCGTACCGTCCTGATCCCGCCGGAAGGCGAGGAGCCGGTCCTCGTTCCGGGCCGCTGGCGGCCCGACCTTCCTCTCGGATTGCCGGACGGGAGCGTCCTGGTCCGGGTCGATCGGGGGGTCGGTCTGTGGGTCCGGGGCGACCCCGAGCGGGGCGAGCCGCGGCCGGTCGAGGGAGCGCCCGACGGCTGGTGGCTGGCGGTGCCCTGGAGACCCCCGGCGCCCGAGCGAGTCGCGGCGGCGGAGCGGCCGCCCGAGGGCGAGGCCGTGGCGGGGACCGCGGAGGAAGCGTCGGACCGGGAGGAAGCCGTGTCGGACCGGGGGGACGCGGAGGTGTCGGAGGAGGCTGGGGATGCCGCCGCCCCGGAGCCGGCGGCGGAGGCCGCGTCCGAGCCGGCCGGCGAGGCCTTCATGGATCCGGGGTTCTACGCGATCGTGTCCTCGTCGCAGCAGGCCGACGCGATCACCGCCCTGGCGCGACGTCTGGACGAAGCGGGCTTTCGCTCCCGTGTGCAGCGCCACCGCGACGAGGCGGGCGAGCTCTGGCACCGGGCCATGGTGGGACCGTACGAGAGCCGGACTCAGGCCGAGGCGGCGGCGCGGCAGCTTCGCAGGGAGCGCGGCCTGCAGGCCTGGATCGCGGAGGTGGGTCCCGATGTCCGGCCGGACGACGGCCCGTCCTGAGGACCCGTTGAGGGTGCGGGAGCGGGCCGAGCGCGAGGCGCGATTCGTCGCGCGGGCCATCCCGGACTCGGGCCGGGTGGTCGGGTTGGTCTACGGTGGCTCCGGGGCGGCCCGCTCGGCCGAGGCGGCGGCGAGCATCGCCTCGGCGGTGGGCCTGCGGCGCGAGCACACGCTCCTCACCGCGGCCCAAACGGGGCCGGGCAGCCTGGACGAGAGGATCGGTGGCGCCGACGGCCCGGGGCTGTGGGACGCCCTGGCGGGTCGGGCGCGGCTGACCGAAGCGGCCCTGCGGTCGGAGCGCCGATCGTACTCCTACATTCCGGCGGGAGCGACGTGCCCGGGGCCGAAGGAGCTTCTTTCCGCGCCCGGCCTGCGCCGCTTCGCCGAGCGGGCTCGCGAGCAGGGGGGCACGCTGCTCATTCACCTGCCGGAGAAGGCGCTCGCCGGCGCCGCGGACCTCCTGGACGGGTTCGTGCGCCTGGGGGCGCTGGCGGTCGCGGTTCCCGACGGCCTGGCGGAGTACGGCAGGGTGGTGTTCCCGGAGGAGGAGGCCGCCTCCGTGGAGGAGGAGCCCGAGCCGGGGCCGCGCGCGGCGCTGGAGGAGCCCGGCCCGGAGCCGCCCGCGGGCGCCGCGCCGGAGGTGTCCGACGCGTCGGCCGAGCGGGCCGCACCGGAGCTGCAGGCGGGCACCGTGCCCGAGCTGTCCGCCGCGCCGGAGGCCGGACCGGAGCGGGCCGGCTCGGGTCGCTGGCGCCGGCATCGGACCCCGGGGCGCTTACCGATGGTTCGGAGCGCCATCGGCGCGCTGATCGTCCTGGCCCTCGGGATCGGCTGGTGGCTCCTCAGCCGGGAGTCGCTCGCGGACCCGTTCGGCCGACCCGGGTCGGTCGAGAGCCCCGAGGCCCGCCCGGTCGAGGGCCCCGAGGCCCGCCCGATGGCGGGAAGCGAGGCGTCGTCGGAGGCCCTCGGCGGGGAGGAGCCCTCCGAGGGCGCCGCCGCGCTCGCGAGCCGGATCGAGGAAGCGCCCGAGCTTCCGTACTCGGTCCTCATCGCCAGCTACGCGCGAGCTTCCGACGCGGAGCAACGCGTGCGGGACCTCGCCGGCTTCCGGAGCACGCTCTTCTACGTCTCCCCGACGCCCGTGCGCGGTCGGCTGTACCATCGCGTGTTCGCCGGGGCCCTGGGCGATGCGGAGGGAGCGCGGGAGCTCATGGAGGACCTGGTGGAGAGCGGGCGGAAGGAGGCCTCGTCCGCGTGGGACGTACGGCCGGTCCGGCTCGCGTTCCGCCTCGGGGTGTACGGGTCGCGAGCCGAGGCCGAGCGGGCGGTGGCGGAGGCGGTCGCCGCCGGCGTGCCCGCCTACGTGCTTCCCGGGGAAGGCCGCGGGGACACGGCGTACCAGGCATTCGCGGGCGCCTACGAATCGGAGTCGGCGGCGCGGGCCCTGGAGCCCCTGCTCGAGCGAGCCGGCCTCGCCACCGAGCTCGTGGACCGACGGGGGGTGGAGCACTGAGCCTCAGGGGGCGATCGGGGCGCGGCGCTCCCCGCGGCGGGACGACCGGACGCCCGAAACAGCGGAAGATGAGGTAGCCGGTGAAGATCAAGTCGCTGACGCTGCAGGGGTTCAAGTCGTTCGCCGACCGCACCGCGATCGACCTCCACGAGGGGATCACGGCGATCGTGGGGCCGAACGGGTGCGGGAAGTCGAACGTGGCCGATGCGCTCCGCTGGGTCCTGGGCGAGCAGCGGCCCACGGCCATCCGGGGCTCCCGGATGGAGGAAGCCATCTTCGGGGGCACCGAGCAACGCCGCCCGATCCACCGGGCCGAAGTCGGCCTCGTGCTGTCCAACGAGGACGGCACGCTTCCGGTGCCTTACTCGGAGGTGTCGATCGGTCGCACGGTGTACCGGGGCGGCGAGAGCGACTACACCCTCAACGGCGCCACCTGCCGCCTGCGGGACATCCAGGATCTCTGCCGTGACACGGGGCTGGGCGCGAACGCCTACGCGATCATCGAGGGCCGCATGATCGACGCGATCCTGAGCGATCGGGCCGAGGAGCGCCGCGGCCTGTTCGAGGAGGCGGCGGAGGTGGGGCGCTACAAGGACCGGCGCCGCAACGCGCTGCGCCGCCTCGAGCAGGCCGAGAGCGACCTCCAGCGGCTGGACGACGTGCTGGGCGAGGTGGAGACCAAGGTCCGCTCGTTGGCCCAGCAACGGGGCCGGGCCAAGCGCTACCTGGAGCTGCGGGATCGTCGCCTCCGGCTGGAGGTGGCGCTGGCCGACGCGCGGCTGGCGCGGGCGCGCGAACGCGCCCGGGAGGCCGAAACGGAGCTGGAGCGGCTGCGCGAGCTCCAGCCGTCGGAGGAGGCCGAGCTCCAGACGGCCGAGACGGAGGCGGAGACCCTCCGCCTTCGCCTGGCCGAGCGGGAGCGCGAGCGGAGCGCCGCCGCCCGGGCGCTGGAGGAGACGCGACAGGCGCTCGAGGAGCGCGAGCGCGAGCGGCTGGTCGCCACCGAGAGGATCGCGGCCGCGGAGAAGCGGGTCGCGACGCTGACCGAGGAGCTGGAGCGGCTGGCCGTCCAGAGGGAGGAGCTGTCGGCCGAGGTCGAGGAGGCCCGGGTGGCCGCTTCCGAGGAGGAGGAGCGGCTCGGCGAGCTGCAGGCTCGCGAGACGTCCCTCCGGACCGCGGTCGAGCGCCGAGACGTCGTCCGCCGGGAGGCGGCCGAGGCCGAGGAAGCGGCGCGCAGCCGTCTGGCCGAAGTGTGGCGGGAGATGGACCAGGTCGAGGCGGAGGGACGGGCCACCGAGGGGCGGCTCTCCGACCAGGCCTCGGAGCTGGAGCGTCGACGGTCGTCCCTGCAGGAGCTCGAGCGGTCCCGGGACGAGCTGGCCTCGCGCCTCGCGGAGCTAGAGGGGACGCTGGAGGAAGCGGGGGAGCGCGAAAGCGCCCTGGCGGACCGGTTGGTCGCCGCGCGGGAGGAGATCGAGGCGCGCCGGGCCGAGGTCCGAGCGGCCCGGGAACGGGTGGCGGCGCTGGAAGGCGACCTGTCCGGCGACCGCGCTCGTGCCGCGAGCCTGGCCGCCCTGCTCGACTCGGGGGCCGAGCTTCCGGCCGTCGTCGCGGACCTGCTCGAGACCGAGCTGACCGGCGTGGAGGGAGCGCTGGCGGACGCGATCCGGACTCCGGCGGAGGCGGCCGCGGCCGTCGAGGCGCACCTCGGGGGCTATCTGCACGCGGTCGTGGTTCGCGACTGGGCGGTCGTGGAACGGGTGCGGGGCTGGCTCGAGGAGCGATCCGAGGAGGAGGGCCTGGTGCTGCTGCCCCGCGACCCCGGCCCCCGGGCGCGCGGGGAGGGCGCCGACGAAGCCAGCCTCTCCCTGCAGGGTGTGGTCGACGTGAAGGGGCCGGGCGCCGACTGGGCGCGCGCCCTCCTGCGGGGCGTCCGGTACGACCCGGAGGGCGAGCTCGGTCCCCGCGGCGAGGCGTGGGTGCGCTCGGACGGCGCCGGAGAGGATCCGTGGGGCGCCGTGCGCCTCGGCCAGCCGGGAGCCAGCCGCGGCGCGCTGCGTCGGCGCGCGGAGCTCGAGCGGCTCCGCGAGCGGATCGCCCGGTGGGAACGGGAGCTGGAGCGGGCGCGGGGAGAGCTCGAGGCCGCCGAGGCCGACCTGGGCCGGCGCGAGCGGGAAGCCGACGAGCTGGAGCGCGAGGCGCGCGAGGCGGCGCGGATCCGGGAGGAGGTCGAGGGCCGGCGCGAGGGCGCGGTCGAGCGGCTTCGACGGATGCGCGGCGAGCGGCAGGAGGCGTCGGAGCGGATCGAGGAGCTCGAGGCCTCCCTGCGCGCGGCCCGCGAGAGCTCGGAGTCCAGCGCCGAGCGGCTGGATCGCCTCCAGACGAATCGGGAGGAGGCGCGGGGGGCGCTGGCGTCGGCCCGATCGAGCCTGGCCGACGCCGAGCGGGAGTACGAGACCCGACGGGCCGAGCTTCACGACCTGCAGCTTCAGCTCGCTCGCCGGGAGGCGGACCTCACGGCGGCGCGGGAGCGTCTCCGCCGGCTGGAGGAGGCGCGGGCCGACGTCGACGAGCGGACCGATCGTCTCACGGAGGAAGGGCGGGAGGAGCGAGCCGCGATCGAGGCCGGTCGGGAGACCGTCGAGGCCGGCGAGGGGGACGTGGTGGAGCTGATCGAGGCCCGGCGGCAGCACGAGGAGCGCCTGCGCGAGGCCGAGGAACGCCTGGAGGCGGGAAGGGCCGAGCTGGAGGAGCGCGAGGCGGCCCTGCGCGAAGCGCGCCGCCGCGAGCGCGAGCACGCCGAGCGGCGGCACCGGCTCGAGCTGCTCGTCTCCGAGCTGCAGTCGCGCGAGTCGACGGTTCGGGAGCGGCTGGAAGCGGAGTGGGACGCGCCGCTCGAGGAGCTACGGGACCGCGTCGAGCCCCCGGCCGAGGACGATCCGGAGGCCTGGGCCGAGGAGCTGGAGGAGGTCCGCCGCCGCCTGCACCGGCTGGGGCCCGTGAATCTCCTGGCCGAGGAGGAGTACGAGAGCGAGAAGGGGCGCCACGACTTCCTGACCGAGCAGCGGGGCGATCTCGTCGAGGCGCGGGACGACCTCCGGGACTCCATCCGGCGGATCAACCGCAAGGCCTCCGAGGCCTTCGCTCGGACCTTCGAGCAGGTGCGCGAGAACTTCCAGCGCACCTTCCAGGCCCTGTTCGAAGGGGGCGAGTGCGACCTGTGGCTCGAGGATCCGGACGACCCCCTCGATTCGCCGGTCGAGATCTCGGCCAGTCCGCGCGGCAAGAAGACGCAGCGGATCCACCTGCTCTCCGGGGGCGAGCGGGCCCTGACCGCGCTGGCCCTGCTGTTCGCGATCTACCTGGCCAAGCCCAGCCCCTTCTGCCTCATGGACGAGGTGGACGCGCCGCTGGACGAGACGAACGTCCTCCGCTTCGTCGCCATGCTGGAGCGGTTCAAGTCGGACACGCAGTTCATCCTCATCACGCACAATCCGCGCACGATCGAGTCGGCGGATTGGATCTACGGCGTGACGATGCAGGAGCCCGGGGTCTCCTCCGTCGTGGGAGTCCAGTTCGACGAGGCCGCCGGACAGGTGGCGTGAGCCGTCTCGTCGTCGTCGGTTCCGGCACCGTGGTTCCGGAGGCCGACCGCGGCGGCTCCTGCTACTGGCTGGAGGCGGGCGAGACGCGGGCTCTGCTGGACTGCGGCCCGGGGGTCGTGCAGGGGCTGGCGCGCTGGGGGCTGCCCTGGCACCGGATCACCGACCTGGTGCTCACCCATTTCCACGCCGACCACGTCGGGGGGATCCCCGGCCTCTTCTTCGCCCTGAAGCACGGGCTCCTGCCGGAGAGTCGGGAGGCTGGCCTGACGGTCCGGGGCCCCTCCGGGACGCGCCGCCTGTTCGAGAGACTGGCCGACGCGCTGGGCGACTACCTGCTGGACCCCGGGTATCCGCTCCGGATCGAGGAGCTGGGGCCCGGCGAGGCGGGGGAGCTGTCGGACGGCCTGCTGCTCCGCGCCCACCGGACGCCACACACCGAGGAGAGCCAGGCGGTGCGGATCGACGGGGCGGTCTCGGTCGGGTACACGGGCGACACGGGTCCGAGCGAGACCCTGGGCCCGTTCATGGAAGGGGTCGAGCTCCTGGTGTGCGAGTGCTCGCTCCGCGACCGGGAGGTGGGCGACAATCACCTCTCTCCGTCGCGCGTGGCGCGCATCGCCGGGGACGCCCGGCCGGATCGGCTTCTCCTCACCCACGTCTATCCGCACCTCCGCCGGCTGGATGTGGCGGCGATGGTTCGGGAGGCGGGCTACGACGGCGCGATCGAGCTCGCGCGCGACGGGCTGGAGATCCGGCTCGGAACGTGACGCGACGTTGACGTTCGGGTGAGACGGCCGGAGTATCTGCGGGCAGGCCGCGGGCGGAGGTGGCGAGGAACGCGGGCCCCGCCGTTCCGGTTATATGGAGTTGTGGCCCACAGTCGGGCGCGGCCGCGGCGACCCGTTCGTGCCGCGGCCCTTTCGGGCGTGATCCAAGCATCCGAGGTCAGCGATGCTCGTCGTCATGAAGCACGGGGCGACCGCCGAGCAGATCGAGCGGGTCGTCGAGACCATCGAGGACATGGGCTACGGCGCCGAGCCGATCCCCGGGAAGCAGCGCACGGCGGTCGGGCTCATCGGCAACGACGGCCGGGTCGACGAGGGGCGCCTGAGCGCCCTCGACGGCGTGCTGCGCCTCATCCAGGTCACCCAGCCGTACAAGCAGGTGAGCCGCGAGTGGCGACAGGACGACACGGTCGTGGAGCTGCCGAACGGGGCGAGGATCGGCGGCCGCGAGGTCGTCGTGATGGCCGGCCCCTGCGCCGTGGAGTCCGAGGCGCAGATCCTGGAGACGGCCCGACGCGTCGCGGCGACCGGCGCCTCGGTCCTGCGGGGCGGGGCGTTCAAGCCCCGAACCTCGCCCTATTCCTTCCAGGGCCTGGGCGAAGAGGGGCTGGAGCTCCTTTCCCTGGCGCGTCGGGAGACCGGGCTGGCGATCGTGACGGAGGCGCTCGACCCGGATGCCGTGGAGCTCGTGGCCGAGCACGCCGACATCATCCAGATCGGCGCCCGCAACATGCAGAACTACTCGCTGCTCCGGGCGGCCGGGCGGGCGGGGAAGCCGATCCTGCTCAAGCGGGGCATGTCGGCGAAGGTGAAGGAGCTCCTCCTCGCCGCCGAGTACATCGTGCTCGAGGGCGAGTCCCGCGTGATCCTGTGTGAGCGGGGCGTCCGGAGCTTCGACGACCACACGCGGAATCTGCTCGACCTCTCCGCAATCACCACGGTGCAGGAGCTGTCGCACCTGCCGATCATCGCGGACCCGAGCCACGGGACGGGGGCCCGGGCGAAGGTCCCGCCGATGGCGCGGGCCGCCGTCGCCGGCGGCGCCGACGGGATCATGGTCGAGGTGCATCCGGATCCCCCGCGAGCCTATTCCGACGGCGCGCAGTCCCTCACCCCGGACCAGTTCGACGAGCTGATGGAGAGCCTGGGACCGATCGCGCGCGCGATCGGGCGCGAGTGCGGCGCCACGCGCGTCGCGGCGGCGGCGGGCTGAGGCCCGAGGTGCCGCGCGGGGCGGCGGGCCCGGCTCGCGCACGCCTGGGCGCGGCCGCCGAGCGGCTGGCCGCCCGCTACCTGGAGCGAAGAGGTCTCCGGATCCTGGACCGGAACTGGCGCTCGGGCCGTCGCGAGCTCGACCTCGTGGCCCTCGAGGGACAGGTGGTCGCGTTCGTCGAGGTGCGGGCGCGGAGCGGCGGGCCGGAGGACCCCCTGGAATCGCTCGACTGGAAGAAGCGGCGGGACCTCCGGCGGGCCGCCGAGGCCTGGATCCAGGCCCATCCGGGGGTGGGCCGGGAGTTCCGCTTCGACGTCGTGGCGGCGCGCCGCGTCGGCGGCGGAACGGAGGTCGAGTACGTCCGCGGGGCGTTCACGGGCGACGACTGCTGAGAGATGGCGTCCGCTCGGCCCGCCGTGCCGCGAAGCCCGCCTGGAAGGGCGCCGACCGGTCGAAATCGTTGCCCCGAGGCCCGGCTCCGGCTATGATCCTCTCTCGCCCCAGGCCCCCGGGGCCGGCGCGCGTGAATCCCGTCAGGACCGTGAAGGTAGCAGCGGTAAGCGCGTAAAGGTCGCCGCGGTCAGCCTGGGGCGATCTTTCGCCGGTCGTCGTCGTCGGGACCGGTCCGGACGGCGGGCCGGCGTCGCCTCGCGCCGGGCTCGCTCTCCTCTCTTTCGACGCACCCGAGACCCGGCGTACCTTCGTTCCATGCACCGTACGGCGCTCGCCCGAAAGCACCGCCCGCGCAGCTTCGCGGAGCTGGTCGGTCAGGACCACGTGGCCTCGACGCTCCGCGCCGCCGTGGAGGGGGAGCGGGTCGCGCACGCCTACCTGTTCTGCGGGCCGCGGGGGATCGGGAAGACGACGGCCGCCCGCGTGCTCGCCATGGCCCTCAACTGTCCGAACCGGGAGGGCGGCGAGCCCTGCGGCGCGTGCGAGTCCTGCGAGCGGATCTGGGCGGGCCGCGCCTCGCTCGACGTGGTCGAGATCGACGCGGCCAGCCACCGCGGCGTCGACGATGCCCGGGACCTGCGGGAGCGGGCCATGTACGCGCCGACGAGCGAGGACCGCTACAAGGTCTACATCGTCGACGAGGCGCACATGCTCACGCGCGACGCCTGGAACGCGCTGCTCAAGATCCTGGAGGAGCCGCCGCCGCGCGTCATCTTCGCCTTCGCCACCACAGAGCCGCAGAAGATCGAGCAGAGCGCCGCCCCGGTGCTCTCCCGCTGCCAGCGCTTCGACTTCCGACGCGTGTCGGTGCCCGACCTGATCGCCCGGTTGCGGACGGTGCTCGAGCGGGAGGGGGTTCCCGCCGACGAGGGGGCGCTGCTGGCGATCGCCCGGCGGGCCGAGGGCGGCGTCCGCGACGCGCTGTCGCTCCTCGACCAGGTGCTCTCCTTCGCCGGCGACGAGGTGCGGACCGAGGACGTGCGGCGGATGCTCGGGCTGGTGGACGAGGAGCGCTACCGGGAGTTCTTCGGGATCCTGGAGCGGGGGGAGCGGGCCGAGGTCTTCCCGTACGTGCAGGGGCTCCTGGATGCGGGCTTCGACCCCGCGGAGTTCGTCCGCGGCCTGGCCGACGCCCTGCGCCTGGCTCTCGTCCTCCGCGCGGACCCGGAGGCCGACCTCGTGGAGCTGCCGGATGAGTCGCGCGCCCGGCTGGCCGAGATCGCCGGCCGTTTCGAGGAGGTGGACCTCCTTCGGCATCTGCTGGCGGTGAGCGACTTCGAGACGTCGGGCCGCTTCCGCCGAAGCTCCCGGCAGCGGATCCAGCTCGAGG
>CAYMQZ010000054.1:0-12829 GCA_964392705.1 uncultured Gemmatimonadota bacterium
GGCCCGTGGGTGATGTGGAAGGGGACCCCTTACGCGCACATCATGGTCCCGATCGGGGACGAGCCGACGCGCCAGTAAGGATCATGCGCCGATACGGCTGAGTACGACGCCGGCGCCGCTCTCCCTCTCGCGCTGGATCTCAGGGGGCACGGGAGGTCGGAGAAGCCGAGAGACGTCTACGGCGACTCGAAGCTCTGGGCGCACGACGTGGATCAGGTCTGAGAGCAGACAAAGAGCCGGCGACCAGGGGTGGGCGCTGGCTCTTTTCTCGTCTGGCCGCGCTTGGGCGGCTCGCTCCCGTCGATCGGGCGTCGGGCCCGACGAATGATCCGAGATGGAAGGGCCACGCAGGAGTCACGGGGACGGCTCGTCCAGGTTCCAGATCTCCCATACGACTCTCCAGCCGGAGGCGGTCTTCCGCCTGATCACGATGTGCTTTCCCACTTCCTGGAACGACCCGCTGCCGTCCTTGGCCACCGCCTCCAGCGTGTACTCCCCGCGCTCGATCGCCCAGTCGTCCGCGATCTGCAGGCCCACGATCGTCGTCTCGTGGGAGGCGTCGAAGTCCGCGAAAAAGGCCCGAAAGTCCGCCTCGATCGACGCCTTGCCCTCTAGCGCGGGCCCGTAGTACGGCATGGAGACCGCGTCATCGGCATAGAGCGCCATCAGCCCCGTGACATCGCTGGTGTTGAACGCGTCGTCCCACGCGACGCTCGCGGCTCGAACCTCGGCCGCACCGTCGGTGGCGGGCGGCTCCGTAACCTGCTCTGCGTCGTCACAGCTCGTCAGCGCCGCGCAGAGCGCGAGCGTGAGCAGCGGCGACCGAGCGAAAGCGTGTCGAATCCGGATCATGACGACCTCGCAGAAAGAAGTGAACGGGTGATCCGAGAGGCTGTACCAGGCCTCTCGCGAACGCCTCGACATCGGAAGAAGCTCGAAAGCGGGCCAGATCGGCTCACGGCGCGGGACGGCGCCGGCCGCTGCGCCCTGATCGCAAATCGCGTAAGTTCCTCGCCGTTTCCCTGCCGAGGAAGGCACCATGTCCCGAGCGGACGACGTGACGGCCCTGCTCCGCGCCTCGACAGACGGCGACCGCGAGGCGCTCGATACGCTGCTGCCCATGCTGTACGAGGACCTCCGGCGGATGGCGCATCGCCGGCTGCGCGCGGAACGGACCGGCCATACGCTGGGGACGACCGGGCTGCTCCACGAGACCTACCTGAAGCTCGTGAAGATCGACCGGATCCGTTACCGGGACCGCGCCCACTTCTTCGCGATCGCCGCCCGCGCGATGCGGTGGGTGCTGGTGAGCTACGCGAACCGCCGGAAGACGGCCAAACGGGGAGGCGGGCTCCGCGAGGTGCCGCTGGACGACGCGATAGAGGTCGCCCGCGAGCGCTCCGAGGAGCTGCTGGCGCTCGAAGAGGCGCTCCGTCGGCTGGAGACGGAGGACCCGCGTCCCGTTCGCGTGGTGGAGTGCCGCTTCTTCGGCGGCATGAGCATCGAGGAGACCGCGGAGGCGCTCGACGTCTCGCCGGCTACGGTGAAGCGGGACTGGACGATGGCGCGTGCCTGGCTGCACCGCGAGCTGAGCGGCGGGACCGCGGAGGGAGCCTTGTGAGCAGGGAGCGCTGGGAGCGGCTGGGCCGCCTGCTGGAGGAGGCGCTGGGGCTGGAGCCGGAGGAGCGCCGCCGGTTCCTCGCCCGGGCGTCGGCGGACGACCCGGCGCTCGGGCCCGAGCTGGCCTCGCTGGTGGAGGCGCACGGGCGACCGGGTCCCCTGGACCGTCCGGCCCCCGAATGGATGGCGTCCGCGCTCGCTGACGTCGGGTCGGACGAGGACCCCGATCACCCGGGCGAGGAGCTCGGCCCGTATCGAGTGGGGGAGCGGGTGGGCGGCGTTCTCGGCTCCGTGTATCGCGCCTACGACGACCGCCTCGGGCGCGACGTCGCCCTGAAGCTGCTTCCCCTGCACATGAGCGCCGACCCGGTCGCCCGCGCCCGCTTTCTGCGCGAGGCGCGCAGCGCCGCCTCCCTCGAGCATCCCAACATCTGCACGATCCTGGATACCGGGCAGACCGACGACGGGCGACTGTACCTCGTAATGCCGTTCTACCGGGGGGAGACGCTGGAGGAACTGCTCGCGCGCGGCCCCCTACCCGTCGAGACCGCGCTCGGGCTCGCACTCCAGGTGGCCCGGGGGCTGGCCGCGGCGCACGGGCGCGGGATCGTCCACCGCGACGTCAAGCCCGGCAACATCATGGTGACCGAGGATGGCGGAGCCCGCGTCATGGACTTCGGCGTCGCGAAGCTCGCGGGTGCGACGCTGACAGGGGCAGGCGCGCGCCTGGGGACGGCCGCCTACATGAGCCCGGAGCAGGTTCGTGGGGAGGAAGTGGACGCCCGGAGCGACGTCTGGGCGCTCGGCGCGGCCCTCTACGAGATGCTGGCGGGCGAGCGCCCGTTCCGCGGCGAGACGGCGCTGGAGGTATTGAGCGCGATCCTGCACTCCCACCCGCGTCCGATCGCCGAACTGCGGCCGGAGGTTCCGGCGCCCGTCGCGAAGTTCCTGGACCGGATGCTCGCGGTGGACCCTGCCGATCGGCCTCGGTCCATGGAGGAGGTCGTTGCGGCCCTGGAGGGGGCGGGGGCCGCCGATCTGCGGATGCTCTCGGGGTCGCTCGCCGCTCGTCTTCCCCTACCAGTCCGTTGGCCCTGGAAGCCCGGGAGGCGACGCGTCGGCCATCGGCGGCGCCGGAGTCGGAGCCGAGGGCGGAGTCACGCCAGGACTGGACCGGGACGGGCCGCGCTGATCGCCGGAGGGCTCGCGGTCGTCGGACTGGGGGGCCTCGGCCTCTGGCTTGCGGGCATGAGCGGGGGCGTGGACTCCGACGGATCGGGCGAACTTCCGGAGCGGATCCTGATCGCCGACTTCGCCAACTTCACTTCCGACTCCCTCCTCGGATACGTTGTGTCCCAGGCGCTTCGCATCGACCTTTCCCGCTCTCCTCTCCTGAACGTAGCGGGTGCCCCGGCCGTGGCCGGAGCCCTCGAGCGGATGCGGCGGGAGCCTGATACCCGTCTCGACTCGAGGACGGCACGGGAGGTCGCGGTACGGGAAGGGATCCCCTTGGTGATCGGGGGAGAGGTTCGGGGGGCGGGCTCCGGGTTCGTCTTTTCGGCGGAGATCATCGACGCCGGGAGCGGGGAGATCGTGGACGGCTGGCGCGAGGGGGCCCGGGACGCCACCCATATTCTCGACGCCATCGATCGTCTCTCGAAGGCATTACGAGAGCGTGTGCAGAGGTCCCTGGGCTCCACGAAGACAGGTGACTCGCCGTGGCGATTCACCACGTCCTCTCTGGAAGCCCTACGTAACCACGCGCAGGGCTATCGACTTTTCCAGCGAGGCGACTATCTACGATCGGCCGCGCTCTTTCGGGAGGCGATACGGCTCGATTCCGCCTTCGCCGTAGCCCATCTCGATGTCGCTTGGGCCCTTCTGCAAGCCGAGGTCGAGCGGGGGGAGGCGCTCCGCGCGCTGGCGAGAGGGTACGAGCTTCGCGATCGGCTCACGGTGCGAGAGGGCCACGAGATCGCCGCGAAGTACCTCCAGCTCGTCGTCGGCGACCTGAAGGGAGCCATCGAGGCGTTCCATCGACAGATAGAAGCGGCGCGGCCCCTCGGGGAATCACGGTTGTACGCCTCGCTCGGTTCCAGCCTCGTGCTGGCGGGCGACTTCGCGGCCGCCGAATCGGTCCTCCGCGAAGCGTGGAGCGTCTATCCCACCCCGGTGAACCAGGCCACTCTCGTCAAGGTGCTGTACCGCCGCGGAAAGGCGGCGGAGGCGGAGGCCACGCTCCATCGCGCGATGCAGCGGTTCCCGGATCATCCTCTGCTACAGCGTCTGCAGGTGGAGCTGATGGCGGGACGCGGGGAGTGGGGGGTGGCCGACTCGCTGGCCCGGGAGGTCAGGCCGGGCGGTTCGGTGGGGCTGAGCCACCGCCAGGTGGGGCTGTTCGCGGTTCTGCGCGGACAGCTCGAGAGAGCCAGGGGAGAGCTCCGGGCGCTGATGGAAGGCCAGATCTCTCGCGGTCTTTACGCCAATGCGACCGAGGTCGCCGCCGCCCTGGGCCGGATCGAGCTGATCCGGGCCGACACGCAGCGGGCAGTCCGGGAGCTGGACGAGCTCCTCGAGCGCCACCCCCTCGAGTCCCTCGATCCTCTGGACCGGCCCTACCTGCCACTGGCTCGCTTCCTGGCCGACGCCGGACAGTCTGAGCGAGCACGCGATCTCCTGGCCGGCTACGAGCAGGATGTGCCCCAGGCGTTCCGAGGCCCGGATCGCCAGGCCTACTTTCGGGCCCGCGCGGCCATCCACCTGGCCGAGGCGAAAGCGAAAGAGGCCGTGGCCGACCTCCGACGCGCCCGCGCGCATCCGCCGATCCGCGGCGAGTGGTTCCAGGACCCGTACGTGCCGTCGCTGGAACTCCCCGAGGTGGGGCGTGGCTACGAGCTGATGGGGCACCCCGACTCGGCCATTGCCGCCTACGAGCGGTACTTGGCGGAACGGACCCTCACGGTCACCGAGATCGCCTTCGACCTCCCGGAAGTCCTCGGCCGCCTGGCGACGCTGCACGAGGCGTGGGGGGATCGCGACGCGGCCGCTCTCCACTCGGCCAGGTTCGTCGAACTGTGGAGCGAGGCCGATGCCGAACTGCAGCCGGAAGTCCGAGAGGCGCGACAGCGGGCAGAGGCGATGCGAGGCTCGGCGAACTTGCGAGATTCTTCACGCAGCGAGCTCCCATAGCCCTAGGGGGAGTTCCCACCTGGCGTGCATCCAGCCGGATTTTTGGGCCACCGGATCTGTTGCCGTGACGCCGCCGGACCGGAACGCTCGCGTAGGTACCCGCCGCCCGGCTTCGGTCCATGGCCGAGGTTGTATTGGGCACCGGAGGGAGGAGACCGCCGGTTACCGGGCGCTCCCGGAGCCGGCGCCTTTTTGAATGGCGTACTCGGTGGCCGCCGTGGCCGGGTCCTCCTCGCATACCGTGGCGCCGTACCACCTCCGGAGGAGGTCCTCCCATTCGACCACTTGGGGGTCCACATCGTCTGGGCCCGGGACGCTCGTCCTTTCCCTGTCGCTTCAGCCTCGTTGCCGCCATGAACCCCGGCCCTTGCCGCTGCCACGGGAGCCGGAGCACCGCTGCGCCTGTGACCCGACCGCTGTAGCCCGCTATCTCCGCCGGGTCTCGGCCCCGCTCCTGGACCGGATCGACCTGCACGTGGATGTGCCGGCCGTGACCTGGGAGGAGCTCACGGGCGAGCGCCTGCGCGCTTTCGTCGCGCCTCCGGCCCATCGCCCTGGCCGCCGCCTTCAAAAACTCGTGAAGAAGCCGATGTAAGATTTCGGCCTCCTCGTGCATCTGGTAATTGAGGCCCCCTGCGCGCGAGTCTCGCGCGAGGGGACCCCGCGACCCCCGGGAGACGTCTTCCCGGCCGACCACCCTGGCCGGAGGCGACTGGATGCGAGACGAGGAGAAGGGACACAGGACCGGCGACGATCCGGAGCGCCGGGGCTCACCGACGGAGGCGGCGCGGGGCGCCGCGCGCGCAGCGGGCGCCTCTGCCGGAGCGGAGGAGTACGCCGAACGTCCGGCCGCCGCCGGGCGGCTCGACACGGCCGAGGGCGCGGAGCCGAGGTTCGAGGCGGCCCGGGATGGCCCCGCCCCCGAGCCGGCGGCGACCGGGTCGCTGCGGCGCCTGGCGCTGTGGGTGCTGCTCCCGTACGCGGCCTTCGTGGCCATCTGGATCCTGCTCGTCGGCCCGGCCCTCGGCCGAGGGACCGGCGACCCGCTCGGGCGCTGGGAGCCGTGGATCTTCCTCGTCCTCGGCCTCTCGCTGCTGTACGTCCTGTTCCGGAGCGAAGCCCGCGGCCGCTCGAGCACCGAGAAGACCCTCTCGGCCACCCTCTCGGCCGTGCCGGACGCGGTGGCGATCCTTCGTCGGGAGGATGGCGCCCTGGTCGAGGCGAACGACGGCTTCCGGCAGTTCGGCTACCGGCGCTCGGAGCTGCTCGGGCGATCCCTGGAGGAGGCCGGCGTGTGGCGTCCGGGCGAGACGCACCGCCTGCAGGAGCGGCTGCGAGGCGGAGATCCCGTCCACGACCTGGAGTCCGCCTTCCTCACGAAGGACGGGACGCCCCGCACGGTCATCGTGTCCGCGCGGTCGGTGGACGGCCGAACCGGACAGACCGTGCTCGTGGCCCACGACGTCACCGCGGAGCGGGAGTCCCAGGCCCGGAGCGCCTGGCAGGTGCTCCACGACCCCCTCACGGGCCTGCCCAACCACGAACTGCTGCTCGATCGGCTGGTCCAGGCGCTGCTGCGCGCCCGTCGACGGGAGATGCGCGTGGCCGTGCTGACGTTGAACGTGGACCGCTTCCGGGTCGTGAACGAGAGCCTGGGACACGCGGCGGGCGACCGCCTGCTCCAGGGGATCGCCGACCGCCTGGTGACGTCGCTGCGAGCGGAGGACACCGTGGCGCGCTCCTCCGGAACGCGGGTGGGACCCCCCGGGACCACGGTGGCCCGCCTGGGCGGCGACGAGTTCACGGTGGTGCTGGAGGGCATCGCTGCCGCGGAGGACGCCCGCGCCGTGCTCGAGCGGATCCAGGGCGTCGTGTCCGAACCCTTCTCCGTCGATGCGGAGGAGGTGACGATCACCGCCAGCGTCGGCGTGGCCGTGAGCCCCGGCGGAGGCGATGCGGAGCCCGGCGAGCTGCTCCGTCACGCGGCGATCGCCCTGCGGCGAGCCAAGGAGAAGGGCCTCGGGCGCGAGCACCTGTTCGATGCCGCCGTGGACTCGCGCGCCGTGCGGCGGCTGCGCCTGGAGGGCGACCTGCGCGGGGCCCTCGACCGGGGCGAGGTCGAGCTTCACTACCAACCCATCGTCTCGCTGGCCGGCGGCGGGATCGTCGGCGTGGAGAGCCTCATGCGCTGGAAGCACGAGGAGCTGGGATACGTGTCCCCGCTCGAGATCATCCCGATCGCCGAGGAATCGGGGCTCATCATCGAGCTGGGGCGCTGGGTGCTGGGCGAGGCGTGCCGACAGGCCGCGGAGTGGAGCGCGAGGCGTCCGGAGCTCGGGCCGCTGACGGTCGCGGTCAACGTCTCGGCGCGCGAGATCCAGGAGCCGGCCTTCCGGGACCTGGTGGCCGACGCGCTGCGCGAGTCCGGCCTCCCGGCCGAGCGGCTGGTGCTCGAGATCACCGAGGGGCTCATGATGCAGTCGCTGCTGGGGCTGCGTCGGCTCAAGGGCCTGGACGTCCGGGTGGCGATCGACGATTTCGGCACGGGCTACTCGGCGCTCGCCTACCTGAGCCGCCTGCCCGTGGACGCGATCAAGATCGACCGGTCCTTCGTCGAGGAGCTGGGGAGGGACGACGATTCCACCGCGGTCGGCCGAGCCATGGTGGCGATGGCCGACAGCCTGGGCCTCGACACGATCGCCGAGGGGATCGAGGCGGAGGAGCAGCTCGCCGCGGTGCGCGAGCTGGGATGCACCTACGGACAGGGCTACCTGTTCTCGCGTCCCCAGCCGCCGGACCGGCTGGAGGCGCTGCTGACGGAACGACCTAGGTGGTGAGGCCGGCCGTCCGGATCTAGGTTGGCGGGGTGATGCCGCCCCGCGACGTCCCGCGTCTCGCAGCGCTCGCTCTCGCAGCGCTCGCCCTCCTCGCGCCGCTCGCCGCCGGCTGTGGGCCGGGTGGGGAGGGCGGGTCGTCGGCCGCCTCGGTCGCCGATTCGGCCCCGGGGTCGGACCTGGAGCGGGGCGAGACGGCGCGGGGTGCGGGCGACGGCGCCGTTGGCGGCACGCTCCCCTCCCGTCTCGGACACCTGGACGATCCCGCCACCTGGCCGGTCTACGGCGGCGAGCCGGGCCAGAGCCGCTACTCCCCTCTGGAGGAGATCGATGTCGCCAACGTGGGCCGGCTGGAGCCGGCGTGGCGGCACCGGACCGGCGCGCCCGGCGTCTTCGAGGCGACCCCGGTGGTGGCCGAGGGGGCGCTGTACGTGACGACGCCGGCGGTCGGCGGCGTCCAGCGCGTGATCCGGCTGGACGCGGCCACCGGCGAGAGGGAGTGGGAGGCGCGGATCGCGGCCCCCCAGGGGCGGGTCCACCCGACGCCGGCCAACCGCGGCGCCGCCTGGCTGGACGGCCGGGTCTACGTAGGTACCCTGGACGCCCGGCTCGTGGCGCTGGACGCGGCCACGGGCGAGGTGCTCTGGGAGCGTCGCACGGCGGACCCGGAGGCCGGCTACCAGCACAAGCAGGCGCCGCTGGCCTGGGACGGCCGCGTCTACCTCGGCGTCTCGGCCAGCCCGTTCGGGATCCGGGGGTTCGTGCGGGCGTTCGACGCGGCCACCGGGGAGCCGCTGTGGACCTGGCACTCGATCCCCTCGCCGGAGGAGGGGGGCTGGTGGGGCGAGTGGCGGGAGCGGGCCCCGGGCACCGGGCTGGACCTGGGCCGGGACATCGCGGCCGAGCGCGCCGACTCGGCCCGCCTCGCCGGCGCCTGGCGGAGGGGGGGCGGGGCGGTATGGATGACCCCGACGCTCGACGTCGAGCGCGGGCTCCTGTTCGTCGCCGTCGGGAACCCCGCCCCGGAGCTGAACGGCGGGGCGCGCCCCGGCGACAACCTATGGACCGTCGGCGTCTGCGCGATCCGCGCCGGGAGCGGCGAGACCGCGTGGTGCCGCCAGTACCTGCCGCACGACGTCTGGGGGCTCGACGCCGCCAGCCCGCCCATCCTGTTCGCCATGCCGGCCTCCGGCGGCGCGAGGCCGGCGGTGGGCCACTTCTCCAAGCTGGGGGTCTTCTACGCCTGGGACCGCGAGACGGGGGAGCCGCTGGTCGTCTCCGGGCCCTACGTGCCGCACGAGAACGTCCTCCGTCCTCCCGCTTCCGGAGGCGTCCGGATGGCGCCCGGGATCTACGGGGGAACGGAATGGTCGCCCGGCGCCTTCCATCCCGGCACCGGCTGGCTGTACGCCGCCAACGTCCACTGGCCGGGTGTCTACACGGCGCGGCCGGGAGGCGGCGCGAGCTTCGACCTCGCGCCCGCCTCGGAGTCGTGGGGGAACGTGGTCGCCGTCGACCCGACGACCGGACGGATCGCTTGGGAGGCGCGCACCCCGCGCCCCATGGTGGGGGGCGTGCTGGCCACGGCCGGCGGCCTGATCTTCGCCGGGCGGCTGGACGGGGGGCTGAGCGCCTGGGACGCGCGAACCGGCGAGGAGCTGTGGACCGGCCGCACCGAGGCGGGCTGCGCCTCGGCGCCGATGACCTTCCGCGCCGGCGGCCGCCAGCACGTGGCGGTGGCGTGCGGCGGGCACTTCCTGGGCGGCGGCCGCGGCGACCTGCTGATCGCCTTCGCGCTGCCGCAGCCCGATTGACACATGAACGCAGAACGCATCGGCGAATTCTTCACCCGGATCGGTGAGGGCCTGACCGCGATCGCGCTCGGCGACGTCGCGCTGTGGCTCGTCATCTCCGCGATCATCGTCGTGCTCACCCGCTTCCTCCGGCATTGGATCGACCGGGGGGTGCGCGACGTGAACCGGCGCCACCGGCTCCGGAAGATCGTGGGGTACGTGGCCTTCTTCACGATCCTGGCTCTCGGGATCGCGATGTTCGTGGGGAAGTTCGGGCACCTGGCCACGGTCCTGGGGCTGGTGGGCGCCGGGCTCGCCATCGCCCTCCAGGACCTGGGGAAGAGCGCCGCCGGCTGGCTGTACCTGACAAGCCGCTCGGGATTCGGCCCCGGCTCCCGGGTCGAGGTGGACGGCGTGGTGGGCGAGGTGATCGACATCGGGGTCCTCAAGTCCACGGTGCTCGAGGTGGGGAACTTCGTGTTCGGCCGCCAGTCGAGCGGGCGGATCGTCACCATCGCGAACTCGAAGTTCCTGAGCGACAACGTCATTCTCAGCCCGAGCTACTCGCCCTACGCGTGGCAGGAGCTCCAGTTCCTGCTCACCTACGAGAGTGACTGGAGGAAGGGCGTCTCGCTGCTCGAGGAGCTGGGGGCGAAGGAGTACGAGGGGGTGGAGGCGGCGACGGAGCGCGGCTTCCGGCAGCTCGAGAGGCGGTACGCGTTCAAGTGGGGCGCCCGGACGCCGATCGTCTACGTGAAGGCCGTCGAGTCGGGCGTGGAGCTCACCCTGCGGCTCCTCACCCACATCCGCGAGCGGCGGGGCGCGGCCGACCGGATCGCCCGGGCGATGCTCGATGCCGTGGCGCGGGATCCGGACCTGGATTTCGCCTATCCGACGATGCGCATCTACCGGCGCGGGGAGGTCGAGACGGACTCGGAGGTCGAGACGGACTCGGAGCCCGAGACGGAGTCCGAGCCCGAGACGGAATCCGAGCCCGATCCCGACGAGGACCTCCCACCCTCTTCAAATCGATTTACATAGGATGGGATCACGCACAGGCGGGCCGAGCCAGGCTGGCTAGGGTGAAGCCGCCGAGCGCGCCCCGGCTCGGGCTTTCCCCGGCAGCTCGGCCGGGGCGTCCCGAACCCCCTCGCCGCGGGGCGTCTCGCCCCGGGCCAGCGCCAGGAAGTTCGCCAGCAGGGCGTGCCCGCCCTCGGTGAGGATCGCCTCCGGATGGAACTGCACGCCCCACACCGGAGCGTCGTCGCACGCCACCGCCATCACCTCGCCCGTCTCGGTCCGGGCCGTCACGCGAAGGGGCGCCGTCACCGAATCGGGCTCGAGGACCAGCGAGTGGTAGCGCGTGGCGCTCAGGGGACGCGGGAGGCCGGCGAAGAGGCCGGTCCCGTCGTGCCGGACGCGGGACAGCTTCCCGTGCATCGGCTCCCGCGCCCGGACGACCCGCGCGCCGTACGCCTCGCCGATGCACTGGTGTCCCAGGCAGACGCCCAGGATCGGGATCTCGCCCGCCAGCCCGCGGATCGCCGCGACGGAGACGCCCGCCTCGGCCGGAGTGCAGGGACCCGGCGAGATGACCAGCGCCGCCGGGCCGAGCGACCGGATGGCCTCCAGGTCGAGCCGGTCGTTCCGCACCACTTCGACCCGCTCGCCCAGCTCCTCGAGGTAGCGGGCGAGGTTGAAGACGAACGAGTCGTAGTTGTCGATCAGGAGGATCACGCCCGCCCCGGCTCCCACGCGACGCGCGCCGACTGGCCCGGAGACTCCTCGACCTCGACCTCCAGACGCGCGACCGCGGCCCCCTCGGCGGCCAGGCGGCTCGCCAGCCGCTCGGCGAGGTGGGCCGCCAGCCGCTCCGAGGTCGTGTTGTCGAGGGGCAGGATCCGCACGTCGCCGGCGGGGAAGGCCCACTCCCGGTCCTCGCAGCGGACGCGCACGCGATCCCCCTCCTCCGAGACCCGGATGCGGTCGCCCGCCCCGGGCAGGAGGACGCGGTGGTCCAGCTCGTCGATCAACGCCTTCGCCTGCGCGCGCAGGGCGAGGAAGTCGTACACGTAGCCCGCCTCGTTCGGCCGGCCCGAGAGCGTCACGGCCACCCGGTAGTTGTGCCCGTGCAGCCGCTCGCACCCGCCCCCCTCGTAGGCGATGAAGTGCGCGGCGGCGAAGGCGAGACCTTCCTTGCCGACGACGACCTGAAACGCGTCCATCCCGCTCCCGGGCCTGGCGATCTCCTTGCCGGCGCCCCGCCGGCGCGAGCAGCTTGCGTGTCGGGAGAAAGCTTACCCGTTCCCGGACGTCCGAGCGAGCCGCGTCCCGGGTCGGGGCGAGGGCGAGGCGACGGTCCGGAGCGAAGACGAGGGGGTTTCCAGTGAGCCCGGAACGCGAGGCGGGGTTCGTGGGCCCGGAAGCGAAACGGGAACGTCCGTGAGCCCGGTGGCGAAGCGGGAGCGGCTGCGGCAGCTCCTGCGCGAGTACGGCTCCGTGCTCGTCGCCTACAGCGGGGGCGTGGACTCCGTGTACCTGGCGTACGAGGCGGTGACGGCGCTGGGCGCGGAGCGCGTGCTGGCCGTGACCGGCGTGAGCCCCTCGGTGGCCGGCGTGCAGCGCGAGACGGCGCGCGAGGTGGCCGGGCGGTTCGGGATTCCCTGGCGGCGGATCCGGACCCGCGAGATGGAAGACCCCGACTACGCCGCGAATCCGACGGACCGCTGCTACTTCTGCAAGGCGGAGCTCTACGATCGGCTCCAGGCGCTGGCGCGACGCGAGGGGCTCCGGGTCGTCGTGGACGGGGCGAACGCCGACGACGCCTCGGACTACCGGCCGGGCGGCCGCGCGGCCCGCGAGCGCCGGGTGCGGTCCCCGCTCCAGGAGGCGGGGCTCGGCAAGGCCGAGATCCGGCTCCTGTCGCGCCGGGCCGGGCTACCCACCTGGGAGGCGCCGGCCTCGCCGTGCCTGGCCAGCCGCCTGCCGTACGGCGTGGCCGTGACGCGCGAGCGCCTGCGGCAGGTGGAGGAGGGCGAACGGGCGCTCCGCGAGCTGGGGGTGAAGGGGGACCTGCGCGTCCGGCACCACGCCGGCGTGGCCCGGCTCGAGCTGCCGCCGGAGGCGCTCGAGCGCTGGGCCGCGGATCCGGGCCTGGCCGCCGTCGCGGCCGACGCCCTCCGGAGGATCGGGTTCCGGCGCGTGCTCGTGGACCTGGTCGGCTACCGGAGCGGCTCGCTGAACCTCGCGCTGTCGGAGGCGCGGTGAGCGACTCGCCGGAGGCGTCCGGGCCGGGGACGTCCGGGCGCTCGCGGACGGCCGGGCCTTCCCGGGCGACCGGGCCTTCCCGGGCGACTGGGCCTTCCCGGGCGGTCGAGCTGTCCCGGGCGGCCC
>CAYMQZ010000054.1:12929-15617 GCA_964392705.1 uncultured Gemmatimonadota bacterium
GGGCCTTCCCGGGCGACTGGGCCTTCCCGGGCGGTCGAGCTGTCCCGGGCGGCCCGGGAGCTGCGCGCCTTCCTGGAGCGCGAGCTGGGGGAGGCGCGCGTGACGGTGGAGGCCGAGGGCCCCGAGGAGGAGATCGCGGCGGTCGGAGCGCCCGCCTCCCTGCTGCCGCGAATCCTGGATCCCGGCTTCCGCGAGCGCCTCGTGGAACGGGCGCGCTCGCTGGGGTACCGGTACGCCGCGGTCGACGTCTCCGGCGAGCCGGTTCCGGAGCGGGGTCGGCCGCCGACGGCCTCCGGCAACCCGGCGGACTCCGGAGCGGCGTGACGTGCGGCTGTTCGTGGCGGTGGATTTCCCGGAGGCGGTGCGGGAGCGGGCCTGGCGGGCCGCCGCCCCCCTGCGGGAGGCCGACCTGCCGGTCAAGTGGGTGGGTCCGGACCGGCTCCACCTGACGCTCAAGTTCCTGGGCCGGACCGACCGGGACCGGGCGCCCGAGGTGGGCCGGGCGCTGGACCGGGCGGCCGGGGAGTTCGGGCCGATGGAGCTGCGGCTGACGGGGGTGGGCGCCTTCCCCTCGCTGCGGGCCCCGCGGGTCCTGTGGCTGGGCGTCGAGGGGCCGCCGGCGCTGGCGGCCCTCCACGAGGCGGTCGACGAGTCGCTGAGCGAGCTGGGTTTCGAGCGGGAGGGGCGGGAGTTCCACGCGCACGTGACGCTCGGACGCGCTCGGCGGGGTGGCGGGCGTCGGGCGCTGGCGGAGGTGGAGCGGCTCGCGGAGCGGGTCGGGCTGGACGCGACGTGCGACGTTCGAGAGCTGAAGCTGATGGAGAGCGTGCTGCGGCCGGAGGGCGCGCGCTATTCCGTCGTCTCCTCGCACCCGCTGGCGGGACGGGGATGAGCGGCGGCGACGGGGCGCCGGCGCCCGGCCCGGGCGTCGCGGTGGCGTACGGGAGGCCCAGACGGGAGGAGGAGGGATGAGCCTGATCCGCAACTTCTTCGCCGGGATCGGTTGCCTGGTGGTGATCGTGGCGATCGGCCTGGGCGTATGGCTGTACGGGGACGAGATCCGGGAGTGGTGGATGACGCGCGGTGGGGTCGATGCGACCGAGCCGAGCCCCGAGCTCGCGGAGCGGGCGTCGGAGAGGCTGAGCGAGTTCCTGGAGCCCGACGGGCCCGACGAGCTCCGGCTGAGCGAGACCGAGCTGCAGAGCTGGGCCCGCTACCGGGCGGCGGACGGCTTCCCCGACGGCGTGTCGGATCCGGAGGTGGACCTTCGCGACTCGACCGCGGCGGTCAGCGTGGGGCTGAACCTGGTGACGCTGGGGCGGCACAGCGAGGCCGCCGCCAACCTGCGCCGTTTCTTCGGGGACTCCGCGCGGGTGAACGCCGAGCTGCTGCCGCGCGTGGCCGACGCCGGCGTGGGCCACCTCACGGTCCTGAGCCTGCAGGCGGGGGTGGTGCCGGTTCCCCCGCTCTTCGTGCCCAACATCCTGGCCCAGACCGGCTTCGAGGTGACGGGGGGGCGCACGGTGATCTTGCCGATCCCCGCCGACCTGGAGCGGATCGAGATCGAGAACGAGAGCCTCGTGCTGAGGAGGCGACAGTGACCGTAGTCGAGCAGGAGCGGCGGAAGGGGAGGGGGGACGCCTCCAGCCCCGCACCGCGCTTCCGGAACCACATCGCGGGCGAGTGGGTCGAGCCGTCCGGCGACGCCTGGATCGAGAACCGGAACCCCGCCCGGACCTCGGACCTGATCGGGGCGTTTCCCGACTCGACGGCCGAGGACGTGGACCGGGCGGTGGCCTCCGCCCGGGAGGGCTTCCGCGCCTGGTCCCGCGTGCCCGCCCCGGAGCGGGGGTTGGCGATCCGGCGGGCCGGCGACCTGCTGACGGAGCGGAAGGACGAGCTGGCCCGGGCGGCCACGCGCGAGATGGGGAAGGTCCTCGAAGAGACACGTGGCGACGTGCAGGAGGCGATCGACACGGCCTACTACGCGGCCTCGGAGGGCCGTCGGCTGTTCGGCCACACCGTGCCGTCCGAGCTGCGGCGGAAGTGGGCGATGAGCTACCGGCGCCCGATCGGCGTCTTCGGCATCATCACACCCTTCAACTTTCCCGTGGCGATCCCGAGCTGGAAGATCTTCCCGGCGCTCGTGTGCGGAAACGCGGTCGTCTTCAAGCCGGCCGAGGACGTTCCCCACTCCGGCCACTTGTTCGTCGAGACCCTGCTCGAGGCCGGGGTGCCGCCAGGGTGCGTGCAGCTGGTGCACGGGCGGGGCGAGACGGTCGGAGCCGCGCTCGTGGAGCACCCGGACGTGTCCGGGATCTCCTTCACCGGCTCCACGGCCACGGGAGGCCGGATCGCCGAGGTCGCGGGCCGGAGCCACAAGCGGGTCTCGCTCGAGATGGGCGGCAAGAACGCCCAGATCGTGCTGCCCGACGCCGACCTGGACCTGGCGCTGGACGGGGTGCTGTGGGGCGGGTTCGGCACGACGGGACAGCGCTGCACGGCCACGAGCCGCCTGCTGCTCCACCGGTCGATTCACGACGAGTTCGTGGAGCGGCTGGTCGACGAGGCCCGGGGGCTGCGGCTGGGGGATGGCCTGGAGGAGGCCACCGACGTCGGACCCCTGATCAACCGGGCCGCGCTCGAGAAGGTGGAGCGTTACATGGGGATCGCCGGTGAAGAGGGGGC
>CAYMQZ010000055.1:0-1268 GCA_964392705.1 uncultured Gemmatimonadota bacterium
CGTCAGGGAACCTGGACGCGGCCCACGGTGTTCGTGTCGGCGCCGAACCAGATCGTCCGCGTGGGCTCGTGGAACATCATGTGACGGACCGTGCCGCCGCCGCTCGGCACCGGCGTGAGGTCGAAGAACTCCTGCGTCTCGGGATCGAAGCCCACGAACCGGTTGGGCTCGGGACCGGTCTCCACGAACCAGATCCGGTCCGCGTCGTCCACCGTCATGGCGTACGGCCTCGACTCGCCGGCCGAGGGAGCCAGCCACTCCCGGAACTCGCCCGCCTCCGGATCGTAGCGGCCCACGTAGCCCTGCGAGTAGTCCACGTACCAGACGCCGCCGTCGGAGGTGAGGCCGATGCGTCGCGGCTTGGCCTCCTCGCGGGGCAGCTCGATCTCCGTGAGCTCGAACGTCTCCGGGTCCACGGTGGCGAGCTTGTAGGTCCCCACCATGGCGATCCACGGGCGGCCGTCCTCGTCGACCACGATCCCGTACGGTCGCGCGCGCTCCGTGGGCACCTCGACGACCCGGACGTCGCCCGTGGCCTGATCGAGCCGGCCGATCACGTTCGCCCCCTGGGCGGTGAACCAGATGTTGCCGCGGCCGTCGAACATGAGCGTGTGCGGGTCGCGGACCTGGCAGTCGGGCAGTTCGGAGATCTCCTCGGGATCCCCCTCGCCGCACCCGGGCATCGGATACTTCCGGATCGCGCCCGTCGCCGGGTCCAGCCGCCCGATGTGGCCGGCGCGATTGCCGGCGTACCAGACGATCCCCGCGTCGTCGACAATCAGGTTGTGGGGCCCCGTGCCGGGCTCGAGGTCCCACTTCCGGAACTCGTCCGTCTCCGGGTCCAGCCGGGCCACGTAGTGGGTGCGCTGTCCGACGAAGTACACCCTCCCGTCCGGCCCCACGTAGGGATCGCGCGGGCGGCTCGCCTCGTAGGGCACCTCCCACTCGCGGATCTCGACCGGCGCCGGGGCGTCCGGCTCCCCGGCAGGAGCCTGCGCCGCGGCACGTGCCGCGGCGGACCCGGTCGCGGACTCGGCGGCCCCCTGGGAGGCCGCGTCCTGGGACGCGAGCGGAGCGGCGGAGCCGACGGCCAGCCAGGCCAAGGGCAGGACCAGGGAAAGCGATGCGGATCTCATCATCTCGGGCCTCCTGACAGGATGAACGCCATCAACGAATATCGGACCGACCGACCGCGGGCAATCTGGCTCGCGCGACGAGCGCCGGGCCGGAGGTCCGTCCACCGGGCCGCGGGTCCGTCCACCGGGCCG
>CAYMQZ010000055.1:1368-12009 GCA_964392705.1 uncultured Gemmatimonadota bacterium
CCTGCGTGTAAGAACACCCGAAGGGGGATCGACGATGCTCCGCCGCGGCTACAGCAGGGAGCGGATCCAGCCGCCGTCCACGGCAATCGAGGCGCCCGTGATGTAGCCGGCCCGCTCGGAGGCCAGGAAGGCCACGAGGGCGGCGAACTCCGGCGGCTCGGCCAGCCGTCCCATCGGGATCTCCCGCTCCCAGCGCTCGAGCGCCTCCGCTTCCGTGATCCCCTCGTTCCGGGCGGCGCGCTCGGCCAGCTCCTCGACGCGGTCCGTGAGGGTGTAGCCCGGCAGCACGTTGTTGACGGTGATGCCGTGCGGCGCCACCTCGTTGGCCAGGGTGCGGGCGAAGCCGGTCACCGCGGCGCGCACGCTGTTCGACAGGATGAGGCCGTCCACCGGCTGCTTCACGGCGATCGAGGTGACGTTCAGGATCCGACCCCAGCCGCGCTCCTTCATTCCGGGGAGGACTCCTCGCGTGAGCGCCAGCGCGCTCTCGAGCAGTTGACGGACGGCCTGCCGCCAGTCCTCCATCGAGTGGCTCTCGAAGCTGCCCGCCGGCGGTCCGCCCGAGTTGGTGACCAGCACGTCGACCCGACCGTACCGCTCGAGCGCCGCCTCGACCAGCGCGTCCACCGCCGACGGATCCGAGAGGTCGGTCGGCACCGCGAGCACCTCGACGGAGGCCTCGTTCCGGATCCGGTCGGCGGCCGCGCGCAGCTCGTCCTCGCCCCGGGCGCACAGGATCAGGTCCGTCCCCTCGGCGGCCAGCTCCTCGGCCACCGCCCGACCGAGGCCCCGGCTCGAGGCGGCGACCAGCGCGACCTTCCCCCTCAGGCCCAGGTCCACGGCGTCCCTCCGGCCCCGGTCACGCCTCCTCCGTCGCGTGGAAGTAGGTGTCCGTGCCGTCCAGCCAGTCCTGCCGCGGCGGGCTGAACACGTCGACGTCCAGCGTGTCCTCCAACGCCTCCGCCTTGTGCGGCACGCCGGAGGGGATGTGCAGCACCTCTCCGGCCCGCACGACGAGCTCCCGCTCGCCCTCCTCGCCGAGCCAGAACCGGAGCGCCCCCTCGAGGATGTAGGTGAGCTGCTCGTTCTCGTGCGCGTGCTTCGGGACGACGCAGCCGCGGTCCAGGTACACGTGGGCCAACATGATCCGCTCGCCCGTCACCAGCCGGCGGCGCAGGCTGTCGGTCACCGGCTCCATCGGCATTGCCTCCCAGCGGTAGAGCCGAACCCCTTCCGTCTCCCTCATGGTTCCTCGCTTTCCGGTTCGCCGTCCACGTCCTCGCGGACGACTCCCTCGAACTCCAGGACGAAATCCGGCCCGAACGCCGCCGACGGCGTCTGGAAGCCGGGCCCCACCTCGCCGTCGAGGACGCGCCGGGCGCAGCCGACCGCCGTCCGCGCCGTGAGCGTGTAGCCCTCGGGCGTCCGAAGCCGCGCCGACGCGCTCCGCCCCTCCGCGTCCGCGACCCGGCCCCACACCCGCGCCTCGGCCCGCGCCCGCTCCCCGGGATCCGGCCCGTTCACCGTTCGGCGGATCCACGCCTGGATCGCGCGCGTGACCGGGCGGGTCCGAAGCAGCGGAGCCAGATAGCGCGTGGCCCGCAGCATCCACACGCCCGAGCGGGGCATCGCCGCGTACGTCTCGATGTCGCCGATGCCGGTGCTGTACCACGCGGTCGAGACGTCCCCCCAGGGAATCGTGGCGGCCGTTCGCGGTCCGTCGCCGAAGTCGATCCGGCGCACCTTCCAGGCGGCCGGGACCCGTCGCAGCTTCCCTTCCTTCCGCACCATCCCGCCGCGCCCCGCGTTCTCGGCCATGGTGGTCGCCGTGCCGCGCGACACGCCCCCGCCCCGCGACTGGATCGCCAGCCGGAGCTTCGTCGCCGAGGGCAGCCGACTCTGCAGGTGCGCGGCGAGACAGTCGGACGGGACGACGTCGAAGCCCACCCCGGGGAGCAGCGTCACGTCCCGCCCGGCCGCCCGCTCGCCGCGCGCCGCCAGGCCCTCGAAGACGCCGATCTCCCCGGTGACGTCCAGATAGTCCGTGCCCGTTCGCAGGCAGGCCTCGACCATGGGCCGGAACGTGCGCTGGAACGGGCCCGCGCAGTGGAGGACGAGGGGCACGCGGTCCAGCGCCGCCTCGAGCGCGGTCCGGTCGTCCAGCGAGAACGCCGAGGAGGGGAGGCCCAGCTCGGCCGCCCGGGCCTCGAGCTTCGCGCGGTCACGACCGGACAGGAGTGGGCGAAGGCCGCGGTCGAGGGCCTCTCCCGCCACGAGCCGGCCCGTGTAGCCGTAGGCGCCGTAGAGGAGGAGGTCGGGCGCCGGCACTCCTCGTCACTCCGGGTCGGGAACGCCTGTGTCCAGCGCGACGCGCTCCGGGCGCCTCACCGAAACCCGTCCTGGCCGCTCCCATCCTCCTCGGCCACGGAACGAGGCTCGGCCTCGGCGACGTGGCGCGTGAGCCATTCGTTCTGCTCCCACAGGGCGTGCAGCATGGACTCGCGGGCGCGGTAGCCGTGGCTCTCGTGAGGCAGCATCACGAGCCGGGCCGTCCCGCCCAGCCCTTTGAGGGCGTGGTAGAACCGCTCGCTCTGGATCGGGAACGTGCCCGAGTTGTTGTCCGCTTCGCCGTGGATCATCAGGATCGGCTCGTCCACGTCGGCGGCGTGCATGAAGGGCGACATGGCGAAGTAGACCTCGGGCGCCTTCCAGAAGGTCCGCTCCTCGGCCTGGAAGCCGAACGGCGTAAGCGTCCGGTTGTAGGCGCCGCTACGGGCGATCCCGGCCCGGAAGAGGTCTGAGTGGGCGAGCAGGTTGGCCGCCATGAACGCGCCGTAGGAATGCCCCCCGATCGCGACGCGGTCCGGGTCGCCGACCCCGCGCCGCGCGACCTCCTCCACCGCGGCCCGCGCGCTCGAGACCAGCTGCCGCACGTAGGCGTCGTTCGGCTCGCGGTCCCCTTCGCCGATGATCGGCATCGAGGGGTCGTCGAGCACGGCCCACTCCCGGGTGAGCATCGGGAGCGCTCCCCAGTAGCTCACCTGGACGAAGCGGTGGGGCGAGTCCGTCACCTGTCCCGCCAGGTCCGGGTCCTTGTACTCGCGCGGATACGCCCACACGAGCACGGGGAGGGGCCCGTCCCCCTCCTCGTAGCCGGGCGGCAGGTAGAGCGTCGCGGTGAGCTGGACCCCGTCCTCCCGCTCGTACCGAATCAGCTCCTTCTTCACGTCGGCCAGCTCCGGGGTCGGGTGCGGGAAGTCGGTGAGCGCCCGGAGCTCCTCCTCGCCCAGCCTCCGGACGTAGTAGTTGGGCGGCCGGTCGACCGACTCCCGTCGCGTGATCAGCAGCCCCCGATCGGGGTCGAGCAGCTCGACCGGCCACTCGTAGTACGGCGCCTCCGAGCGCCATAGCCGCTCCGTCTCGCCGCTCTCGACGTCCAACCGGTCCAGGAACGGACGGTTGCCTTCCGGCGAGGCGCCCTGCCCCCTCAGGAACAGCGTCCGTCCGTCGTCGGCGGTGAGGAGGACGGAGGTGCCCCGCTCCGTCGGCCGCATGACGGGCGAGCCCGGGTCGCCGTAACGGTCTTCCCAGGAACGGTCCCACAGGAGCCGCGGCTCTCCCCGGAGGCCCTCGCCCGGGGCGCCCGGACGGACGACCCAGGTCCGGAGGCGTCGGTCCTTCCACCAGCGGCCGTGGACCAGGGCGAGGTCGTCTTCGCCCCACTGCGTCCCCGCGTACCGCAGCTCGAGGTCGACCAGCGTCGACGGCTCCCCCTCGAACGGGGCGGCGAGGGTGTAGATGCGATCGCGCGCCTCGGCCTCGGCCTCGGGATCCCCGCCGTCCAGCGCCTCGACCCAGGCCAGCGTGGCCGGCGCGTCGGCCCGCCAGTCGATCGAACGCGGCCCCGTGGGCACGGCGTCGAAGCCGACCGGTACCTCCTCGGCCAGCGGCAGGTCGGCCACCTGCCGCACCACTCGTCCCTCCAGATCCCACACCTCCACGCGGCGCGGGAAGCGGTAGATGGGGACGAGGTAGGAGAACGGACGGTGGACCGTCTCGACGAGCAGGTACGCCCCGTTCGGGGAAGGCTCCGTCCGGACCCGGAGCGCGGGCTCGCCGAGCGGTCCGACCGTCCCGTCCAGCGCGATCAGCGCCACGCGGGCCTGCAGATAGTGCGAGAGGAGCGCCTCGTCGTGCGGGCTCTCGAGCAGGTCCTGGTAGGTGCGCGCCGGCGCCCGCCGGCCGCTCGTCTCCTGGATCACCGGCCCGGCGGGCACCGATGGCGCGACCGGCGGCTCCCCTCGCCCCTCCGGCAGCAGACGGGCCACCAGCCGGCGCCCGTCCGGCATCCAGGCGTAGGGCGATCCGTACGCGTCGTTCAGCGCCACGTCGGCCAGGCGGCGCGCCCGGGCCTCTCCGACCTCGAGCACCCAAGGCTCGATCCGGACGTCGGTCGTCAGCGTGAACGCGACGTGCCGTCCGTCGGGCGACCAGCGGACGTTCCCGATCCGGGGCTCCTCGGGCAGACCGGTCACGGCGCGCTCGGCCCCGTCCGAGATCCGCTGGAGCGTGAGGTCGGTGAAGTAGCCGGACCGGCTCGGGCCGTTCGTCCGGGGGTTGATCCGGAGCCCGGCGACCCGGAGCTCCGGCGCGGCCAGATCGGCGATCCTGAACAGCCCCGGCACCTCCATCCGCAGAATCCAATCCCCCGTCGGGCCGACCTCCACCGCCGGCGTGCGCGGCTGGTCCACCAGGGCGGCCATCGCGGGAGGCGGCGTCCGGTAAACGGGAGCGGTGGAGTCGAGATCCTGGTTCGATGCGGACGGCTCCTGGCCCGCGGCGTCCGCGACGACCAGCAGGGGGATCGCCAGGGCCAGGGCGGCGGCATCGTGGGTACGCTTCATGGCGGGACTCCCTGCATCGGGGTGGCACTCGCATCTCGTCGGGAAGGGCAAGATCGGCCGTCGGCGCGAGGCGAGCAACGTCGGCGCGAGGCGGCAACGTCGGCCCGGCCGGCCCGCGAGCTCGTAATCCGAGCGACGGGACAAGCGCCCGCCGCGAACGCTTGCCGCGGAGCGACCCCGAGGTCTAGCTTCGAGGTGGCGACCGGGGCCGTCGCAACGGCTACCGCGACGGTTGCTGCACCGGCGGCCCCGACCCATGCCCCCGATCCGTGTCGCGGAGGCCACCCGCATGCAGCCACGGGCCGACGTGCCGCAGGAGCAGCTGGCCGGCGAGCTGGCGCCGCACCTGCAGGTCGTGCGCCTCCTGGGACGGGGCACGGCCGCCAGCGTGTACCTGGCCCGCGAGCCCGCCCTTCGCCGGCTGGTGGCCGTGAAGCTGCTACACCCGGAGCTGGCCGACGACCGGAAGGCCCGGCTCCGCTTCGAGCGCGAAGCCCAGTCGGCCGCCCGCATCTCGCACCCCAGCGTGGTCGCCATCTACCGGGTGGGCGCGCTCTCCAGCGACCTTCCCTACATCGTCATGCAGCACGTGCGCGGCCGCACCTTGAGCGACCGGCTCAAGGCCGAGGGCCGGCTGAACGCCGCGGAGGTCCGTCGGATCCTGGCCGACGTGGCCTCCGGCCTCGAGGCGGCGCATCGCCGCCGGATCGTGCATCGGGACGTGAAGCCCTCCAACGTCCTCTACGAGGAAGAGACCGGCCGCGTGTTCCTCACCGACTTCGGGATCGCCGCCATCCTCGCGAGCGGCGAGGAGGAACCGCCGCGCCTCACGACGCGCGGCCACGTCATCGGCGACCTGCGGTACCGGAGCCCGGAGCAGCTGCGGGGAGAGGACCTCACGGAGCTGGCCGACATCTACGGGCTCGGGCTGCTGGGCTTCGAGCTGCTGACCGGGGAGGGCCCGTTCGAAGCGGGGTCGGCCAGCGAGCTCGTGACCGCGCACATGCAGCGGCCTCCCAGACGGCCGTCGAGCCTCCGAAAGGACGTGGACGCCGAGCTGGACAGGCTACTCCTGCGTTGCCTGGGCAAGGTGCCGGCGCACCGGCCCTCCGCGGCGGACCTCGTGCGGCAGCTCGCCGGGGGGCGCCGGGCCGCCGCCGTTCGCCGCCCGGGCGTCGAGCCTCGCCTCGGACGTCCGCCGGGGGAGCCCCGGCCCGGGGCGACGGAAGAGCTCCGGTCCCGGCCGACGGAACATCTCCGGTCCCCGCCGACGGAGGAGCCGGGTTCCGGCGCGCCGGAGGGCGCCCCATCCCTCGCGCCGGGCGCGCCACTGCGGGAGGGGCCTCGGGCCGACGCCCCTTCGCTCGCGCCTCCGGAGGACGCCATCCGCTTCGAGGCGCTGGGTTCCCTCGAGCTGCTGGCCGCCGACGGGCGGCGTCTCCAGTCGATCCTCGCCCAACCGAAGCGCGTCGCGCTGCTGGCCTACCTGGCGGTGGGAAGCAGCCGGGGGTTCAAGCGCCGCGACACGCTGCTCGGGGTCTTCTGGCCGGAGGTCGAGCAGGAGCGAGCCCGGCATTCGCTCCGACAGGCGGTCTACGTGCTGCGTCAGGGGCTGGGAGCCGACGTGGTGGTCTCGCGCGGCGACGAGGAGATCGGCGTGGCCGCCGACGAGCTCTGGTGCGACGCCGTGGCCTTCGAGCGCGCCGTGGACGAGGGCAGGCCCGAGGAGGCGCAGGAGTGGTACGCCGGGGACCTCCTCCCCGGCTTCTTCCTCTCCGATGCCCCCGAGTTCGAGCGCTGGCTGGAGGGGGAGCGGCAGCGACTCCGTCGGCTGGCCTCCGATGCCGCCTGGTCGCTGGCCGTGGCGCGCGAGCGGGAGGGCAACGCGGCCGCAGCCGCCCACTGGGCCCGGCGGGCCGCGGATCTCTCCCCCTGGGACGAGAGCTCGCTCTGCCGGCTGATCGAGCTACTCGACCGGCTGGGCGACCGGGCGGGCGCCATCCGCACCTACGACCGCTTCGCCCGGCGCCTGGCCGAGGAGTACGACGCCGAGCCCGCCCCCGAGACACGCGCGCTCATCCACCGAGTGCGAGCCCGGTAGGGCGCCGCCCCCCACTCGCCGGCGGCACCTACTCGCCGCCGGCGCCCTCCGTGGCCGCCATCGTGTCTCGACACGACATTAGACTATCAAACTTAACTCATTGATATATAACGGATCACCAATCGCGTCACGGCCAAATGACGGCGCGGCGACCGCGGGGTGACGGGCGAGGTCGATCTTGCGCGTGTCCGAAGCCGCGTCGGGATCGACCGACGCGGCGCGCAGGGTCGAGAGACTCACGAATCCCGAGAAGTTGGAGGAGACGATGTTCACGACTTCGACGCGTCACCCGATCACCGCCGCCGTGACCTTCACCGGCGCCGCCCTGTTCCTCGGCACCTCCGCCGCCGCCATGCAGGTCGATCCAGGGAGCGAGGGCCTGCCCTTCACCGTGGCCGTGAGCGCGACGAGCGTCCCTGCGACCGCCGAGGCGAGCTACGACGATCCGGACACCGAAGCCCGGAGCGCCACCGCCCGCTCGCTCCGGCGCCAGGCCGAGCGACTGTACGCGAACGTCGAGAGGTGGGAGGACGCGGCCGTCTATCACGCGCACGCCGCCCTGCTGAGCGGCTTCGAGGGCCGCGAGGCGGCTTCCGACCTCGTTCTGGCCGCCAACCTGTTCTGGCGGGAAGGCGAGCGAGAGCTGGCCTGCGCCACCCTCCACCGTGCCGGTCGGGTCGCTCTGGGATACGGCGACGTCCGCGGCGCGGACCGCGCCTTTCGCCGCGCCGACCGGGTCGGAGACCACGACTGCGGCGAGCGGCTCGACGAGCTGTTGGAAGGGCGGATCGTGGCCGCGCCGGCCGTCGTGCGGGTCGAGGCTCCCCGGCTCGACATCCGGGGCGTGGAGGAGACCGCGATCCGGCCGGTCATCGAGAGGCCTGAGCTCCCCCGTCCGCCGCTCGGGACGCTCGCCGTGACCATCCCGCCCGCGCCCGGCAAGATCCAGGTGGAGGCGCCGGTCATCGAGCTGCCCGACCTGGAGGAAGCCAGGATCGCGCCCGTGCTGCGCCTTCCCGGCTCCTCCGTGGCGACGGCGCGAAAGCCGGGGGGAACCCGATGAACGCCTGGAGCACCTGGATGCTGCTCGAGGGGCCCGGAGTCGCTCTCCGCGCCGGCCGGCGCGAGAGCCCACGGGAGCGGGCCGAGGCGGAGCGACCGCCCCCGGATCCGACGCTCGAATCCTCGCGGATCCGGCATCCCGAGGGCGTCGGGTCCGAGCGAAGCCCCGAGGGCTGAGAAACGCGGCGACGTCGAGGGGACGGAGGTGGCGAGCCTCCGTCCCCTTCCTCTTGCCCCTCGCCTTCCCGCCGCCCGTCCGCCGACGTCCTCTCCTCCCACTGTCCGGCCGCCCCGGGCGCGACTACTATGCCTGCCCGGAGCCCACCGAGACGAGGAGCGAGGCATGAAGCGACGAGGGCCGGGATGCCGGGCGAGCCTGGCGTCGGCGGCCGTGGTCCTGGCCACCCTGGGTCCGGCGGGCGCGCTGGCGCAGGCCGAGACGGAAGTCACGGATCCCCCGCCCGGAGACCCGATGGCGGCGCCGGAGGGGGACGTGCGACCACCGATCGCTGCGAAGAGGCCCGTGAAGCTCGAGAAGCACGGTCACGTGCGCCTCGACGACTACTACTGGCTCCGGGAACGGGAGAATCCGGAGGTCCGCGCCTACCTGGAGCGGGAGAACGCCTATACCGAGGCCGTCATGGCCCACACGGGGGCGCTTCGGGAGACGCTGTTCGAGGAAATCAAGGGTCGGATCAAGGAGACGGACAGCTCCGTTCCCTACCGGAAGAACGGCTGGTTCTACTACCGTCGCTTCGAGGCGGGGGACGAGTACCCCGTCTACGCGCGGAAGGCGGGCTCGCCGGACGCGCCCGAGCGGGTGATCCTGGACGCGAACGAGCGCGCCGAGGGACACGAGTTCCACGCCGTGCGAGGCCTGGAGCCCAGCCACGGCGGCGGGATCCTGGCCTTCGCGGAGGACACGGTCGGCCGCCGCATCTACACGATCCGTTTCCGGGATCTCGAGAGCGGGGAGCCGTTGGCCGACGAGATTCCGGGCGTGACGGGGAACCTGGCCTGGGCCAACGACGACCGGACGCTCTTCTACGCCCGACAGGACCCGGTCACGCTCCGCTCCCACCAGATCTGGAAGCACGTCCTGGGCACGGACGCCGCCGAGGACGAGCTGGTCTACGAGGAGGCCGACAGCACCTTCTCCACCCACGTCTTCAAGACGAAGTCCGAGGCGTACATCATGATCGCCTCGTGGCAGACGCTGAGCAGCGAGTACCGGTACCTGCCCGCCGACCGGCCGGAGGAGGAGTTCCGCCTCTTCCTGCCCCGGGAGCGGGACCACGAGTACAGCGTCGACCATCTGGACGGCCACTTCTACGTCGTGACCAACTGGGAGGCCCGCAACTTCCGGCTCGTGCGGACGCCCGTTGGGCGAACGGGGCGGGAGAGCTGGGAGGAGTTGATCCCGGGCCGGGAAGACGTGCTGCTGGAGGGGATCGAGATGTTTCGGGACCACCTCGTGGCGACGGAGCGCAGCGAGGGCCTCCGGCGGCTCCGCGTGCGTCGCTGGGCCGACGGGACGGAGCACTACGTCGAGTTCCCCGAGCCCGCCTACGTCCTGTATCCGGAGAACAACGCCGAGCTGGACAGCCGGCTCCTCCGGTTCGGCTACACCTCGCTCACGACGCCCACCTCCGTCTACGACTACGACATGGAGACGCGGGAGCGCACGCTGCTCAAGCGCGACGAGGTGCTGGGCGGGTTCGACCCCGCGGACTACGTAACCGAGAGGGTGTGGGCCGAGGCGAGGGACGGCGAGCGGGTGCCGATCTCGCTCGTCCACCGGAAGGGGATGCGGAAGCCGGCGGGCAACCCGCTCCTCCTGTACGGCTACGGCTCCTACGGCGCCACGATCGATCCCGCCTTCAGCTCGCCCCGGCTCAGCCTCCTCGATCGCGGCTTCATCTTCGCGATCGCCCACGTGCGAGGCGGGCAGATGCTGGGTCGACGCTGGTACGAAGAGGGCAAGCTGCTCCACAAGAGGAACACGTTCACCGACTTCATCGACGCGGCCGAGCACCTGGTCCGCGCGGGGTACACCTCGGGCGAGCGGCTCTACGCGATGGGCGGGAGCGCGGGCGGCCTGCTGATGGGCACGGTGCTGAACCTGCGGCCCGACCTGTTCCACGGGGCGATCGCCAAGGTGCCCTTCGTCGACGTCCTGACCACCATGCTGGACGTGAGCATCCCGCTCACGACCAGCGAGTACGACGAGTGGGGCGACCCGAACGTGAAGGAGTATTACGACTACATCCTCTCCTACAGTCCTTACGACAACGTCGAGGCCCGGCCGTACCCGCACCTGCTGGTCACGACCGGGCTGCACGACTCCCAGGTGCAGTACTGGGAGCCGGCCAAGTGGGTGGCGAAGCTCCGGGCGCTGAAGACGGACGAGAGTCGCCTTCTCCTGAAGACCGAGATGGAGGCGGGGCACGGCGGCCCGTCCGGCCGCTACCGGGGCTACCGGGAGGTCGCCTTCGACTGGGCCTTCCTCCTCGACCTGGCGGGCGCCGCCGACGTGGCGCCCGTCGGAGCCGGCGAAGCCCCGTAGAGTCGCGC
>CAYMQZ010000055.1:12109-15327 GCA_964392705.1 uncultured Gemmatimonadota bacterium
TAGCCTTCTCCGGGCTCGAGGGCGAAGATCGGATTGAGGTCCATCTCCCGGATCTCGGGGGCGGCATCCACCAGGCGCGAGACCCGGAGAAGCGCTTCCTCCAGCGCCCGCACGTCGGCTGCCGGATGCCCGCGGTAGCCCTCCAGCAGCCGGAATCCCCGGATCTCGCGAACCATCTCGTGCGCGTCGCGGTCGGTGAGCGGCGAGACCCGGAAGGCCACGTCGCCCAGGATCTCGACGTGGATGCCCCCCAGGCCGAAGGCCACCAGGGGACCGAACACCGGGTCGTGCTCGACGCCGATCATCACCTCGGCGGTGCCGGCGAGCATGGGCTGGACGAGGACGCCCTGCATCGCGTCGGCGCGCCCCTCCTCCTTAAGCTTCTCCTCGATCCGGCGGAACGCTTCCCGGACCGCCTCGGGGCCGTCGAGGTCCAGGACCACGCCGCCCACGTCGGTCTTGTGGACGATCTCGAGCGAGGCGAGCTTCACGGCCACCGGGTACCCCACCCGTTCGGCCAGCTCTACCGCTTCCTCGGCGGTGGTGGCCAGCCCTCCCGGCGCCGGACGGAGTCCCGCCGCCCGCAGGACGGACCGGGTCTCCTCGGCGTCCAGCCAGCCCCCGCCGCGGGCTTCCAGCGCGGCGCGGCAGATCTCGCGAGCCCGCTCCAGGTCCTGGTGGTCGAACTCGGGGAAGGCCCCGGGGTCGGAGGTCCGCCACTCCGCGTAGTCGACGATCTTCCCGAGCACGCGGCCGATCTCCTCGGGGAACGGGAAGACCGGCACGCGCTCGGCGCGGTCGCCGACCTCGTTCCCACTCCCGTCGCGGCTCGCGAAGCCACCGGCTCCCTCGCCGCCCGCCTCCTCCAGCGCGTACGTCTCGGCCTCTTCTCCCACGATCGCGGCGTACACGGGCTTGTCCGCCCCACCCCGTCCGCGCGCAGCCCGCACCCCCTCCAGCACCGCGCGACCGTATGCCGCCGTCTCGTAGGTCTCCACGGGCGTGTAGATGACGACCAGCGCGTCCACCTCGTCGGCAGCCAGGACGGTCTCGGTCGCACGGCGGTAGGTGGCCGGATCGGCGGAAGCGATCATGTCCACCGGGTTCCGGGGGCTGGCGGCCGCCGGCAGGAACTCGCGCAGCTCGGCCTGGAGCTCCTCCGAGAACGCGTCGACCCGCAGACCGGAGGCCTCGAGCGCGTCGGTGCACAGGATCGCCGGGCCGCCCGCGTTCGTGATCACGGCGGCCCGGCGGCCCGCGGGGAGGGGCTGGTCGACCAGCGCCCGGGCGACGCCGAACATCTCCTCCAGCGTGTCGGCCCGGATGATCCCCGTCTGACCGAACAGCGCGTCCACCGCGGTCTCCGCCGCCGTGAGCGCCGCGGTGTGCGAGCTGGCCGCCCGACTGCCCGCCTTGGTGCGCCCCGCCTTCACGACCACGATCGGCTTCCTGCGGCCGACCCGGCGGGCCAGCCGGGCGAAGCGGCGCGGATCGCCGAACGACTCCAGGTAGAAGAGCACGACCCGGGTGAGCGGGTCCTCCTCCCAGTACTCGAGGAGGTCGTTCCCTGACACGTCGGCCTTGTTGCCCACGCTCACGAAGGAGGAGAGGCCCAGGTCCAGCCGACGGGCGAGCGCGATGATCGCCACGCCCAGCGCGCCGCTCTGCGAGCAGAGCGCCACGGAGCCCGGCGGCGGCATGCGGGGCGCGAAGGAGGCGTTCAGTCGGACCTCGGGATGCGTGTGGATGAGCCCCAGACAGTTGGGCCCCACCATGCGCATCCCGCCCCGGCGCACGGCCTCCATCAGCTCGGCCTGCCGAGTCTCCCCCTCCCCGCCGACTTCCGCGAAGCCGGCCGTGATGACCACCAGCGCACGGACGCCGGCCTCGGCGCACTCCTCCACCACGCCGGGCACCACGGGCGCCGGCACCGCCAGGACGGCCAGGTCCACCGGCTCGCCGATCGCCTCCACCGAGGGGTAGGCTCGCACCGAGCGCACGTGATCGGCCTTCGGGTTCACCGGGTAGACGGGCCCGGCGAACTCGTTCTCGATCAGGGCGCGCAGGATGCGGTGCCCCAGGCTGGCGGGGTCCCGCGAGGCGCCCACGACCGCGACGGAGCGGGGGTGGAAGAGGGGACGGAGGGAGGCCGCGATGTAGACGCGCGCGCCCACCCGGTCGGCCTCCTGGCCCAGCTCGACGGAGCGCGTGCGCATGACGAAGGCGGCGTAGTCGCCCTCGCGTCGCTCCTCCGCCTCGAAGCCGCCCTGACGGAATAGCTCGACCAGGGCCCGGTTCTCCCGCCTCGCCACGCCGACCAGCCGCTCCACGCCCCGGCGCGCCGCGGCCACCGCCAGGCGCTCCAGCAGCAGCGTGGCGAGCCCCAGCTTCCGGCGCTCGGAGTCGACGGCGAGACCGATGGCGGCCGTGTCCTCGGCCTCGACGAGCCGATAGGCCCCGAGCGCCTCGACCCGCTCCGCGCCATCCTCGGCGGCCACGAAGAACGCCTCCCCGGCCGAGGGATCGCCGAGATCCTCGAGGAACGCCTCGAGGTCGTCGGCCTCGAGGCGAAGGCTCCGGGCCACCTCCTCGCGCTCCGCTCCCGACAACCGGACGAAGAAGGCCACGAGCTTCCGGGCGTCCTCGGGCAGCGCCCGCCACAGCTCGACGCGGCTCCCGTCGCGCAGGACGAGGGTGCCGGCCTCGGCGCCGTCGCCGATCGCCGGACGGTAGGTGGGACGGACGGTCACCGGTTCGGGGTGATCCGGAGCGGCACGGCGGGGGTGGTCAGCGGCTCCCCTTCGGTGAGGAGCTCTCCGCGCACGGTGTAGGAGCCCGGCTCGACCGCCCCTCCCTCGTTCGAGCGCTGGTCCCAGGCATCCTCCAGCTCCAGGCTCTCGCCCGCCGCCAGCGTCTCGATCCTCAGTATGGCGGGAAGCACCGCACCCTCCAGGCGGCGCCACATCACGGTCCCTCGATCATCGGCGACGATCAGGTCGAAGGCGATAGTCCGGCCGCGAAGATACAGGTCGAGCGGTCGGTCGCTCACGTTCTCCACGCGAAGCGTCATCGAAACCGACTGGCCGGGGCGGACCACGTCCGGCAGCTCCAGCCACAGGCGCAGCGAGTCGGATGCCGTTGCGGCCACGACAGTCTCCGCCGTGGAGGGATCTCTCGGGAGCGGCGCGTCCCCGGCTGCGGACTCGTCGGCCGCGGAC
>CAYMQZ010000056.1:0-2184 GCA_964392705.1 uncultured Gemmatimonadota bacterium
TGGGGGCAGGTCTTCGGCTTCCTCTGGTTCTTCCTCCTCTTCGTGGCCGGGATCACCTCCTGCGTGGCCCTGGCCACCCCCAGCATCAGCTTCCTGCAGGAGGAGTTCGACTGGACGCGCAAGAAGGCGGCGTACGGCGTCATGGCGGTGGGCGCCGCGCTGGGCCTCACCCAGGTGGTGTTCTATCACCGCGGCTTCATGGACGAGTGGGATTACTGGGCCGGGACCTTCGGCCTGGTCATCCTGGCCACGATCGAGATCCTGCTTTTCGTGTGGGTCTTCGGGCTCGACCGCGGCTGGAAGGAGATGCACGAGGGGGCCGATCTCCGGGTGCCGGCCATCTACCGACCGATCATGAAGTGGATCACCCCCCTGTTCCTCCTGGTCCTGCTGGGCTGGTGGGGCGCCACCGAGGCGGTGCCCACCCTGCTCATGACCGGGGTGGATGACCCGTCCACCATCCCGTATCGCTGGGTGAGCCGGATCCTCATCCTGCTGCTGCTCCTCGGCGCGCTGTACCTGATCAGGATCGCCTGGTCGCGGCACGAGGAGGCTCCCGGCGGCGGGAGCGAGGCGACGGGAAGTGGAAGCGGACGGAGCGGAGGCGGAGGGAGCGCGCCGGGTGGCGCCGGCGGGACTCCGGGAGACGCGAGCCAGGCGAGGAGGAGGGAGACATGAACGAATCGGCGATTACCCCGTTCGCCTGGATCTTCATGCTGGTCAGCATGGGGGCGGTGACGGCGCTGGCGGTCTACTGCTACTGGCGCATCCTGTTCGGGGGCGCCGGGACCGAGCTGGCCGAGCCGGGCGCCCCGGAACGGGGCGCGGATTAGCGCCGCCGAGGTCGGGCCGCCTGAACAGCGCCGGGAGGGTCTGGAGCGCGTGCTCGCGGCCCTGGACTCCGCGGGATGCGTCGTGCTCGGCACCCACATGAACGCCGACGGCGACGGCGCGGGGAGCGAGGTGGCCATGGCCTCCTTCCTGGCGCGCCGGGGGGCGCGCGCGGTGATCGTGAACCCCACGCCGTGGCCGGATTCGTACGCCTTCCTGCTGGAGGGGGAGGAGCCGGTGGAGGTGGCCGAGCCGGAGAGCGCGGTGGGCCGCTGGGCGCTCGGGGAGGCCGACCTTTTCCTCATCCTGGACACCTCCGAGGCCGCCCGGCTCGGGGGCGTGTACGAGGCCATGCGCGGCCGCGCGATCGCGGTGCTCGACCATCACCCCGAGAACCCCGATCCGCTGGGCGACCCCGCCGTCCGCGATCCCTCGGCCTGCGCCACGGGCGAGCTCGTGCTCGACCTGTTCGATGTCGCCGGCGAGGCTCCCACGCTTCGGGAGGCCGAGGCGATCTACGTGGCCGTGGCGACCGACACCGGCTCCTTCCGCTTCTCGAACACCACCCCCCGCACCCACCGGATGGCGGCGCGTCTGCTGGAGGCGGGGGTGGACCCCGAGGCGATGTACCGGCGGCTGTACGCCCGCTACACCCCCGCCCGCCTGCACCTGCTCCGCGAAGCGCTGGGCTCGCTGCAGGTGGACTCCGAGCTCCCGATCGCCTGGATCTCGCTCACCCTGGCGCAGGTCCACCGGAGCGGTGCCGACCGGGAGGCCATGGAGGGGGTCGTGGAATACGCGCGCCGCCTGGAGGGGATGGAGGTGGCGCTCCTCATCCGCGAGATCGGGGGCGGTCGGGTCAAGGTCTCGCTCCGCTCCAACGGACCCGTGAACGTGGCCGAGCTGGCCCGCGGCCTCGGGGGCGGCGGCCACGAGAAGGCGGCCGGCGCCGTGCTCGATGGATCCCTGGCGGCGGCGACCGAGCGGATCCTGGCGAGCGTGCGTCCCGCGGTGCGCGAGGTCGCCTCGGGGTGAGGGACGCCGCTCCTCCCGCGGGCGTGTGTCCTTGATTCCCGCCTCTCTTCGGTTATCTTTCGGGAGTCCCGTCCATTCGTCCTGAGCCGGAGCGGCGGTGGTGGCTCCCGCGGGAGACCCGCCGCGTCCGGGCGCGATCACCATGGGGAGGTTGGGAGGATTCATGGACGAAGCCGCCATGCCGGCGGGACGCGCCGGTGCGGCCGAGGACGGCGTCGCGAATCGGCTGCGTTCCTTGGCCGAGACCGTCTCGCCGATCGAGATCGCCGAGCTGTGGGTGTTTCCGCCCCTGGCCGAGCTGGAGAGCTCCGCCGAGTT
>CAYMQZ010000056.1:2284-12843 GCA_964392705.1 uncultured Gemmatimonadota bacterium
CTCGCGCGCTGGAGTGCCGTCGCCGGGAAGGTCGAAAACGGCGCCGCTTCCGATTGATCGCCGGCCTCGGGATCGTTACACTTCCTCTGCTGTAGGAGAGGCGTGAATCGGAACCCAGGAGCCGGATCCCGGACCGTGCACGAGACGCAGATCGAGCCGGACATGGAAGGCGTGATCCGCGCGGCGCTCGAGGCGGAGGGCCATCGCTACACGGCGCAGCGGGCCGCCGTCTACGAGGCGCTGGACGGCACGACCTCCCATCCCACCGCGGACGAGATCTTCACGTCCGTGCGCACCCGCATCCCGGACATCAGCCTCGCCACCGTGTACAAGGCGCTCGAGGCGTTCGTAAGCTGCGGGATCGCCCGCAAGCTCACGGTCGGTCCCGGCCCCGCCCGCTACGACAGCCGGACCGACGCGCACGACCACGTTCGCTGTCTCGAGTGCGGGCAGGTCGCCGACGTGGAGGGCGATACCCTGGGCCGGTGGCTGGACGGTCTGGGCGGGGGCACCGATTTCGAGGTGGTCGGATACCGCCTCGAGCTCGTGGGGTATTGCCCGGGTTGCCGTCACTGACGACGGCGCTCCAGCCGGGGAGCGATCCCTCGCTCCCCTATCCGTATGGCCCGTATGGCGGGTGTCCGAGCCCGCGCCCGGGGGCTTTCTTCCATCCCTGAAGCGGAGGCATCGTTGGCTTCCTCGCCGGCAGGTTTCGTTCCGAGCAAGCTGTTCCTGACCTCGGGCGTCGGCATCCACCGCGAGCGGCTCGCATCCTTCGAGATGGCCCTCCGGGACGCCCGGATCGCCAGGTACAACCTGGTGAACGTGTCCTCGATCTTCCCGCCCCGCTGCGAGCTGATCCCGCCGGAGGAGGGGCTCGAATACCTCGAGCCCGGACAGGTCGTGTTCTCGGTGCTGGCGCGCTCGGAGACGAACGAGCCCAGCCGGCTGATCTCGGCGAGCATCGGCCTCGCCATCCCGAAGAACCGGGACCACTTCGGCTACCTCTCCGAGCACCACGCCTACGGCGAGACGGCGGAGCAGTCCGGCAACTACGCCGAGGACCTGGCCGCCAGCATGCTGGCCACGATCCTGGGCATCCCGTTCGATCCGGACGCGCACTGGGACGAGCAGCGGGAGGAGTGGCGGCTGTCGGGCCAGATCGTCCACACGATGAACATCACCGAGGCGGTGGAAGGGCCCGCGGACGGGCGCTGGGCGACCGTGCTGGCCGCCGCGATCCTGTGCGCCTGAGCGCCACGTCCAAATGAACGAGCGCCGGCGGCTGGAAGCCCGAGAGGGCGGCGTGCCGGCGGCGCTGGCCGAACACGCCTGGGGGACCCCCCGCAACTTCCTGGGGCTGGAGCCCGCGGACGCCGCCTGGGAGACCGCCTCGGTCGTGGTGCTGCCCGTTCCCTACGAGGCGACCACGAGCTGGGGAGGCGGGACGCGCGAGGGGCCGGGGGCGATCCTCGAGGCCTCGCGCTACGTGGAGCTGTACGACGAGGAGCTGGACTTCGAGCCCTACGCGGCCGGGGTCTGCACCCTGCCGCCAATCGAGCTCACGGCCGAGGGACCGGAGCGGGCCATGGCCGAGCTGCGCGCCCTGTACGACGACCTGCTGGAGGTGGCGGCGGGCCGCCTGGTGATCGCGCTGGGGGGCGAGCACTCGATCTCCAGCGCGCCCGCGGCGGCCTGGGCCGAGCGGCTGGGGGGCGACCTCTCCGTGCTGCAGCTCGACGCCCACTCCGACCTCCGGGACAGCTACCGCGGTACGCCCTGGAGCCACGCCTGCGTGATGCGGCGGATCCTGGAGCGGACCGACCGGATCACGGCCGTGGGGGTCCGGGCCCTGACGGCCGAGGAGCGAGAGCTCATCCGCCGGCGCGGGATCGAGACGGTCTTCGCCCACGAGATGCGGCGCGAGGGATGGGTGGAGCGGGCCCTGGGCGCCCTCGGCGAGAACGTCTACATGACCTTCGACGTGGACTTCTTCGACCCCTCGCTGCTGCCGGCGACGGGCACGCCCGAGCCGGGGGGCGGCGACTGGTGGCAGGCCATGGACCTGCTCTCCGCCGTGTTCCGCGAGCGGAACGTGGTGGGGGCCGACGTGGTCGAGCTGGCGCCCCGGGAAGGGGAGGCCGCATCGAGCGCGGTGGCGGCCAAGCTGGTGTACAAGATGATCGGCTTCCACACGGCTCGCCGCGGTTCCGCTCCGCTCGCCGGCGGCGGCTGATGGACACGGCGGGGATAAGCTTCGCGGTGGCGTTCGGGGCGGGGGTGCTGTCCTTCCTCTCGCCCTGCGTGCTGCCGCTGGTCCCCTCCTACGTCTCGTTCGTCACGGGCATGGGGGCCGAGGAGCTGGAGGAGGGTGGCGGGCGCGTGCGCCGCACGATCCTCTTCCATTCGCTCCTCTTCGTGGCGGGCTTCTCCCTCGTCTTCATCGCCTTCGGCGCCTCCGCCACATATCTGGGGCAGCTCCTCCGGGACGGGCAGGTGTGGATCACCCGCATCGGCGGCGTGCTGGTGATCCTGTTCGGGCTCCACCTGCTGGGCCTCACGCCGCTCCGCTTTCTGAGCCGGGAGCGACGGGTCCACCTGCAGCGCAAGCCGCTGGGCTACTTCGGGGCGTTCGCGGTCGGCGTGACGTTCGGTGCCGGCTGGACGCCCTGCATCGGGCCGATCCTGGGCGGCATCCTCACGCTGGCCGCCACGCGCGGCCAGGTGTCCGACGGCGTCCAGCTCCTGAGCTTCTACTCGGCCGGCCTGGCGCTCCCGTTCCTGGCCAGCTCGCTGGGACTCTCGTGGTTCATGGAGACCTTCCGGAAGTTCCGGCGCCACATCGGCTGGGTGGAGCGCGCCAGCGGGGGGCTGCTGGTGCTGGTGGGGCTCCTGCTCCTGAGCGGCCAGTTCACGGTGCTCGCGGCCTGGGGCGCCCGTATCACGCCCGAGTTCATCCTGGAGCGGATCTAGCTCTAGCGGTCGCGGGCCCCGGGCGAGACGGACGAAGGCTAGCCCGCCTCGGCGGCCACCGACCGCTCCCGCTGGAGCTCCTCGGCCAGGAGCTGGCGCTCGAGCAGCCGGGCGTAGACCCCGCCTCGGGCGAGAAGCTCGTCGTGCCCCCCCCGCTCGGCGATCCGGCCGTCCTCCAGCACCAGGATCCGGTCCGCGTGACGCACGGCCGAGACCCGGTGGGAGACGATGATGGCGGTGCGGCCCCGCAGGTAGTCGCGCAGGCCCGCCAGGATCGCGGTCTCCGTCTCCGAGTCCACGGCCGAGAGCGCGTCGTCCAGGATGAGGATCGGCGCCTCCCGCACCAGCGCGCGAGCCAGGGTGGCCCGCTGCTTCTGTCCGCCCGAGAGGTTCACGCCGCGCTCGCCGAGCGGCGTCTCCAGGCCCTCGGGAAGCACCTGCAGGGTGCTTCGAAGCTGGGCCACGTCGATCGCGCGATCCAGCCGCCCCGGAGGGAGCCCATCCCGTCCGTCGCCGAGTCCGCCGGCGAGCTCGATGTTCCGTCGGAGCCGCATGCTGAAGAGGAACGGCTCCTGGGGAACCATGGCCACCGTGGCGCGCAGGTCCTCGAGCCTCAGGCGCCGCACGTCGATCCCATCGACCCGCACGGTTCCCTCGGTGGCATCGTAGAGCCGGGGGATGAGCCGGGCCAGCGTGGTCTTCCCGGCGGCCGTGGCCCCGACGACCGCCACGGTCCGCCCCGGCTCGATCCGGAAGGAGACGTCCCGTAGCGCCCAGTGGTCCGCGCCCGGATAGCGGAAGGAGACGCTTTCGAACTCCACCTCGCCCCGCGGCTCGGCCAGCTTCGCCGGCTCCTCCGCATCCGCCACGGCCGGCTCTACCGCCATCAGCTCGTTGATCCGACCCATCGAGGCGGCGCCCCGCTCGAACAGGTTGGTCACCCAGCCGAGGGCGATCATCGGCCAGGTGAGGAGCGTGAGGTAGAAGGCGAAGGCCACGAAGTCGCCCAGGCTGATCGCCCCCTCCACCACGCGGCGCCCGCCGAACCACAGCACGATCACCGCGCCGATGCCGGTGAGGAGCGTGAGGGTGGGCTGGAAGGCGCCCCAGACCTTGGCCAGGTCGATGTTGCGCCGCTTGTACACCTCGTTCCGCTCGGCGAACTCCCGCCCCTGGGCCCCCTCCTGCGCGTACGCCTTGACGATCCGGATGCCGCTCAGGTTCTCCTGCACGTGGTTCGACAGCTCGGCGAACTGGCTCTGGATCCGCTCGAAGCGGACGTGGATCTTCTTTCCGAAGTAGAAGGTGGCCGGCGGCACGACCAGCATCGGGCCCATGGCGAAGAGCGTGAGCCACGGGTCGATCCACACCATGAGCCCCAGCGCCAGCGCCGAGATCGTGGTCGTGTTGACCAGGTACATGATCGCGGGCCCGGCCACCTGCCGGACCGCCAGCACGTCGTTGGTCAGGCGGCTCATCAGGTCGCCCGTCCGCCACGTGTCGAAGAACTCGGCCGGGAGGCGGAGGAGGTGGTCGAACAGGTCGTCGCGGATGTCCCGCTCCATCTTCCGGCTAATGCCGTTCAGGAACTCCCGCATCCCGTAGCGCGCGACGCCGGCCAGGAGCGCCACGAGCACGATGAGGCCCGCGTACTCGAGGATGAGCTCCATGCGGAGCTCCTGCTCGAGCGCGTCGATCGCGACCTTGAGCAGCCACGGCCCGGCGATCGTGAACAGGTTGCTGACGACGACGAGCAGCAGGCCGACGGCCATTCCGCGCCGGTAGGGTCGGAAGTAGGGGAGGAGGGTGTGGAGCTGTCTCATCGATCCGGCGTCGCTGCCTCTCCTTGGCGCTCCCAATGTCCGAGCTCGTCGCGCCGGGGCCCCCGCCCCGGAACTCGGGCCGGGAGGGGCGGTACCTTGACGCCGGTGACGCCGCCAGGTCCGGGCGCGTCTAAGCTACGATGGGCCTTCGGTGGCTACAACACGCCGCCCGCGGCGCGCGCTGCGCGTCCGCGGGCCGGCCGAAACGGGAAGCGAGGCGAGCATGAGGCGATTCCAGATCCGCTCCGTGAGCGCCGCGGCGGCGCTCGGCCTGGCGCTGGCGCTCGGCACGGCCGCGTGCGGCGGCGAGGACGACGAGCCGGCCGCCGAGCAGCAGGAGGCGATGGACCGGGAGATGGACATGGCCCTCGAAGACCGGGAGGCCGAGCCCGAGCTGCGGGACGAGCCGCGTGAGGAGGCGCCAGCGCGGCAGGCCGCGCCGCCCCCTCCGGCGCCCCAGCGGGCGGCCCCGCCGCCGGCGCCCGAGCCCGTCCCGGAGCCGCCGCCCGCCGAGCCGGAGCCGAGCACGTTCACAGCGCCGGCCGGGACGACGTTCCGCGTCGAGCTGACGGAGGAACTCAGCACGCGGACCAACCGCGTGGGTGACCGCTTCACCGTGCGGATCCTGGATCCGCTCACGGATGGGCGGTTCGTGGTGGCGCCGGCGGAGACGATCATCCGGGGCCAGATCACGGCGCTCCAGAAGTCCGGCGGCGCCGGCGAGCCCGCCGTCATCAAGGTGGACTTCGAGGACGTGCTGGTGGCGGGCACCTACTTCCCGATCGACGCGACCGTGATCGAGGCCAATCCTACGACGCAGAGCCGAACCGGCACGGGCGAGAAGGCGGCCAAGATCGGAGGCGGCGCCGTGGCCGGCGCGATCCTCGGCCGGGTGGTCGGGGGAAACGCGAAAGGCGCGGTGATCGGCGCCGCCGTGGGCGCGGCGGCCGGCACCGCGATCACCCTGATCACCGAGGACAAGGACGCCGTCCTCCCCGCCGGCTCCACGTTGACCCTCGAGCTGGACGCCCCGCTCACGGTGACCATCCAGGGCTGAGCGCCGGCCAGCGGGCGGCTTCGGAAGGGTCGCGTTCCCGCCCGGAACGCGGCCCTTCTCGTTTCGAGGACTAATCGGGCGCCGTCGGCTACCGGCCGTCCCGCGGCGCTACCGCCCGAGCGCCGTCCCCCCTCGCCGCGGGTCCGCCGCCCCCAGGAGGCGTCCGTCCGGGGTCAGCCGGATCGACTGCACGTCCCCCGAGAACCCGCCTCGCTCCCGCACGTCGTGCCCCCGCCTCCGCAACTCCTCCACGACGGCCGCTTCCAGGCCGTCCGCCTCGTAGCGAAGGACGTCGGGCAGGTGCTGGTGGTGGAAGCGGGGCGCGTTCACGGAGGTCGCGACCGGCAGCCCGAAATCGATGTGGTTCGAGACGATCTGGAACACGGTCGAGATGATCGTGGCGCCGCCAGGCGTTCCCGTCACCAGCTCGGTGCGTCCCTCCGGGGCAACGACGATCGTCGGCGTCATGGAGGAGAGCATGCGCTTTCCGGGCTCGATCGCGTTCGCCTCGCCCTGCACCAGCCCGTACGCGTTGGGCACGCCCGGCTTCGCGGTGAAGTCGTCCATTTCGTTGTTGAGCAGGAAGCCCGCTCCCCGCACCACGACTCCGGACCCGAAGCCGCCGTTCAGGGTGGTGGTGACGGCGACGGCGTGGCCCTCCTCGTCCACCACGGAGAAGTGGGTGGTCTGCGCGCTCTCCACCGGCACCCGGTTGAACCGCTCCGAGGGCGACGCGCGCGCGGGATCGATCGTCGCCCGCAGCGAGTCGGCGTGGGCGGCGCTCAGCAGGCGCTCGCGCGGGATCTCCACGAAGTCCGGATCGCCCAGCCAGTAGTTCCGGTCCGCGTAGGCCCGGCGCATGGCCTCGACCGCGAGGTGGACCGCGTCCGCCGAGTGCCAGCCCCGGCTGCCGAGGTCGAAGCCGGAGAGGAGGTTCAGGATCTCCCCCATCGTGATCCCGCCCGATGAGGGGGGAGGCATCGAGATGACGGTCCGGCCGCGGTAGCGCACCGTCACGGGCTCCCGCCACACCGCCTCGTAGGCGGCCAGGTCCTCGCGCGTGATCAGCCCGCCGCCGCGCTCCATCTCCGCCGCCACCGAATCAGCGATCCAGCCCCGGTAGAAGGCCCGGGCCCCGGAGTCGGCCATCGCCTGGAGGGCCCGCGCCAGGTCCGGCTGGCGGAACAGGCTCCCGGCCTCGGGCGTCTCCCCCTCCGGGTAGAAGGCGGCCGCCGTGGCGGGGAATTCGGCGAGCCGCTCGCGGGCCGCGCTCAGGTCCTCGTGCAGCTCCCGGGTCACGCGAATCCCGTCCCGCGCGTAGCGGACCGCGGGCTCCAGGAGCCGGGACCAGGGCAGGCTTCCGAAGCGGCGGTGGGCCGCCTCCATGCCGGCCGGCGACCCCGGCACCCCGGCCGCCAGGTGTCCCGTCCAGCTCGCCCGGGTCACCTCCCCCTCGGCGTCCAGGTACATGTCGCGGCCCGCGGCCAGGGGGGCCTTCTCCCGGAAGTCGAGCGCCGCGGTCGTCCCGTCGGCCAGCCGGGCGACCAGGAAGCCCCCGCCCCCGACGTTCCCCGCCTGCGGGTGCGTGACCGCGAGCGCGAACTGCACGGCGATCGCCGCGTCCACGGCGTTCCCGCCCGCCTCCAGGATCTTGATTCCGGCCGCGCTGGCCAGCGAGTCGGTGGTCACGACCATGCCGCGTCGTCCCTCCACGGCGGGGGCGTCGGCCGGGAAGGGCCACCCGTCGGGAAACTCGACCGTCGGCGCGGCCTGGATGGCCGTGGCGCCGCCGGAGGCGTCGGCCGAGGAGCCCGCGGCGCCGCCGGAGGAATCCGCCGCGCCGACCCCTCCACATCCCGCGAGCGCCCCCAGACACAGGGAGAGGACGCAAGGCAGGCGGATCGTCGACGCGACGCGGCCGACGTCGATGCGGGGACGGTTCTCGGGCTCGGGCCCGGGCGATCCGCCAGGCCGCCGCTCCGGGGTGGTCGGGGTGGTCGAGGTCGACACCGGGTGTCTCATCGCTCTTCCTCCGGCTCGTCCTTCTGCCCGTCCTCCAGCCCGCGCTTCTGCCCGTCCTTCGCCCCATTCTCCACGCCGACCCGCGGGCACAGCTCCTCCACCACGCACGCCTCGCAGGCGGGCCGCCGCGCGGTACACGTGGCCCGCCCGTGCCGGATGAGGTGGATGTGGAAGGGGAAGCGCAGGTCCGGCGGTACCGTCCGGTTCAGGATCGCGTGCGTCCGGGCGGGGGTCGCGCCGGCGGGCACGAGACCGAGACGGACCGCCAGGCGATGGACGTGCGTGTCGACGGGCAGCACGGGGCGGCGAAGCGCGAAGCAGAGCACGCACGCGGCCGTCTTGACGCCGACGCCCCGGAAGTCGGACAGGTAGGCCAGCGCCTCGTCGTCGTCCATCTCGCGCAGGTGGGCCAGGCTCGGTTCCCCCACCTCCTCGTCCAGCCGCTCCAGCGCCCCCCGGATCGCCCCCGCCTTCTGCCCGGCGAGGCCCGCCACGCGGATCGCCTGCTCGAGCCGGTCGCGGGGCGCCCGCCGCACCTCGTCCCAGTCGTCGAACTCCTCCCGCAGGGACGCCCAGGCGCGGTCGCGATTGGCGTCCGTCGTGTTCTGGCTCAGGATCGTGAGGAGGAGCTCGTCGAGCGGATCCAGTCGCGGCTTCTCCGGCTCGCCGTAGCGGTCCGCCAGGCGCCCCTCGAGCCTCCGGATTCGCGCGCTCAACGACGCCACAGGCCGCCGCCGCCCTGCAGGACGCCCAGCACCGCCACGAGAAGCGCCGATCCCAGGATCGACCAGGCGACCGGGAAGTCGTAGGTGCCGACCTCGACCACGAACAGTCGGGGGAGATCGAGCTGCCCGGCCATCCACATGCCCAGCACGGCCCCCAGGAACCCGACCGCGATGCTCACCAGGCACCCGCCGATGGAGTATCCGGCGATCGCCTGGCCGAGGGCCCCGCAGATCGCGGCGATGAGGAGGAGGATGAGGAACGCGCTGATCGTCACGGATGGCCTCCTTGCTGGCGGCGTCGCCTCGCCGCGCCCCTGCTTCTACTTTCTTCCTGTCCGGCCGGGAGCCGAAACTAGCAGATCGGCGCGAAAACTCCAGGGAGCGCGCGGACGGCTGCATCGGAGGGAGGGCATGGGGGGAACGAGGCAGGGCGACGGCAGGGGGCGGGACCCCCGGCTCACCGAGCGGCGGAACCCGCGGACACTCCGAATAGACCGCGCGAGCCCGACCGAGATCATCGATCTGATCCTGGCCGAGGAGCGCCGGGTCCCGGACGCGATCGCCGGCGAGCGCGACGCGATCGCCGAGCTCGTCCGGCTCTGCGTGGAGCGACTGAGCTCCGGCGGCCGGCTCCTCTATCTGGGGGCCGGCACGAGCGGTCGGCTGGGCAACCTGGATGCGGTCGAGTGCCCCCCCACCTTCGGGACGGATCCGAGCCTCGTGCGGGCGATCGTCGCCGGCGGCCGGGAAGCGCTCGAGCGGAGCGTGGAAGGCGCCGAGGATGACGCGGAGGCGGGCCGCCGGTCGGTGCGCGAGGCGGACGTGGGCCGGGACGACCTCGTGCTCGGGATCGCCACCTCCGGGACGACCCCGTTCGTGCTGGCGGGCCTCGAGGAGGCGGCGGCTCGTGGCGCCGCCACCGGGTTCCTCAGTTGCAGCGAGCCTCCGGAGCGGATCCGCCGCGTGGCCGACGTGCTGGTGACCCCTCTGGTCGGCCCCGAGGTGATCGCCGGCTCGACCCGCATGAAGGCGGGCACGGCGACCAAGCTGGTCCTGAACGCGCTCACCACGGCGACCATGATCCGGCTGGGCAAGGTCTACGAGAACCTGATGGTGGACCTTCGCGCCGTGAGCCGGAAGCTGGTCGATCGCAGCATCCGGATCGTGGCCGAGGTCGCGGAGGTGCCGGAGGCGGAGGCCCGGCGGCTGCTGGCGACCTCGGGCGGATCCGCGAAGACGGCCATCGCGATGTCCCGTCTCGGGATGAGCCGCGCCGTGGCCGAGCGGACGCTGGACGCCTGCGACGGTTTCCTGGCGGATGTCCTCGAGCGCTTCGGGGCCGGTCCGATCCCGTATTACGCCTGCTATCCCGACCCGGAGGATCCGGCCGCCCGAGCTGCGGCCGCCGACCCGCTCGCGGCCGCCGCCGAGGTGCTGAGCGGGGCGCTCGAGGCCCGTCGGGAGGATCCCCGCGACGCGGCTCTGGTCCCTCCGCCCTCCCGCTGGGGGCCCGCGGAGCACCTCGCTCACCTGCTGGAGTTCGAGCGGGAGGCGGTCGGGAAGCGGGTGGCCGGCTACCGCACGGAGGACCCCTCGGCCTTCATCGACTTCGCGCCCTCCGAGGATCCGCCCGAGGCCGGCCGCCCGCCGGACGAGCTGCTCGAGCTCTTCGCGGTCGAGCGGAGCCGCACGGTGGCCGCTCTCCCGCCGCCCGACGACCCGGCGTGGAGCCGCACGGGGCGGATCGGGCAGGAGGCGCCGACGCTGTACCAGTTCCTGCGGGGCGTGGCGCATCATGACCGGGCGCACGCCCTCCGGATCCGCGAGCGCGTGCACCGCGACCTGCTGCCGGCGGACGGGGACCCGGGCTGATGGCCCTGTACGCGGGGATCATGTCCGGGACGTCCCTGGACGGCGTGGACGTGGCGATCGTGGGGTTCGCGGGACGGGAGGAACGGC
>CAYMQZ010000056.1:12943-15172 GCA_964392705.1 uncultured Gemmatimonadota bacterium
TCCCTGGACGGCGTGGACGTGGCGATCGTGGGGTTCGCGGGACGGGAGGAACGGCCGGCGGAGGGCGAGCTGCTCGCTTTCCGCTCGGTCCCCTACGAGCCGGAGCTCCGCGACCGTCTCCTCGCCGCCTGCGAGGGAGGAAGCGGGGCGGAGCTCTCGGCGCTCTCCTTCGAGCTGGGTCGTCGCTTCGCGACGGCCCTGCGGGAGACGCTGGAGCGGGCCGGGATCGAGCCCGGGGAGCTGACGGCCGTGGGGAGTCACGGACAGACCGTGTGGCACGCTCCGCCGAGTCCCGGCTCGACGGGCGACGACCGGGCCCCCGACAGGGATCCCATGTCGGACCGGCCCGGGGGCGACACCCTGCAGATCGGGGAGGGGGCCGTGATCGCCGAGCTCCTCGGGGTGCCGGTCGTCGAGGACTTCCGGGTCCGCGACGTGGCGGCGGGGGGACAGGGCGCGCCGCTCACCCCGTGCTTCGACCGGCTGCTGCTGGCCTCGCCGTCCGTCGGGCGCGCCATCCAGAACCTGGGAGGCATGGGGAACGTGACCGCGCTGCCGCCCGAGCGGAGCGGAGACTCCCCGGCGGCGTTCGACACCGGGCCGGGGGTCGCCCTGCTGGACGGGGCGGCGCGCCGGTTGAGCGGGGGCCGGCTCCGCTTCGACGAGGGTGGACGGCGGGCGGCCGGCGGTCGTGTGGACGAGGCGGCGCTGGCCGAATGGCTGGAGGACCCGTTCTTCCGGACGCCGCCCCCGCGCTCGACGGGCCGCGAGCGCTTCGGCGAGCCGGCGCTCGCCCGGTGGCTCGAGCGACATCCCGATCTGGGGCTCGAAAACACGCTCGCCACGCTCGCGGAGCTCACGGCGCGGACGGTCGCCGGCGCGCGCCGCTTCTTCGGCTTCGACGTCGAAGAGCTGTACCTGTGCGGAGGCGGCGCCCGGAACGACGAGCTGCGGCGTCGCATCGAGGCCCGGCTCGCGCCCGTCCCCGTCCGACCCCTCGACGCCCTGGGCTGGGATGGGGACGCGCGCGAGGCGGCCGCCTTCGCGCTCCTCGCGCGACAGCACGAGCTGGGGATCCCCGCCGCGGTCCACTGGGCGACCGGGGCGCGCGGTCCCCGGATGCTCGGGAAGCGGGTGCCCGCGTGAGGCGCCGGGCCCGCGGTCGGGCGGGAACGGTGGTCGCGCCGGCCGCCCGAAGGGCGGACCGATGACGGCGTGGGCCGGCCTCCTGCTCGAGGCGCTGCGGCTGGATCGCTGGCCGGCGTCCCGCGTGACGGACCGCGCGGGCGCGGCGCTCGAGGCGGGCGTCGGCGGTTTCGTGCTGTTCGGAGGCGAGGCCGACGAGGTCCGCGAGCTCACGCGCGAGCTCCGGCGCACGGCCGGTCGTCCGCTCTGGATGGCTTCCGATGTGGAGCGCGGGGCGGGCCAGCAGTTCGGCGGCGCTCCCGAGCTGCCCCCGCCCGCCGCCCTGGCGGCCCACCCTCGCCGGGAGGAGGCGGTGAGGCTGGCCGGCGGGCTCACGGGCCGGGATGCCCGGGATCTCGGGATCAACTGGGTGCTCGCCCCCGTGCTGGACCTGGACATCGAGCCGCGCAACCCGATCGTGGGGACCCGGAGCTTCGGAGCCGACCCCCATCTGGTGGCGCGCCTGGGTCGGATCTGGATCGACGCCTGCCAGGCCGAGGGCGTGGCGGCCTGCGCCAAGCACTTCCCGGGCCACGGGCGGAGCCTCGTCGATTCGCACGTCACGCTCCCCGTCGTCTCGGCTCCGCGCCCGGTGCTGGAGCGCGACCTCGAGCCGTTCCGGGCTGTGGCCGGGGCGGTGGCCAGCGTGATGGTGGCGCACGTCGCCTACCCGGCGCTCGGGGCCGACGGCCCGGCCACGTTCGCCCCCTCGGTGCTGGCGGGGCTGCTCCGCCGCGAGCTGGGCTTCGAGGGCATCGTCGCGTCCGATGCGATGACCATGGCAGGCTTTCGGGGTGGACCTCCGGACGGGCCATCCGACGAGGGCCACCTGGCGGCCCGCGCCGTGGCGGCGGGCTGTGACGTCCTGCTGTATCCGGAGGACCTGAGGGCGGCGTCGGCCGGGATCGCCGCGGCCGCCGAGCGGGATCCGGAGTTCGCCGCCCGGGCCCAGGACGCGCGGCGCCGGAGCCTGGCCGCGTGCGAGCGCTACTCCATTCCGGAGGCGGCGGGGAACGCCGACTCCCGCGCCCGCGGCCATCCGGA
>CAYMQZ010000057.1:0-15122 GCA_964392705.1 uncultured Gemmatimonadota bacterium
TCATCGGCTCGACCCGCATGGCGCGGCGGGCGGGGATCCAGGAGGCGGCGGCCGCGGCCCCGACCAGCAGGGCGGCCACCGCGACGAAGGTGAGCGGGTCGCGGGCCGAGACCCGGAACAGGAGGCCCTCCAGGACCCGGGTGAGCAAGAGCGCGGCGAGCACCCCGGCCCCCACCCCGACCAGCGAGGTCCGGATCCCGTCCCGGAGCACCGAGGCGGCGATCCTCCGAGTCTCGGCGCCCAGCGTCATGCGGATCCCGAACTCCCGCCGGCGCTGAACGACCCCGTAGGAGACCACGCCGTAGATGCCCACGGTGCCGAGCAGCAGGGCGAGGCCGGCCAGAGCGGCCAGGAGCTGGGCCGCGAAGCGCCGCCGCCCGTGGCTCTCCGCGTACAGCTCGGTCACCGGTGCCAGCCGGTGGATCGGGAGCCGGTCGTCCACCTGCCACACCGCCTGCCGGACGGCGGGCGCTACGGCCAGAGGATCGCCGCGCGTGCGGAGGAGCAGGGTCATCCACGACATCCACCCCCACCGCTTCTGGGCGTGCGGGATGTAGAGCGCGGGCTCGGGCGGGCGGTCCAGGCCGTAGTGCCGGGTGTCGGCGGCCACGCCGACGATCTCGATCCAGGCGCGCTCGTCGTCCGGGAGCTCGTCGTCGAAGCTGAGGCGCGCCCCCACGGCGTTCCCTTCCGGCCACAGCTTCCGGGCCAGCGTCTCGTTCGGGACCGCCACGAGGGGCGCGTCGGCCCGATCGCGCGCCTCCAGCCTACGGCCCCGCAGCAGGGGGACTCCCACCGTCTCGAAGTAGCCGGGCGTCACGGCCCGCACCTCCACCGGGTCCTCCCGCGGATCCGGCCCCTGCCGCGGGCGTCCCTCGATCACGAAGGAGAAGGTGTTGTTGAAGCCGACCACGGGAGGCTCGGGCGTCCCGGCGGCCGAGAGCACGTCGGGGATCGCCTCGGCGCGCTCGAGCACGCGCGTGTAGAAGGCGACGTGCGCCTCGGTCCCGTCGTAGCGCGCGTAAGGGGGGTCGAGCGAGACGGCGAGCAGGTTCCGGGGTTCGAAGCCTGGATCGACCGCCTGCAACCGGAGGAAGCTCTGGACCAGCAGCCCGGCCCCGACGAGCAGCAGCACGGAGAGGGCCACCTGGATGCCCAGGAAGGCGCGTCTGAGCGTCCCCTGTCGGGGGTCGGACGAGCTCTTCCCCCCGCTCCGGAGCACCGCCTGCAGGTCGGCGCGCCCGGCCCGGAGGGCGGGCAGGAGTCCGAACAGGAGGATGCTCGCGAACGCCGCCGCCGTGGTCACGGCGAGGACCGTGAGGTCGATCCGGGTCTCCCCGAGCAGCGGGATGTCGTCCGGCGCCGCGGCCAGGAGCGCTCGCACGCCGGGAACCGCCAGCAGCACGCCCGCCGCGCCCCCCGCCGCCGCCAGGAGGCCGCTCTCGGTGAGGAGCTGGCGGACCAGCCTGCCGCGGCCCGCCCCGATCGCGCCCCGGATCGCCATCTCGCGCTCCCGGGCCAGCGCGCGGGCCAGCAGCAGGTTGGCCACGTTGGCGGCGGCGACCAGAAGGACCACGACCACCACGCCCAGCAGGATGAGGAGGAGCGGTCGGACCTCGCGGACCATGTCCGCGCGGAACGGAGCGACGTTGACGCCGAACCCGGCCATGAACTCCGGGTGATGCTCGCGGATGCGGTCGGCGATCGCGCTCATCTCGGCCCGCGCTCGGGGGAGCGTGGCGCCGGGCGCCAGGCGAGCCACGATCTGCCACTGGTGCGATCTGCGCGACTGGCGGTCCTCCTCGTCGAAGACCGTCCGGAACCAGAGGTCCGCGTCCACCGTGGGGACGCGGAAGTCCGGCGGCATCACGCCGATCACGGTGACCGGCGTCTCCTCCACGGTGATCGTGCGCCCCACGATGCCGGGGTCCGCTCCGAACCGGCGGGTCCAGAGCCCGTGGCTCAGCACCGTCACTGGCCCGTCTCCGGCCCCTTCCCCATAAGTCGCGAAGGTGCGGCCGTGGAGCGCGGAGACGTTCAGGACCCGGAACAGGTTCGGGCTGGAGCGCCGCGCCAGGACCCGGACCGGATCGTCGGTTTCGCCCCCGAGTCCCACGCCGTACGACCAGCTGAACGCGGCCAGGTCCTCGAAGACGGTCGCCTGGTCCCGCCAGTCCATGAAATTCCCGCTCGAGACGGGGTTGCGCTCGCTCCATCCCTCCCCGGGGTTGCTCTCCCACACCAGCGCCACGCGGTCCGGCTCGGGGATCGGCAGGGGGCGGAAGAGCACCGCGTGGGCCACGCTGAAGATGGCCGTGGTCGCGCCGATCCCGAGCGCCAGCGTGAGGACCGCGACGGCCGTGAAGCCCGGGCGGCGGCGGAGCTGCCGGAGCGCGTAGCGCAGGTCGTGGATGAGGGTGTCCATCGGCATGAGCCTCATTCCTCCCGGAGGGCGACCATCGGATCGAGTCGCGCGGCCCGCAGGGCCGGGGCCCAGCAGGCGACCAGGGCGACGGCGAGCAGGGCGGCGGCGGCGATCGCGAACGTGAACGCGTCCCTCGGAGGGACCCCGAACAGGAGCCGGGAAAGCAGGCCGCTCGCCGCCAGCGCTCCCAGCAGGCCGAGGGCGGCTCCCGCCAGCGCCGGCGCCATCCCGTTCCACAGCACCAGCCCGAGGACGGCCCTCCGGTCGGCTCCCAGGGCCATCCGGATGCCGAGCTCGCGGGTGCGGCTCCCGACGGCGAAGGCGATCACGCCGTACATGCCGACCGCGGCGAGCAGCAGCGCGAGGCCGGCGAAGGTTGAGAACAGCACGAGGCTGAACCGTCGGCCCGCCAGGGTCGTGGCGACGAAGTCGTCCAGCCGGCCGACGTCGTAGAACGTCTGCGCCGGATCCTCGCTCCATATTGCCCGCTGCACGGCGTCCGCGATCGTCGCGGGTTCGCCGGGCGCGCGCACGAAGTACGTCATGGAAGCGAACCCGGTCTGCGCCTGAGGCAGGAACACCTCCGGCCGGGGCTCGACGTCGAGCCCGGTGTGCCGCACGGCGCCCACGACGCCCACGACCTCGACGTTCCCCCACTCGCCGAGCCGGATCGTCGATCCGATCGGATCCTCGTCGTTCCAGTGGCGGCGCAACACGGTCTCGTCGATCACGGCCACGGGCCGGCCGTCCAGCCGATCGCGCTCGTCGAAGCCGCGACCGCGGATCAGTGGAATGGACAGCGCGCGGAAATATCCCGGCGTCGCGTGGCTCACGTAGACCTCCCGCTCCTCGCCCGGCCGGGCGCGGGGCCGGCCCTCGCGATGGAACGGCACGCGGATCGCCATGTCCGCCTTGACGAAGGGGGCCGCGGAGACCGCCCCGGCGGAGAGCACCCCGGGGAGGGCCCGGATGGATTCCAGGGTCCGGTCGAAGAACTGGACGCGAGCCTCGTCCGTGGGTCTTCGGTCCCACGCGAAGACCTGCAGGGCGAGGACGTCGTCGGGCGAGAAGCCGGGATCGACCCGGCTCACGGCGGCGAAGCTGCGCAGCAGGAGTCCGGCGCCCACCAGCAGGGCCAGCGCCAGGGCGGTCTCCACGACGATCAGGGCGCGCTGGGATCGGAAGCCGGGTCCGCCGGCTCCCGACGTCGACCGCTGAAGCGCGGCGCGGAGGTCGGGGCGGGAGAAGCGGAGAGCCGGCAGCGCCCCGAAGGCGAGCGCCGAGGCGGCCGTGAGCCCGAGCGCGAAGGCGAGGACCCGGAGGTCCACCGCCACGGCCCCGATCCGGGGGATGTCCCCAGGGGCGAGGGCGCGGACCAGGTCGACCCCCCAGAACGCCAGCAGGACCCCCGCGGTGCCTCCGAGCGCGGCCAGGACCGCGGACTGTGTCAGGAGGTGGGCCAGCAGGCGCCTCCGCCCGGCCCCGATCGCCGCCCGTACCGCGAACTCCCGCTCCCGTCCCGTCGAGTGGGCCAGCAGGAGATTCGCCAGGTTGGCGCACGCAATGAGCAGCACGAGCAGGACGGCCCCGAACAGCACCAGCAGCACGGGCCGGGCGGAGCTCACCATGTACTCGTGCAGCGGGACCACCGCGGCCCCGACCCGGGCGTTCGCCTCCGGATGCTCGTCGGCCAGCCCGCCCGCGATCCCTTGCATCTCCGCCCGCGCCGTCGCCAGCGAGACGTCCGGATGCAGACGGCCCACCACGTTCCACCAGCCATCCCCCCGGGCTCGCCGGTCGGCCTCCCGGATCACCTGCGGAGACCACAGCCCCGCCTCGTCGACCTGCGGGAGCCCCAGCTCCAGGCTGGGGGGCAGGACGCCCACGACCTGGTAAGGACGGCCGTCCAGGGTGAGGGCCCGACCCACGACGTCCGGGTCCGCGCCGAACCGTTCCTGCCAGAGCGGGTGCCCGAGCACGACCACTCGATCCCTGCCCGCGACGTGGTCCTCCGGGTGGAAGAGCCGACCGAGCAGAGGCCGCACCCCGAGGGCGCGGAAGAAGCCCTCGGTCACCAGGTTCGTCGGGAGGTCCAGCGGGGGGCCGTCGTCCTGGACCAGGGCGAGGCTGAACGGCTCCGCCGCCGCCAGCACCTCGAAGGAACGCGCCCGCTCTCGCCAGTCCACGAAGTTCGCCGGGGCGACGTCCGCCCGGGGGTTTCCCTCCTGGCGGTCGTCCTGCCACACCGTCACGAGCCGGTCGGGCTCCGGGAACGGGAGGGGGCGGAAGAGGAGGGTGTCGACGGCGCTGAAGATGGCGGTCGTGGCGGCGATGCCGAGCGCCACGGTGGAGACGGCGGCGACCCCGAAGACGGGTCGCCGCCGCAGCTGCCGGAGCGCGTGTCGGAGATCCTGGATCAGCGTATTCATCGGTCTACCTCGTCCGCTCCGTCGGCGGCCGCGATCGGTCGAGAGGCGTTCCGTCGGGGCCGGGGTTCAACGGCATCATTCCTCCCGGAGCGTGGCGGCGGGGTCGATCCGGGTCGCCCGCCGGGCGGGGATCAGCGCGGCGGCGGCGGCGACGCTCGCCAGGAGGGCCGCCAGGGCCGCCACGGCCAGCGGATCTTCGGCCCGGACGCCGAACAGGAAGCGCTCGGCGGTCCCCGCCAGCAGCAGGGCGCCGACGGCCCCGGCCAGCAGGCCGCCGAGCACGGGCGGGGCGATCCGTCGCGCGACGGAGGAGAGGATGTGGGCCGGTCGGGCGCCGAGGGCGATCCGGATTCCCAGCGCCCGCGACTCGCGCGCCACCGTGTAGGCCACGACGCCGTAGATGCCGACCGCCGCCAGGGCGAGGGCCAGGAGGGCGAAGCTCAGGAGAAGGACGGCCCCCATACGCTGGGGCATGAGGACGCGGGCCAGCCGCTCCTCCAGCGTTCCCAGCTCGCGGAGCGCGATCGCGGGGTCGAGGGTACGGAAGGCATCCCGGATCGCGGGCAGCGCGACGGAAGCGTCGTCGGCGTGGCGCGCGGCCAGGGTGACGGGTCGGGCCGGGGAGAGAGAGAGCGGCAGGTACAGGAAGGGCGTCTCCTCCTCCTGGAGGGTCCGCCAGTTCACCTCGTCCACGACGCCCACGACCCGCATCGCGTTCTGGCCGATCCGCACGGTGCCGCCGACTGCCTCCCGCCCCGGCCACCAGCGGGCGGCCATCTCGCGGTTCACCACGGCCACGGGCTCGCCGGGCCCGTCGTTCTCGCGGATCGCGCGACCCCGGAGCAGCGGGATGCCGAGGGTCCGGAAGTAGTCCGGCGCTACGAAGACGAGGTCCACGCGCATCTCCTCGTCCGGGGCCGGCTCGTAACCCTCCACATCGACGAAGAACCCGCTGAAGCCGCCCCGGCTGAGCGGTACGAGGCTTCCGAGGCTCGCGCTCGCGATCCCGGGCGCCGCCCGCACGCGCTCGAGGAGGCGCTCCGCCAGGGCGGCCTGCTCCTCTCGCGTGTATCCCAGCAGGCCGGCGTCGTAGCTGGCCACGGCCACCCCCTCGCTCCGAAATCCCGGATCGTGCTCCAGCGCGTTGTCGAGGGTTCGCACGAAGAGGCCGGCGCCGACCAGCAGGATCAGACAGAGCGCGGTCTGGAGCGCGACCAGCCCCTGGCGCAGGCCGCCGGCCCGGCCGCCGGCCACCCGAGTCTCGGCCTGGAGCATCGAGCTCGGGTCCGCGCGCGAGGCCCGCAGGGCCGGGAGGACGGCGAACAGGAGCACGGCGGCGGCCGAGACGACCGCCGCGATCGCGAACGCCCGCAGGTCGAAGCCCGCCTCCACGACCCCGACGGACACGCCCCCGGGAAGCTCGAAGCTCGCGAGCGCCCTTAGCAGCCAGCGCGAGAGCAGGAGGCCCGTCGCTCCCCCGAGCGACCCCAGCACGATCCCCTCGGTCACGAGCTGCCGGATCAGCCGCCCGCGGCCGGCCCCGATGGCCCGGCGGATCCCGAGCTCCTGGTGCCGGGCGGCGGCCCGGGCCAGCAGCAAGTTGGCCACGTTGGCGCAGGCCAGCAGCAGGATGAGCGCGACGACGCCGGCCAGGATCCACACGAAGCGGGCCAGGTCCCCTCGCGCTCCGGCGGGCAGGATGCGTCCCGGGATCGCGTCCACGGTGACGCTTCGCGGACCGCGGGCGGCCGGGTCCTCCTCCGCCAGTCGGTTCGAGATCGCCAGCATCTCGGCTCTGGCCCGCTCGACCGTGGCGTCAGGCGCGAGCCGCCCGACGAGCTGCGCGATCCACCGGGAGCCCCGATTGTCGAAGCGGGAGTCGTCCTCGAAGAAGCCCGTTCCCAGGGCGGAGCCCGCCAGCAGGGGGATCCACAGGTCGGGGCCGCCGTCCAGGTGGAGGCCCTGGAACCCCTCGGGCGTCACGCCGACCACCTCGAAGGAGGCCGAGTTGAGGCGAATCGTCCGCCCCACGGCGGCGGTGTCGCCCCCGAAGGCCTCGCGCCACAGGTCGTGGCTCAGCACGGCCACCCGCCGCGCGGCGCCCCGCCGGTCGTCGTCGGGTCCGAGGAGCCGGCCCAGGCCCGGTCGCACGCCGAGGAGGCGGAAGTAGTTGCCCGTGCTCGGCTGGACGAGGGCGAGCCGCGCATCCTCCTGCGAGCCCAGGCTCGCCGTCGTCCAGGTGTAGGCCGCCAGGTCGTCGATCGTCCCCGAGCGGTCGCGGTAGTCCACGTAGTCGGGATAGGAGGAGGAGCAGCGCGGGTCGCCGTCGCGGCAGGTCGTGTAGACCGCGACCAGCCGCTCGGGCTCGACCACGGGTGGGGACTCGAGGATGGCCGCGTCGAACACCCCGAAGATCGCCGTGTTGGCGCCGATCCCCAAGGCCAGCGTGAGGATCGCGGCGGCCGCGAAGCCGGGGCTCCGGCGGAGCTGGCGGAGGGCGTAGCGCAGGTCCTGGATCAGGCTGTCCATCGTGGTACCTCGTCGGCCGTGATCCTCGACGGCGTCGGGCGAACGGCGCGCGGCGAAGGCCCGGCAGACGGCATCATTCCTCCCTCAAGGTCCTCGCCGGCTCGAGCCGGCTGGCTCTACGGGCCGGGAGCCACGCGGCAAGGAGCGCGACCGCGCCCAGGGTGGCGCACGCGAGCAGGATCGTGCCGGGATCCCCCGGTTCCGCCTGGTAGAGGATCCCTCGGGCCAGCGGGGAGAGCAGGAGGGCGGCCAGCACGCCGAGGACGAGACCGACGGCCACGACGAGGGCCGCGCCGCGCAGCACGTAGCCGACCACGTCCCGCGGCTCGGCGCCGAGCGCGATTCGGATGCCGATCTCGCGCGTTCGCCGCGCCACGAAGAAGGAGAGGGTGCCGTACAGGCCCACCGCGGCGAGCGTCAGCGCCAGGAGACCGAAGGCGGCCGTGAGTTGCGCCGCGAGCCGCTCGGCCGCGTAGGCCCCCCGCAGGTGCTCCTCGAGGCTGCGCGCGCCGAACAGGGGCACGCCGGGGGCGAGCGCCCGGATCTCCGCCCTCACCGCGGCCGCCAGGCCGGAGGGAGGCCCGGCGGTGCGGGCCAGGAGCGTCACCTTCGGCTCGTCGGACTGGGCCAGCGGCAGGTAGACCACGTGGCCCTCCCGCTCCCTCAGGTCGCGATAGCGCGTGTCGGGCGCGATCCCCACGATCCGCACCGCGCCGGCCGGGTCCTCCCGAGGGCCCAGATAGACCTGGCGGCCCACGGGATCGCGGCCCGGCCAGTACCGCTCGGCCATGGCCCGGTTGACCACCGCGACCCGGGGGGCGTCGCGGTCGTCGTCGGCCGTGAAGCCCCGGCCGCGGAGGAGCGGCATGCGCAGGGTCTCGAAATAGCCCGTCGAGACGACGCTCACGTCGAACGCCGCGCCCGCATCGGGAACGCCGGGGGCGTCCTCCAGCTCCACCCCCTCGACCCGCGAGCCCCCGGGGTTCGGGTGCACCACCGACGCCCAGGCGGCGGACTCCACGCCGGGTAGCGAGCGCACGCGCTCGAGGGCGGCCCGCTGGAAGGCCCGTCTCTCCGCCGGCTCCCGGTCGCGGGCGCCGAGGTCCGCCTCGAGCAGCAGCACGTTCGCGGGGTCGAAGGCCAGATCTACGGCGCGGAGGTTCCGCACGCTCTGCAGGAGGAGGCCGGCGCCGACGAGCAGCACCAGGGAGAGGCAGACCTGCGCCGCGACCAGCGCGTGGCGGAGGCCGTAGCGGCGCTCCGCGTCGGGGCCCGCGCGGGCGTCCTGCTTGAGCGCGGGGACCAGGGCCTCGCGGCTCGCCGCGAGGGCTGGGGCGATCCCGAACAGGAGGGCGGTGACGAGGCTGACCGCCGCCGTGAACCCGAGGACCCGCGCGTCGAGCGAGACCGAGAGCGCCAGGGCGTCCCCGCCGGGCGGGCGGTAGGAGGCGAGAACCGGGGCGAGCCAGCCGGCGAACAGCAGGCCGGCCGTCCCGCCCGCCGCGGCCACGACGACGCTCTCGGTGAGAAGCTGACGGGCCAGGCGCCCGGGGCCGGCTCCGAGCGAGCGGCGGACCGCCATCTCCCGGCGACGTGAGGCCGCGCGGGCGAGGAAGAGCCCCGCGACGTTGGCGCAGGCGATCAGCAGGACCACCCCCACCACGACCATGAGCAGGGCCAGAGGCGTCTCGAGCGAGGCGACGCTCCAGCCGAGCCCGGTGCCGATCGGGTCCACCCGCCCGGCCTCGACTTCCGACCGGAGCCCCGCCTCGCGAAGGCCGCGGTCCAGGGCGGCCATCTCCGCGCGGGCCCGCTCGAGCGAGGCCCCGGGGGCGAGGCGTCCGATCACGTTGAGCCAGAAGATCCCGGGCTCGCCGAAGGCCGCCTCGGCGTCGTCGAACCGAGTCGTCACGACCAGGGGGTAGGCGCGGAGCGGCGCCCAGAAGTCGGCGACCTGCCCGCGCACCAGCCCGGGGAATCCACGGGGGCCCACGCCGATCACGGTGAAGGGATGCCCGTTCAGCTCGACCGTGGCGCCGACGACGCGCGGATCGCCTCCGAAGCGGGCCCGCCAGGTCCGATGCCCGAGCACGGCGACGGGCGCCCCGGCCTCCGTCTCGGGGGCGCGGAAGAGGCGGCCGAGAGCCGGCTCGATCCCCAGCAGGTCGAAGTAGCCGCCGCTCACGAACTCGCCCCGGGCCCGGAGGGCTTCCGCCTCGGTTCCCAGGCTCACCGTCCACTCGGCCATGGCCAGCGTCCCCGACAGCGAGCGCGTCCGGTCGCGGATCGCGTCGAACAGCGGATAGGAGAGGCTGGCGTTCACGGCCCCCTCGGGGCGCTGCGTGCGGAGGTGCACGAGCTCGTACGGCTCCTCGACCGGGAGCGGCCGGAGGAGCGCGGCGTCCAGCACGCTGAAGATGGCCGTGTTCGCCCCGATCCCGAGCGCCAGCGTCAGGATCGCCACGGCCGCGAAGCCGGGGCTCCGGCGGAGCTGCCGGAGGGCGTAGCGCAGGTCCTGGATCAGGGTGTCCATCGGCGTGCCCCTCTCTCGGAAAGTCCGCCGCGAACCGGGCGACCTCGCCTGCCGCCCGTCGGCCGGGGCCCGCTCATTCGTACCTCAGGGCGGTCATCGGATCCACGGCGGCCGCGCGCCTCGCCGGGAGCCAGCTCGCGACGAGTCCCACGGCGGCCAGGAGGGTCGCGGCCGCGGTCAGCGTGAGCGGATCGTGGGGGGAGACGCCGTACAGGAGACCCGAGAGCCAGCGGGTCGCGGCCATCGCCCCGGCCAGTCCGAGGGCCAGCCCGGCGCCGACGAGGAGCATTCCCCGGGTCACCACATCGCGCAGGATGTCGCTCCCCCGCGCCCCCAGCGCCATGCGGATTCCGAACTCGCTCGTTCGGCGACTCACCGTGTAGGCCAGGAGCCCGTAGAGCCCCACCGCCGCCAGCAGGACGGCCAGCAGACCGGTGCCGGCGACGACCCGGGCGAGGAGACGCTCCGGCGCCAGTCCCTCGGCCACGGCCGCCCCGAGGGTCGTGGCCTGGATCACCGGCACGTCGGGATCGACGCTGCGAACGGCCTCCTTCACGGGCGCCATGGCCCCCGAGACGGGCGGGGCGGTCCGGGCCAGCACCGACATCCGCGCACCCATGTCTCCGGCGGGCGCCTGGTCGTGGAGCATGTACAGGTAGGGGCCCGGCTCCTCCCGCAGGGACTCCGTGCGGGAGTCGGCCACCACGCCGATCACGTCGAAGAACTCGCCGTCCGGTCCTTCGAGCCCGACTCTCGCCCCCAGGGGATCGAGGCCCGTGAGCCGGCGGTATCGCCTCGCGCCGCTCTCGTTCATCACGAAGACGGGAGTCGCGCCGGGGCGGTCCCGGGCGCCGAACGTGCGCCCGTCCAGGAGCGGGATCCCCATGACCCGGAAGTAGTCCCGCCCCACGAGCACGATCCCCGTCGTCCGGTCCGAGGTGCCCTCCGGCTGCCTCTCGAAGTCCACGGTGACGGCATTGCCGCCGAGTCCCGGAAGCTCGCTGGCGATCGTGGCCGCCTCCACGCCCGGTAAGCTCCGGACGCGCTCCAGAACCCGGCCGTAGTACGCCTTCGTCGCGTCGCCGTCGTAGCCCTGGAGCGTGGGATCCACGGTGGCCACCACCACCCCTTCCGGCCGGAAGCCGAGCTCGGACGCGTCCAGGTTGACCAGGGTGCGGAGGAAGAGGCCCGCACCGGCCAGCAGGGGAAGCGAAAGGGCGAGCTGCGTGACGACGAGCCCCTCGGTCAGGCGGCGTCTGCGACCGCCGTTCGAGGTTCCCCGTTCCTCCCGGAGGACGACCGCCAGATCCGAACGCCGGGCGATGACCGCCGGCAGCAGACCGACGCCGATCGCGGCGAGGAGCGAGACGCAGGCCGTGAACGCCAGGGCGCGCCCATCGACGGTCAGGGCGAGCTCGAACGGGAGCGGGGCCGTGCCGAGCAGGTCGAGGATCCAGCGGCTCACGAGCAAGCCGGCCGCGCCGCCCGCCAGGCCGAGGACGCCGCTCTCGACCAGGTGCTGTCGGACCAGCCGTCCGCCGCCCGCCCCCAGCGCGCGCCGGAGCGCCGCGTCCCGCCGTCGCCGGACGGCCCGGGCCAGCATCAGATTGGAGACATTGGCGCACGCGACCAGGAGCACCAGCAGCACCGCGGCGGCGAGCACGCCGCTGGCGCCGAACAGCGTCCCCCGGAGGTCCGCCGGGAGACGCGCCTGCTGGAAACTCTCCACCGCGAAGTCACGACCCGTGTTCGTGCGCGGGTAGGCCTCCGCGAGGCGCGCCCCGATGCGGCGGATCTCCGAGTCCGCCTGCGTCGGGGAGGTCCCCTCGGCCAGCCGGCCGAGGATGTGGATCCCGCCCCAGCCCCGGTTCTCCAGAAGGTTGCCCGACGCCGGCATGAAGACCGGCTGCATGCTCATGGGCGCGAAGACGTCGGGTGCCTCCATCAACGTCGTGCCCCGAAATCCGCGTCCAGCGACGCCCAGGACCGTGAAGGGGCGCCCGTTCAGTCGGACCGTGCGTCCCACGGTCTCCGGGTCCTCCCCGAAGCGCCGGGACCACAGCCCGTGTCCGAGCACGACCCAGGGGTCGCCGCCGGGGGTGTCGTCCTCGTCCTCGCGGAAGAAGCGTCCGTGGGCCGGCTCCACCCCCAGGACTTCGAAATAGGTCGCGCTGACGAGCATCCCGCGCACACGAGCCGTTTCGCCGGCCGTGCCCAGGTCCACGCCCACGGGCTTGAACGCGGTCGCGGTCGCCAGGGTTCGGCTCTCCCGTTCGAGATCCAGGAAGTCCATGTACGAGGAGACGGTGGGGCCGAAGTCATAGACCGTGTGCACGGCCACGAGGCGCTCCGGGGCCCGCACGCTCGGGAAGGGACGGAAGAGGAGCGCGTCCACGAAGCTGAACACGGCGGTGCTCGCCCCGATCCCGAAGGCGAGGATGAGAACGACGGCGCCCGCGAAGAGCGGGCTCCGGCGGACCTGTCGGAGCGCGTGGAGGAGGTCCTGACTCAGGCCGTGCATCGCGTCGTCCTTTCCATGCCTACTCCTGTCGCAACGCCACCAGCGGGTCGACGCGCGCGGCCCGCGCGGCCGGGATCCAGCAGGCCGCCGCGGACACCAGCGCGAACAGCGCCACGATCGAGACGAAGGTGAGCGGGTCCGTTGGGGTGACGCCGACCAGCAGGCTCTCCAGCGTGCGCGTGAGGAGGAAGCTCAGGCCCACCCCGCCCAGGATCCCGACCCCTGTGAGCAGCATGCCCTTCCGCATCACGAGCGCGACCACCCGATCGCGAGGCGCGCCGAACGCCATCCGGATGCCGATCTCGGGGGTGCGCTGGCGCACCGTGTAGGCGAGCACGCCGTACAGGCCGACGGCGGCGAGGGCCAGGGCCAGGGCAGCGAAGGCGCCGATCAGCGTCATCGCGAAGCGCGTCGGTCCCATCGCCTCGGCCACCACCTCCTCCATCGTCTTCACGTCGGCCAGCGGGAGGAGGGGATCGAGGCTCGCCAGCTCGCCGCGGATCGGGCCGATCAGCCGCTCGGGGGGTCCGTCGGCGCGCACGAGCCAGGTGAGGCCGAAGGCGCCCGTGAAGCGGTGCGTGAAGTAGACCGTCTCCCGGCCCTCCGCGGCGAGCGTCTCGGCCCGCTGGTGGTCGACCACGCCGATCACGTCCACCCACTGCGGCTCGGTGCTCGTGACCCGCACCAGCATGCGCTTCCCGACCGCCGACTCGCCCGGCCAGGTGCGTTCGGCCAGCTTCCGGTCCACCACGACGACGGCGGCGCTGTCCGCCTCGTCCGCGGGGGTGAACCCCCGTCCCTCGAGCACCGGTGTGCCCATGGTGCGAAAGTAGTCCGGGCGCACCACGCGGTAGGCCGCCTGCCGCCAGGCGCTCTCGTCCTCGAGAACCTCAGACGTCCCGTAGCGACCGGTGAACGCCGCCGCGTCCAGCGGGATGGGGAAGGCCGAGGCGACGGCCCGCACGCCCGGCAGCCCCCGGATCCGCTCCTCCAGGAGGCTCACGAAGGCGGCGCGCTCCTCGGGTGTCTCGTACCGGGCGTTGGGCAGGTTCAGGTCGAACGCGAGGACCTTCTCGGGGTCGTAGCCCGGATCCACGCCCTGCAGCGCGGCGAAGCTCCGGACCATCAACCCCGCTCCGATCAGCAGCGCCAGCGCGAGCGTGACCTCCAGCACGACCATCCCGTGTCTGGCCAGGCGGGATGTCCCGCCGCCGCCCACCTCGGAGCGCTCCCTGAGCGAGTCGGCCAGGTTCACGCGCGAGGCGTGGAGCGCCGGGAGGGTTCCCGCCAGAAGGGCCACGAGGACGCAGAGGCCGAGCGTGAAGGCCAGGACGACGCCGTCCACCCCGATCTCGGCCAACCGGGGGAGGTCGTCGGGTCGGAGATGGAGGAGCAGCCTGACACCGCCGTGCGCCACCAGCAGCCCCAGCAGTCCGCCGAGCGCCGCGAGCAGGCTCCCCTCGAGGAGCACGGGCCGCAGGAGCCGGCGCCGTCCGGCGCCCAGCGCGGCGCGGACGGCCATCTCGCGGCCGCGCCCGAGGGCGCGGACGAGCAGGAGGTTGGAGACGTTGGCGCAGGAGATCAGGAGGAGGAAACCCACCGCCCCGAGCAGCGCGAGGATCAGCGGCCGGACGGGCGCGGTCAGGTCACCCTGGAGCGAGGCGACCTCCAGCTCGAAGCCCGCCGTGGCGAGCGTCTGGTTCTTCTCGCGCAGCGAGGCGGCCACGCCGTCCATGTCGGCCTGCGCGCGCTCCCGGCTCGTCCCCTCGGCGAGGCGCCCCACCACCGTGAACGCCACGTTGGCGTACGGCCAGGCGTCGTAGTCGATGCGGGGGGCGACCCAGATGTCGATCGTCTCCGGAAAACCCGTGGCCGGGGGCAGGAGGAGCCGGAAGTCACGGGGCATGACGCCCACGATGCGCGTGGCGTTCCCGTCCAGCTCGACGCTCGTGCCGACCACGGCCGGATCGCCGCCGAACCGTCGCTGCCACAGTCCGTGGCCCAGGATGGCGACCGTGGCCGGCGAGCCGCCGGGGAAGGCCTGGTCCTGCGGCGGCGCCGGAACCGCGTCTTCGGGGAGGAAATCGCGGCCGAGCGCCGGGCTCGCCCCCAGGGTGCGGAAGAAGTCGGGAGTCACGCCGGCCACGTCCACCTGCTCCGGCTCCCCGTCGAGACCGGTGAGGGCCTGGCCGAACGCGAAGCCCCCGGCCAGGCGCTCGAAGCTGCCGCCGCGCTCCTCGTAGTCGCGCAGCATGGGCGGCGAGGAGGGGAACTCGTCCACGTCGCGGGCCGTGAGCTCGCCCCACACGAGGACGAGCCGCTCGGGCTCCGGGTAGGGGAGGGGACGGAGCAGGACAGTGCGGACCACGCTGAAAATGGCCGTGTTCGCGCCGATCCCGAGGCCGAGAGTCAGCACGATGACGGCCGTGAAGCCCGGCGCGCGCCGGAGGCGACGGGCGGCCTGGCGAAGCTCCTTCACTCGGTCCAGCATGCCGCGTTCTTCAGCGCCAGCGAAGGATCCACGCGGGCCGCCCGGCGGGCCGGCAGCCACGCCGCGAGCAGCCCCACCCCGAGCAGCAGCGCCGCGGTCGCGGCGAAGGACCACGGATCGGTCGCGGTCACGCCGAACAGCATCCCGCGGAGGAAGCGGGTGAGCAGCAGGGCGAGACCGAGGCCGATCGCGAG
>CAYMQZ010000058.1:0-15048 GCA_964392705.1 uncultured Gemmatimonadota bacterium
GTCCGCCGTCACCGAGGTGCGGCAGGTTCGCTTCTCGTAAGGCTCCGCGGGCCGGAGCGCGGCCGCCGGGAGCGGGTCCTCACCGGGCGGGCACACCGCCGTCGTGCCTGCCGCTGCCGCCGATCCTTGAAAAGCTGGTGGCGACCGTCGGTTTTTCAAGGTGGATTCGGCGCATGTCCGCCTTCAGCGGTGTCTGGATCGAGAGAACCCGCCACCTGCGCCGGTGCGGGAGCTCCTATCTGGCCGGCGAGCGCGGCGCGGTATCGGGCGGCCGCCGCGGCGTCTCCGCGGGCTCCGGACAGCTCGACGAGCCGCTCCAGGACCGCCCGTCGCCGCTCGGCCCCGGCTTCGCCCGATTCCTCGGCGGCGGCCAGCGCCTCGAGGAGCAGCGCCTCGGCCTCGGCGTAGCGGGCGAGGTCGGTGAGGCAGGCGCCCAGGCGCTCGGCCGACGCCAGCGTGTTGGGATGGTTGGCCGACAACGCCGTCCGGCGGATCGCCAGGGCCTCGCTCAACAGGGGCTCGGCTCTCCGGCAGTCGCCCGCGTCGGCGTACAGGTCCCCCAGGTTGTGGAGGGCCCGGGCGACGTCCGGATGCCCCTCCACCAGCGCCAGCCTTCGGATTCGAAGCGACTCCCGGAGCGCCTCCTCGGCCTCCCCCACGCGCTCCAGCTTGGCGAGGACGAGCCCCAGGTTGTTGAGCGTGACGGCGGTCGACGGGTGCTCCGGTCCGAGGGTCTCCCGCTTGCGCTCCAGGGCCTCCCGGTAGCGCTCCGCCGCCGCTTGCAGCTTCCCCTGGTTCTCGAGGGCGGCGGCGAGGTTGTTGAGCACGCGAGCCACCTGTGGATGGTCGCCCTGGACCTTGCGCCAGATCGCCAGCGCCTGTCGCGCGAGATCCTCGGCGGCCGAGTCGTTCCCCAGCCGGATCTCCGCCGTCGCCAGACTGTTCAGGCTGTTCGCCAGGTAGGGATGATCGGGGGGCAGGGTGGCCCGCTTGACCTCGAGCGCCTCACGGTAGAGGGATGCGGAGGCGTCCAGCTCGCCCTTACGGGCCAGCACCATGGCCAGGCCGTCCAGGGGCGGACCCAGGTCCTCCGTCGGAGCATCGGGGAGAGCGCGTCGGATCTCGATCGCCCCCCGCAGCAGGACCTCGGCGCTGTCCAGCTCGCCGCGATACAGGTGCACGGCCGCCAGGTTGTTCAGGGCCGAGGCCACCTCCTCGTGAGCCTCGCCGTGTGCGGACCGCCGGATCTCCAGCGCGTCTCGTAACAGGGGCTCGGCCTCGTCCAGCCGCCGCTCGTTCAGAGCCAGTATGCCCAACGTGGTCAGGCTCTCGGCGATGTCCGGATCGTCGGGAGGGAGGGCCTCTCGCCGGATCTCCAGCGCCTCCTCGGCCGGCCGCCGGGCCTCCTCGTAGCGACCCATGTTCCGGTACACGCGGCTCATCACGTCGAGCATCGCCGCTCGCACGGCCGGCTGGCTCGCCAGCTCCCCGTCTTCCCGCAGCTTCGCCAGCCCCCGGTCGAGCAGCTCATCGGCCGTCACGCTCCGGCCCCGGGCCTCGCCGGGATCGGCGGCCTCGAAGAGGTCCACGAGGAAGGCCGAGGCCAGCTCCGCCTTCTCCGCCTCCGTCCGCGCCCTGTCGCGCTGCTCGCCGGCGATCCGGGCCTGCTCCGCCGCCCGCCGGGCCTGCCAGGTCGTGGCCGCCAGGCCGCCCGTCAAGGACACGACGATGAGGGCGGAGGCCACCACCCCGACTGGGTGCCTGCGGACGAACTTGGATGCCCGGTAGGCGGGCGTGTCCGGACGGGCCACGACCGGTCGACCGGAGAGGTGCCGCTCGATGTCGTCGGCCAGCTCCGCCGCCGATCCGTACCGCCGCCCCGGCTCCTTGCGCAGCGCCTTGAGGGCGATCGTGTCGAGATCGCCGGCGAGGCGGCGCTTCAGCCGCTCCGGCTGCGTGTTCCGGGCCCGGCTGACCGCCTCCGCGGTCGCCACCCGCTGCTCCGCGTCGCCGCCGTCGGCCGAGCCCGTCCGATCCAGCGTCGTGCTGGGCGGCTCGGGCTCGACCTCGCACACCATCCGCTCGATCTCGGCGGGCGTCTTCCCACGCAGCCGGTGCGGGCGATGGCCGGAGAGCAGCTCGTAGAGGAGCACGCCCAGGGAATACACGTCGGAAGCCGTGGTCACCGGCTCCCCACGCACCTGCTCCGGGCTGGCGTACTCCGGAGTCATGGGCAGCCGACCGGTCCGGGTGAGGGGCGTCGTCCCGCCGTCTTCCTCCACCAGGAGCTTGGCGATCCCGAAATCGAGGAGTTTCGGTTGCCCGTCGGCCGTGACCAGGACGTTCCCGGGCTTGAGATCACGGTGCACGATCAGGTTTCGGTGCGCGTAGTGCACCGCGCGGCAGACGGAGTCGAAGAGGGCCAGGCGCTCCCGGATTCCCAGGCGCGCCTGGTCGCAGTGGCGGTCGATCGGGACCCCGTCCACGCGCTCCATGGCCAGATAGGGACGACCGTCCTCGGCCACGCCGGCGTCCAGGAGCCGGGCGATGTTCGGGTGGTCCAGCGTCGCCAGGATCCGTCGCTCCCGAAGGAACCGCCGGCGGAACTCCTCGCTCCGGCCGCGGGCGCTCACGAGCTTCAGGGCGACGCGCTGCCGGAAGTCGGGATCCTCCCGCTCCGCCAGGAACACCTCGCCCATCCCGCCGCTTCCCAGCTCCCGTAGGATCCGGTAGCTCCCCACGCGGTCGCCGGTTCGGCGCGGTGGCGCGCCGAGCCCGCTCCGGAGGCGATCCCGGAGCCGGTCGACGGCCCCCTCCCTCCGATGGGAGTCGATGAGGTCCGCCACCTCCCGCGCCAGCTCGGGATCGTCGTCGGCGACCTCGGCCAGCAGCGCGTCCCGCTCCTCGGATCGGAGCTCGAGGACCCGGTGGAACAGGCCTTCCAGCCGCCGCCAGCGCTCGACGGAGCCCGATCCCCGCTTCCGCGCTCCCGACCCCTGCTCGGGCGCTTCCGACCCGCGCTCCGCCCCGGTCACGAGGCCAGCTCCCGGTTCAGCCACGCCCGGGCGGCGGCCCAGTCGCGCTTCACGGTGGCGGTGCCCACGCCCACGACCTCCGCCGTCTCCTCGACGTCCATCCCGGCGAAGACCCGGCATTCGACCACCCGGACCTGGCGCTCGCTCATCCCCTCCAGACGCGAGAGCGCCTCATCCAGGGCCAGGACCTCGTCCAGCTCCTCCTCCTCCAGCAGCTTCGGCCCGGCCTCGTCCAGACCGACTCGCTGGCGTCCGCCGCCGCGCTTGGCCGCCTTCCGGCTCACCGCGTGATCGACCAGGATGCGGCGCATCGCGCGCGAGGCCATGGCCAGGAAGTGGGACCGATCCTGCCAGCGGATCCGCTCCAGGCGCGCGAGATCCAGGAACGCCTCGTGGACGAGGGCGGTCGTCCCGAGCGTGTGGCCGGTCCGCTCGCGCGCCATCTGGCGGTGGGCGATGCGCCGGAGCTCCTCGTAGAGGAGGGGGATCAGCCGGTCCAGGGCTTCGCGCTCGCCCTGGCTCCAGGCTTCGAGGAGCCGTGTCACCTCGCCCTTGCGCTCCATGGTCCGAACCCAGGCCGGCTGCCACGAGACACGAACGGGTATCCGCCCGAGCGCATGTTCTTCGTGGCGGTATGCAGGAGGGAGAAAACGTATATGGCTCCCGCCTTCCGGCCAAACCGGCACCGTCCCGGGCAGGGAGCGGTGAGGCTCGGACGATTCGGGCGTTCCCCCTGGGTGATCCCCGGAAAGCCCTTCTTCGGCCTTCTATGGATGAGAGGGTCGGAGATCGTCGCTCCAGCGTTTCGTACGACCTCTCGCTTGGAATGAGCACGTCGGCACGCCGGTCCGTTGCTTTCGAAGGGAGAAAAACGATGCCGAGCCATTCCGAGGCATCCTGCGAGTTCGCCGGGTAGCCTCAGCCAGCGCCACGGACGGCCTCATCTTCCACCTGTGGCCGACGGGCTCGGACATTCCCACGGGCGACGTTTCGATCGCCCAGGCCGTGAGCCACGTGGCGCTCTCGGCCGAGGAGTGGGAGGCGCAGCGGAACGAAGCGCGGGCGGCGGGCCGCGGCGGCCCAGAAGCGGCCGAAGACCGCTCCCGTTACCGGTCCACATCGGGGTCCGAAGCCCCGTGGCGACCCACGGATTCGTCGCTTAGATTCACCGTATCTTGAACGCGGCGCGGCTCGACCGGAGGCGTCACGCGGGGAGGCAGGGCCGGAGAGGCGGGCGACGCACGCCGGAGACACCAGTCGCCCGGACCCATCAGCCTAGGGAGGCAATCATGTCCCGCAAGACAGCCGTCGGGTCGGTCCTCATCCTCGCGGCGGCGCTCCTGGGCGCCGCGGGCCTGGAGGGTCCCGGGGCCGACGAATCGGTTTTCGTGAAGAACCTGAAGCCCGGCGAGCGCGAATCGATCCTCTACATCTGGACGCGCGACGCCGACCACCAGCAGAGCGATTTCCTGGCCGTCGTCGATGTCGATCCCGAGTCCGGCTCGTACGGCCAGGTGATCGCCACGGAGCCAGCGGGGGCGCCCGCCAACGAGGCCCACCATTTCGGCTACACGGTGAACGCGGACCGCATCTTCGCCGGAGGCATCCTCACGAACACCATCTTCATCTACGACGTAAAGACAAATCCACGGCAGCCGAAGCTGCTGAAGGCCGTGGACCTGGACGAGACCGGATACAGCGGGCCGCATTCCGTGTACGCGGTCCCCGGCGGGGTGATGGTCGCCATGCTGGGGGCCGTCGGCGGCGGCGGTCCCGGCGCCCTGATCCTCCTCGACGACGACGGGAACTTCCAGCAGGCGTGGCCTGTGGTCCGGCCCGACGGCAGCCCGGGCTACATGTACGACGTCGGGGTGAAGCCCGAGCTGAACCTGATCACCACCTCGAGCTGGTCCCACCCCGAGCACGTGAGCGCGGGGACGCACCTGGAGAACGCGGGCAAGGAGATCGTCGTCTGGGACTGGAAGACGAAGGAGATCCTCCAGGTGGAGGAGGTCGACACCGCCCCGTTCGCGATCCGCTGGATGCACGGGCCGGAGGGACTGGGAGGCTTCACCTGCGCGGCGCTGGGCAACAGCGTGTGGTTCTGGGAGGACGCCGACGAGGACGGCCGCCTCGAGTTCCACCGGGTGCTCGAGCTGGGCGAGGGCGCGGTCCCCGTCGACATGCGGGTGAGCTACGACAACCGCTACCTGTACGTGTCGCTGTGGGCCGGCGGCAAGGTCCAGCAGTACGACATCGCCGACCCGAAGAACCCGCGGCTGCTGAGTGAGGTCGAGCTTCCGCAACCGAACATGATGAAGCTCTCGCCCGACTCGAGGCGTCTGTACGTCACGAACTCCATCCTCTCCTCGCTGGACGGCGAGGTGGAGTTCGGTGCGTGGCTCCTGCACGTCGGGCCTGACGGGATACGGATCGACGAAGAGTTCGCCCCGGACTTCGCCGGCTTCCCCTCGGGACAGGCCGGCCCGCACGACATGCTGCTCAAGTGAAGACGTTCATCCGAAGCTGGAGGTCCCCGATGCGCATTCCGTCTTTCCTGGTCGCCGCGGCTGCCGTCCTCCTGGTGGCGGTCCTCGTCTCGGCCGGCTCCTCGGGCCGGCAGGAGGCCCAGGAGGCCCCGCCGTCGCCCGCCCTGGGATACGACGTCCACGTGACCGCCCCCCACGTGGTGCACGGCGAGGTGATGGGCCCCTTCCACCACTACTGCAAGGCGATCTCGCCGGAGCCCGTCATCCAGTGCATCCTGTTCGAGACCACCGATCCCGCCGCGCCGATGACCGAGGTCGAGTACATCGTGGCCAAGTCCATCACGCGGGAGAAGATCTCTCGCGAGCGGTGGAACGAGGCCTGGCACGACCACGCGGTCGAGATCGCCAGCGGTCGGGTGAAGGTGCTCGACATGTCCGAAGAGGAGGCGGCGAAGGTGGCGGAGCTCGTGATGACCACCGACGGCCTCATCTTCCACCTGTGGCCGCCGGGCTCGGACATTCCCACCGGCGACGTCTCGATCGCCCAGGCGGTGAGCCACGTGGCGCTCTCGGCCGAGGAGTGGGAGGCGCAGAAGAGGGAGGCGAAGGCCGCCGCCACGGGCGCCGGCCGCTAGAGCTTCCGGCCAGCCGCGCCAGCAGACGCTCCCCGAGCCGTTCGCCGCCCGCGGAGCGGCTGGGCATCGAACCGCTGGGGCTCACCGACGAGGAGATTGCGGCGCTCGTTGCCTTTCTCGAGGCCCTGTAGGCCTCCGTGGGGACTCCCGAGGTCCTCCGGATGCGCCCCTCTCGATGACGGCCCGGAAGCACGAGCCTTCCGTTCGCCGCCCACGAATATGCCCTTCGACCCTCCCGGGCCCCTCTCCTTGACTCGATAGGGCCGCAGCGCGAGCCTTGGTCGAGAGCCCCGGCTCGGCCGGACGGCGTGTCGTCCTGCGTCGACGCTGGCTCCCGACCAGAGGATCCCCGGAGAGGGTCCCCAGGCATGCCTCAGCACGCAGTTCAGCGGGCGCGCGCACTCGATCGGCAGCGCGCGCCCCGGCCTGACCTAATCTGTCCCCCGGCCTGCCCGCTCTCGAGGGTTCTGATCTCGGCCTTCGCCGCGACCACGTGGCTCCTTTCCGCGGGCCCGGATCTGTTGGCGCAGGGCGTCACCACCGCTTCCGTCCGGGGGACGGTGCGCACGGTCGATGGAACGGACGCCGACGGCACGCGCGTCACGGTCCGGAACATGGCCACCGGCTTCGTCGTTCGGGCCGAAGTGCAGCACGGCCGGTTCGTCGTCCAGGGCCTGGAGGTCGGAGGACCGTACACCATCACCCTCGAGCGGCTCGGCCTCCGGACGGAGCGGCGCGAAGGGGTGTACCTGACGCTCGGGGAACCGGTGGAGCTGGAGTTCGCCATGCGGCCGGCCGCGATCGCCGTCGAGCCCCTCCGCGTGAGAGCGAGAACCCTGTTTCCGCGAGCCAACGTCCACGGCGGGACCGCCACCACCGTCACCGACTCGCTCCTCCACCGGCTGCCCACCCTGAACCGGAACCTCTACGACTTCGTGCAGTTGGCCCCGCAGGTGTCGACCCGGATCGGCTTCGGCCCCGAAGGGATGTCCGGCGGCGGCGTGGGCTTCCGTTTCAACAACTTCCTGATCGACGGAGTGCCCGAGCGTTCGATCTCCAGCAACCAGCCACCGGAGTTCGCCGCCGGGAAGTCCCTGCCGTTCGAGGCCGTGCGCGAGTATCAGGTCCTGCTCGCGCCGTTCGACGTCCGCTACGGCGATTACGCCGGCGCGCTGGTGAACGCGGTGACGAGGTCGGGGACGAACGAGTTCCGTGGGTCCGCGTTCGCCTACTGGCGGAACGACGCCCTAGGGCGTCGGGGCGAGTTCGCCGCCGCCGCCCCGCACGAGCGGCTGCTGTACGGGTTCTCCCTCGGGGGGCCCATACTGCGAGACCGGGCGCACTTCTTCGTCGCCACCGAGCTCCAGGGCCTCACGTCGCCGGCGCCGGGGCCGTTCGTCGGGCAGCCCGAGGAGGCGACGCCTCCCGTGCCCGTGGCCGAGGCCGACCTCGCGCGTCTCGACGAGATCATGGAGGGATACGGCTTGGAGGCGGGCTCCGGCGGACCGGTAACCAACCGCAACCCGCTGGCCAACCTGTTCGCCCGTATCGATCTCGGCGTGCCCGAGTGGAAGAGCCGTGCCGTCCTGTGGGCGAACGCCGCCCGGACCCGGAACCTCGGCTTCTCGCGCCCCTCCCGCGGCGTCTTCCCCCTCTCCACGCACGCGGCGACGCTGGCGTTCGGGGTGCGGAGCGGCGGGCTGCGGCTTCACACGACGCTGCCGCGCGCCGCCGGCGGGCACAACGAGCTGCTGGTCTCCTATCGCCGGCTCCGGGCCGAGGTCTCGCCGGAGGTCCGCCAGCCGGTCGTGCAGGTGGCCGTGCCGGGGACGACGGGCGGCGCGGTCACCGTCGTCACCGGTGCGCCGGCGGTGGCCCAAGGGGGCGAATCCAGGTTCTGGAACCTCAATCTGCGAGAGAACCTGACGCTGCCCCTGGGCGCGTCTCACGTGGCCACGCTGGGGTTCCAGGCGGAGTGGTTTCACACGGATCCCTTCCCACCTGGGGTGCCCAACGCGTTCGGCACCTGGACGTTCGCCAGCCTCGACTCGCTGGAGGCCGGGCTGGCGGAGCGGTTCGAGCGTGGGCGGGATTTCGGGAGCGCCGACGTGCCGATCAGCGGCGGATATTACGCGCTCTACGCGGGCGACAGGTGGCGCGTCGGCGAGCGCCTCTCTCTCACGGTGGGCCTCCGGGCCGACGCGATGACGATCGGCGAGCGGGCTCCCTACAACCCCGTGATCGACTCGGTCTTCGCTCGCCGCACAGATCAGATGCCCGACGGGCGCTTGCACCTATCGCCGCGGGTGGGATTCACCTGGGATCCGCCGGGGACGGGCCGCGACCAGCTTCGCGGCGGCGTGGGCGTCTTCACCGGCCGCCCTCCGCTGGCGTGGCTGCACCTCCCGCTCCGGAATTTCGGCGTCGGCATCGGGGTGCTGCGCTGCGGGTCGCTGCAGGGCGATCTGGGGCCGCCCCCTCCGTTCGAGCCCGACCAGGAGGCGGCGCCGGCGGCCTGCGGGGATAGCTCGGGGCTCGCGTCCCCGCCACGGGGCGATGTGGAGCTTCTCGACGGACGGCTGCGAATGGCGCAGACGCTGCGCGGCGTGCTGGCCTACGACCGGCGGCTGCCCGGGGACCTGCTCGGCACGGTCGAGGCGCTCCTCACGCGGAACGTGTCGGATTTCGTCTTCACCAACCTGAATCTCGGGGACCCCGTGGCGACCAACCCGTACGGGCGGGTCCTGTATGGAACGATCGACCCCGCCGGCGTGGCGCGTCCGGCGGTTCGAGACACTTCCTTTCCCTCGGTGGTGGAACTGAGGAACACGTCCCGGAACCACTCCTACCAGCTCTCGGCGCGCCTCGAGAAGCGGTTCTCCCGCGGCATCGCCGGAGCGGCCTCGTATACGTACTCCCGGGTTCGGGATGTCCAGACGCCGCTCCGGATCAACACGCCGGGGTTCGTGAACTGGTCCTCGCGCGCCGTGTCGGGCCGTCACGACGACCGGAGCCCGGGGGTCTCGCTGAACGATGTGCTGCACCGCGTCGTGCTGGCCGGCACGTACCGGGCGCCCTGGCGCCGCTGGACGACCGAGCTCTCGTTCTCCTACGTGGGCGAGTCGGGCAGCCCGTTCGCCTATCTGGCGTGGGGTGCCGAGGAGCGGGGCGACCTGAACGCCGACGGGTCGAACCAGAACGATCCGATTTACGTGCCCCGGACCGCTTCCGATCCGGACGAGATCCTGTTCTCCGGCCAGTCGAACGAGCCCGCCGCCGACAACTCGCCGGCCGCCCAGGCCGAGCGGGTGAGCCGGCAGCGGCTGGCGTTCGAGCGGTTCATCGAGGGCGCACCCTGCCTCGAGCGGCAGCGCGGTCGCATCCTGGAGCGCAACAGCTGTCACGAGCCGTGGACGCACACCACGCTCGCCTCGGTGCGCCAGGCGATCCCTCTCGGCGGGGGCGCGCTGGAAGCCCAGCTCGACATCTTCAACCTGCTCAACCTCGTGGACCGCGACTGGGGCCATCGCCGCATTGCCCCTTCAACGACGGCCCGCGGGCCGCGCGGGCAGCTCCTCGAGCACGTGGGCCAGACGCCCGAGCCCGTAGGGGAGTCGCGGCCCGTCTTCCGCTTCGACGAGACCGCGCCGCGCTGGACGACCCTGCCGGTCGAGTCGGCGTTCCAGCTCCAGCTCGGGGTGCGTTACCGCTTCTGAACCGGGGCTCGACCCTTCCGTCGAGTCGCCCGGCACCGGGCCCGCGCCGAGCGGGAGAGCCCGCACCGTAATGGCACGTATCACTCCAGCTACGTGCTCTACCGCGACGGCACGTTCGAGCTTTGGAACGAGGTGTACGAGAAACAACGCTGGGACACCGGCGCGCACACGGGCGAGTATGACCGCACCGATTCGGTGATCAGCTTCGACTTCGACAGCGGGCGCTGGGCGGCGACCGGCGTCCTCGACGGCACTCGCTTGAACGTCGAGTACAACGCGTGGGCCGCCTTGAGTGACATGGACGGCGGGGTGTACGCGCTCTGCTCGCCGGACCGGTCTGTAGAAGCGGGATAGGCGCCTGCCACTCGGCCCTGCCGGGGCTGCAGGGGGTACAGCCGTTCAGGCCCACCCACTCCGCCTCCCCGGCCTCCTTCGATCGGGTGGAACGGTCCGGTTCAGCGGGATCCGAGTCCGAGGCGCTCCGAGAGGCGCCCGAACCGGGGATCGGGACGTAGCCGTTCCAGGATCGGCTCCATCAGGGTGAAATGGTTCGCGCTGGCCATCAGCGAGCGATCTTCGATGGATCGGTCGAGCCAGGTGAAGGCCTGGTCGAGGTCACCGAGGCCGGCCTGGACCACGGCGATCGGGAAGGCGCCAAGCTCGTGATTCTGCCATCGTTTCAGGAGTCGATCGCGGATCTCCAGCGCCTCGCCGCGCTGTCCTGCCCGGGCCAAAAGTTGGCCGAGCAGCGCCTCGCCGGTCGGCGCGCTGGCCTGCGGCACGCCGCGGATCGCCGCGCGTATCTCCGCGATCGCCTCCGGCCACATCCCCATACGAGCGTAGCACTGCGCGGCGATCGCCGGGACCCGCAACAGGGGCGGCTGGACGGCCGCGAGGTGCTCGAGCCGTTCCAGCGCCTCGTCGCAGCGGTCGTTCGCCAGCAGCGCGCGCGCGGCCTCGGCGTTCGCGCTGGACGAGAGGGGATCGAGTTCCAGCGCGCGTTCGGCCGCCGACAGCGCTTCCTCGAGACGTCCGCTCCACAGGTACACACCCACGAGCCATTCGCGGGTCAGGGCGCGGGACGGATCGAGCTGGATCGCCCGCTCGAGTCGGGACTCGGCCGCCGCGAGGTCGAACTGGGCCATCCGGACCGCGCCCAGCGTCGCCTGCGCCGCCGCGAGCGAGTCGTCCAGCGCCACGGCCTCGAGGGCGGCCTCCTCGGCCAGCTCGTACAGCTCGTGCTCCGGAATGACCCCAAGCGGGCTGCCGCCGACTCGCAGGGACATCCGTGCAAGCCCCGCCCAGGCGGCGGCGTACGTGGAATCGAGCTCGATCGCCCGCCGGAAGTGCTCCAGCGCCCGTCGGGCCGCGCTGTCGCTCCGGAGCACGGCCGGATCGCTGCCGCGAAGGTAGTGCTCGTACGCCGCGATGCTGTGTGTCTGGTGCTCGGGGAGCCGCACGGCCGTGTCCCCGCGCCGTCGCCGGTCCAGCTCGCGGGCCACGGCACGCGCGATCTCGTCCACGCCCATCTCCGCCCGTTCCGTGGCTGCCGAGGTCGGGTCGGCGTCCCGGGAACCCAGTCGAGTCGCAGCGAAGATCACGGCGGCCAGCAGGAGCACGGCAAAGCCGTACGGTGCGAGCGGCCGTAGCCCGCGCTGTCCGTGAGGTCCGGCGGCGAGCCTCGGCCGGTCCGCCGACCCACGGGTCGCCGCCCCCCCCGGCCATTCGGAGCCGTCTGGCCGTCCCGAGGTGGGAAGCTCCTCGGGCTCTTCGTGCCCGGCCCGGAGTCCCGCATCCCGGCGGAGCCGCTCGGTAAGCGCGGCCACCTCCCCGGGCGGTCCGATTCCGAGCTCCTCCTGAAGTAGCCGCCGGTGCCTCGCGGCGTGCCGCAGCGCCCCCGCGGGGTTGCCGCCGGCCTCCAGCGCCTGCATGAGTCGTAGGGCCGCCCGCGAGTCGTAGGGGTCGTGTGCCGCCCGCTTCTTCCACCACTCGGCCGCGACGCGGAAGTCCTCGCGCCCCTCGGCCGCCTCGGCGAGGTCCTCCAGCGCCTTCGCGTAAGCGCCCGCGAGCCGCTCGCGCTCCCGATCCACCCAGCGCTCGAACTCGGGTGTATCGTCGAGGAAGAAGCCGTCGAGGAAGGGGCCGGTGTAGAGCGCCGTCGCTCGCTCGTGTTCGGCCGCCGCCAGAGCCTGGTCGAAGGCGATGACGTCGCACTCGACGACCCCGGGATCGAGCTTCAGCTCCTCGCCGGGGGAGAGGATCGCGCCTTCGCCCAGCGCCTTTCGCAGCACGTAGACCGACTGGTTCAGGAGGTTGCGCGCGTGCTCGGCGTCCCGCTCGGGCCACAGCAGGGCCATCAGCTTGTCACGGGTCAGGGCGCGGGAGGGGGACGCGGCCAGCAGGGCGAGAAGGGCCAGGCGGTGCCGTTGCGCCGCCGGGCCCGTGAGCGCGCCGTCCTCACCTTCGAGGGATGCCCCTCCGAAAAGCTTGAGGAAGAACGACATACACTCCCGTTGACCGAGCGTTGATCAGCCGTTGGGCGGGCTCCTCCATGCTAAGGGCGACTCGTTCGACGGAAAAGATCGCCCGGCATACGGAGGTGTGAAGAAGTGGACGACGAAAAGGACGAATTCGGGAAGTCCCGTCGAGCCCTCGTGGCGTGGATGCTCGGCGCACTGATCGTGACCGTCGCCGGATGCACCGACTGGACCCGGCTCACCGAGCCGTCGGGCGACCGCCCGCGCCCCCACCCGGATGTCCCGTCGCCGGTCGATCCGAACGAGCCGCCGCCGCCCAGTCCCGCGCACATCTACCTCGCGTCGGCCGACGGCTCGGACGTGACGCCGCTCACGGCCGGCGAGCGACCGGCCTGGTCGCCGGATGGCCGGAAGCTCGCCTTCCACCGGGCTCCCGCCACCGCCATGGCACACCGAGACCGGGCCGGCGAGGGGGAGATCCACGTCATTGACGCCGACGGCTCCGGTGAGACCTTCGTGGGCACGGGGATCGAGCCGGCGTGGTCGCCCGACGGCGAGCGCATCGCGTTCACCGACGAGGTGGGGATCGGCGTGATGAACGCGGACGGCTCCGTCGTCACCCTCCTCATCCACCACGACTTTCTGGACCACTCCTACGAGCCCTGGGACATGGGCGTCGGCAAGCCGGCGTGGTCGCCCGACGGCGAGCGCATCGCGTTCGAGCATCTGGGCGATGGGGACATCCTGCCCGCCCAGACCTACGTCATGAACGCGGACGGCTCCGCTTCTCGCCGTCTGACCCCGACCTCCGGCCGCCAGTACGCCGAGTCCGACCCGGCCTGGTCGTCGGACGGTTCCATGATCGTCTTCTGGAGCTTCGGCTACGGCATCGCGACCGTCGACGCCGGGGGCGCCGCCGCCGCGAGGACGGTCTATGCTAACTTCCCCGCCGTAGCCTACGGTGCGAAACCCGACTGGTCGCCGGACGGAAGAGCGATCGCCTTCACCGCCCATCGGCATTCGCCCGACGCCCGGGCGATCTGGGTCGTGCCCGCGAACGGGGGCGCCGTGCAGGTGCTCGTTCCGGATGCGTACGACGCGACATGGTCGCCGGACGGCGCGCGGATCGCTTTCGTGAGCACCCGCGACGAACCGTAGGGGTCGAGACTGCGGCTGCCTCGGAGTCGCGCCAGTCCGAGGGATCCCGCCTCACGTCATCGCCGCGTGGTGGAGTGGCATGCTCGCCTCCGTCGCGGTTCATGCTCTCGCTCTCCTGCTGCTTCCGGGCGAGACGATCGTCCTCGAGAGCGTCTGGGGGAGCGAGGCCGTCCGCGAGCCGGAACGGCCAGCCGGTCGCGGCGTGGGCGGAGATCACGTTTGTCTTCTGTCACACGGGTGTGGCCGCGACGAGTCCGGCGCCACCGGAACTTCCCGAGGCTCCCTGCAATCCGCAGCGCTCCAAGAAGATAGAATCCCGTTGAGCGGACGCTGACCACCGCTTTACCGCGCGTTGAGCGAGTGCGGCCATCCTGGAACCGGACGGACCGAAGGACCTCATCCCCGAGGGAGCCGCCACAGGATGCGGCCGCGATAGCATCTCCCCCGGTGCGAGTGACTTCGGGTTCGCCAGGTAGAGACGAATCGATCATTCCAGAAGGAGGATCTTCCATGCACGTTCGAGAGCTGTCCCTTCCGTTTCGATTTCCTGGCTGCCTCGGAGCCGCGCTCTTGGTGGCCGCCGCGGCCTGCGACTCGCCAGTGGATCCCGCGGTCACGCCGGATCCGGCGCTCTCGGTGAGTGCCCACCAGTCGACGGCGGTGGTGAGCTGGCACCCCCAGCAGGCCGTGTTCGGCAGAGCAGGGCAGGTCGAGGGGGCCCGGGCCAATCTGGTGCGCAACGGAAACGGCCTGTCGTATCGGATCACCACCCACTCGCTGACGCCGGGCAACGCCTACACCCTGTGGCTGGTGGTCGTCAACAATCCCGAGGCGTGCGACCCCAAGCCCTGCACGGGTCCGGACATCATTCTCGACCCGGCCACCGACTCGCAGGTGCGTTACGCGGCCGGCAGCGTGGCGGGAGGATCGGGCAGGGGCACCTTCGCCGGCTCGGTCCGGGAGGGGCCGCTGTCGGGTTGGCTGCCCGACCGGTCGCTCGAGGATGCCATGGCAGCGGAGGTGCACCTCGTGATCAACGACCACGGCCCGATGCTGCCGGCGTTCATGCCGGGAATGATCCGCACGTATCGGGGCGGATGCGCCGACACGAGCCCCTTCCCGCCCATCTTCCCCGCCACGGCTCTGGCCGACGGCGAGGTCGGGCCCAACGAGTGCCGGCTCTACCAGTCGGCGGTGTTCACGGCACCGACACCGTAGGATGCGCCGGCACCACTACCTGTGGCAGTCTCCCGAGTCTCCCACCCGCCGCGCCCGTCCCGTGACCCGAGGCGGTGCGCGGCCGGGGTCGCGGCCCTTGAGGGGACTCGGAGGCGCGATTCCCCTGGTCACAGTCCTCGCGGCGGCCTGCGGAGGCGAGGGCGCGACCCAACCTCCGGACGCGGAGGTGGGGGAGTTCCGGGAGGTCATCGAGCGGTTCGACCTCGGGCCGCTGCCGCCGACCCCCTATCCGCACGACAACCGCTTCAACCTGGAGCGGATCGCGCTCGGCAAGCTCCTCTTCTTCGATCCGATCCTGG
>CAYMQZ010000059.1:0-3394 GCA_964392705.1 uncultured Gemmatimonadota bacterium
CCGATCCCGCCGAGCCGCTCCTGTTGCTCGTCGGCGCCCCCGGGCACCTTCTTCGTCACGACCTCGCCCCCCTTCGGCTTCGCCCCCTCGGCCACGCACACGATGCTGAACCGGCGTCCGGTCCGCTCTCGCTCTCGGATCTTCCGGCACACCTTGTCGAAGTCGAAGGGGATCTCGGGCATCAGGATCACGTCCGCGCTTCCAGCGATCCCGCTGAACAACGCGATCCAGCCGGTGTGGCGTCCCATCACCTCGACCACCATGACCCGCTGATGGCTCTCGGCCGTGGAGTGCAGCTTGTCGATCGCGTCCGTCGCCGTCTCCACGGCGGTCAGGAAGCCGAAGGTCAGGCTGGTGGCGCCCAGGTCGTTGTCGATCGTCTTCGGCACGCCGACCACCGGCAGGCCCTTCTCGGCCAGCTCCTGGACGATGTGCAGGCTCCCGTCCCCTCCGATCGCGACGAGGGCGTCGAGACCGTGCTCCTCGAACGCCTGCAGGCACTCGTCCGTGCGGTCCTTCCTCTCGATCGTCCCGTCGGGAAGCTCCCGCTCCCAGGCGAATGGGTTTCCCCGATTCGTGGTCCCCAGGATCGTGCCGCCCAGGTGCGTGATGCCCCGCACCGTCTCGCGCGTCATCGGGACCAGTCGCCCCTCTTCGCCGGCCAGCAGCCCGCCGTAGCCGTTCTCGATCCCGTACACCTCCCAGCCACGGTTCAGGGCCGAGAGGACGATCGCCCGGATGACGGCGTTCAGGCCGGGGGCGTCCCCCCCGCCCGTGTTGATGCCGATGCGCCGGATCCCGCTCTTGTCCCCGTCCATGGCGTGACGGAACATAGGGACGGGTGCCGGTGAAATTCTAGCGAGCGCCGACGGGGATTCCGGAGCGGGGGAGAGACGACTCATGGAGGACAGGACGGCGAGGGCCGCGCAGCTTCGCGAGGGGATCGCCGGGGCCGCCGCGTCCCTGCCGGAGGAGCACGCCGGGCTGGCCTCGAGCGCCGTCGCCGCCGCCGACCGGATCGTCTCGGCCGGCGAGGACGGGGCCGGCTTGCCGCCGGACGACGCGACGGTCGAGCGGCTCGAGCGGGCGCACTTCGCTCTCCTCCGGGTCGTCGTGCTTCACGAGGAGCCCGCCGAGGCCGGCCTGGAGGAGGCCGTCGCGGAGCTGGAGCGGCGAGCCGAGGGCACGGGCCGGCCGCCGGCCGCCACGGCGTCGTCCGAATGAGCCGGCGGGGCGGGCCGGAAGACGTCCGGATCCGCCGGGTGCGGACGGTGCTGTTCGACCTCGACGGCACCCTGATCGATTCGAGGGAGCTGATCCTGGCTTCCTACCGGCACACGATGGCCGCGCACCTGGAGGCGGTCCCCCCCGACGAGGCCTGGCTCCGCACCATGGGCACCCCCCTCGCCGCGCAGCTGCGGGACTTCGCGCGCGACGAGGACGAGGCGGCGGCCATGCTCGCCACCTACCGCGAGCACAACGCCCGCGTCCACGATCGCCTGGTGCGGTCGTTCCGCGGGGTGGCGGAGATGCTCACCTGGCTGCGCGCACGTCAGGTCCGGCTCGGCGTCGTGACCAGCAAGCTCCGCGACGCCACGGAGCGGGGCCTGCAGGCCTGTGGTCTGGCGCTGGACTGGTTCGACGTCCTGGTCACCGCCAGCGAGCCCGTACCGCACAAACCGGATCCCGCGCCCGTGCGGCTCGCCCTGGAGCGGATGGGCGAATCTCCGTCCGAAGCGGCCTTCGTCGGGGACAGCATCTGGGACGTGCGCTCCGGGCGCGGGGCGGGCGTGCGCACGGCGGCGGCCTTATGGGGTCCGGTCGACCGCCGGAGCCTGGAGGCCGAGAACCCCGACCATCTCCTCGAGCGGGTCGAGGAGGTACGGGAACTCGTCGACGGGGCGGAGCGCTAGGAGCCGGTCCGACTAACGCGGCCGCACCCCATTACTCGGACAGGCACCTGGCGGAGCCGCCCGCCCCTCAGGTCGCGGCGGCGGCCGGCGCCGGGCTCTCCCGGCGCTCCCGCTTCGCCCTCTCCGCGCCGAACCGGAGCTCCCCTTCCTCGAGCGTCACCCCGCGCAGGGCCAGCGCCATCACCTCGTCCAGCGTCTCGACCGGGTGGAACTCGACCGACTCCCGCACCTGGTCGGGAAGCTCCTCCAGGTCGTTCTCGTTGTCCGCCGGGAGAACGATGCGGTCGATGCCGGCACGACACGCCCCCAGCACCTTCTCCTTGAGCCCGCCGATCGGCAGGACGCGGCCGGTCAGCGTGATCTCGCCGGTCATGGCCACGTCGTGGGCCACCGGGTGCCGCCCCAGGGCGCTGACCAGGGCGACCGCCATGGCGATCCCGGCGGACGGCCCTTCCTTCGGCACGGCGCCCGCGGGCACGTGGACGTGGATCGAGTGGCCCTTCAGCCGCTCCGCGGGGATCCCCAGCCCGGCCGCGTGGCTGCGCGCGTAGGTGAGCGCGGCCTGCGCGCTCTCCTTCATCACCTCGCCGAGCTGACCGGTCAGGGTCACCTCGTCCTTCCCCTCCATGACGTTCGCCTCCACGAGGATGATGTCTCCGCCCGCCGGCGTGTACACCATGCCCGTCGCCACGCCGACCCCGTCGCGCTCGAGCTTCTTCTGCGGGTGCACCTTCGGCTTCCCGAGCAGGTCGCGGAGTTTTTCCTCGGAGACGGAGACTCGCGCCACCTCGCCGCCGGCGACCTTCCTCGCCGCCTTGCGCGCGACCTTGCCCAGCTCGCGCTCGAGGTTGCGGACCCCCGCCTCGCGGGTGTAGCTGACGATGATCTTCCGGATGGCGCCGTCGGACACCTCCAGCTCCTCCTCGGACAGGCCGCTCTGGCCGGCCTGTCGCGGAAGCAGATACCTGCGGGCGATCGCCAGCTTCTCGTCCTCCGTGTAACCGCGGAACTCGATCGCCTCCATGCGGTCCCGGAGAGGACCCGGGATCTGCTCCAGGACGTTGGCCGTCGCGATGAACAGGACCTGCGAGAGGTCGAACTGAATCCCTAGATAGTGATCCACGAACGCGTCGTTCTGTGCCGGGTCCAGCACCTCCATCAGGGCGGCGGACGGATCCCCCTGGAAGGAGACGCCCAGCTTGTCCACCTCGTCGAGCAGGAAGACCGGGTTCTTCGTGCCGGCGCGGCGCAGGCCCTCGATGATTCGGCCGGGCAGGGCTCCCACGTAGGTGCGGCGGTGCCCCCGGATGTCGGCCTCGTCGCGCGCGCCCCCCAGCGACACGCGCACGTACTCGCGGCCCATCGCCTCGGCGATCGACTTGGCGATCGACGTCTTGCCGACGCCCGGCGGACCGACGAAGAGCAGCGTGGATCCGCTGCGGTCGTCCTCCTGACCGATCTCGGCGGGCCGGTCCGAATCG
>CAYMQZ010000059.1:3494-14995 GCA_964392705.1 uncultured Gemmatimonadota bacterium
CGCCCTCGCCCGCCTCGGTGGGCTGCGCCGCGGCTTTCTCCTCCTGCAGCTTCCGGACTGCGAGGAAGTCCAGCACGCGGTCCTTCACGTCGCGCAGGCCGTAGTGGTCCCGGTCCAGGATCTCCGCGGCGCGCTGGAGGTCGAGCCGGTCGCGGGTGGTCTCGGACCAGGGAAGGTCGGCCATCGTCTCCAGGTAGGTGCGCACGACCTGGTATTCCGCCGATTCCCGGGGAATGCGCTCGATCCGGCGGAGCTCCCGCTCCACCTCCTTCGCCGCCTCGGGAGGGAGGTCGAGGGCCGCGAGCCGCTCCCGAAGCTCCTCGACCTCCTGCGATTCGACGTCCTCCCCGAGCTCCTTCCGGATCGTCTTCATCTGCTCGCGGAGGAAGATCTCCCGCTGTCGCTCGCCCAGCTCCTCCTGGACCTTCGAGCGGATCTGCTCCTGAGCCTCGAGCAGCCCGATCTGTCGCTGCAGGTGAAGCAGCAGCTTGCGCAGCCGGTCCTCCACGGAGAGCGTCTCCAGCAGCTCCTGCTTCTCGTCGGTCTCGAGCTCGGTGTAGAAGGCCACGAGGTCGGCCAGCTCGCCGGGGCTCGAGACGCCGCCCAGCAGGTGGTCGACGATCTCCTTCGGGACGCCTCGGAGGCGACTCAGCTCGGCCGCGCGCTCCCGGACCTCCTTGTAGAGGCCGGCGAACGCCGACTCGTCGGGATCGAGGGGCCCGATGTCCTCGAGCCTGCGGCACACGACCTCCAGCAGGCCGTCCCGAACCGAGTACTCGAGAGCGGCGGCGCGCGTCACCCCCTGGATCACGAGCTGGACGCCGCCGGGGACCTTCTGCACCTGGGCGATACGGCAGACCGTGCCCACCGTGTTGAGCGCCTCCGGGACGGGATCCTCGGTCTCGGCGTCCTTCTGGGCCACGGCGAAGAGCAGCTTGTCGTCCTGCATGGCCGCTTCGATCGCCTTCAGCGTCTTTTCGCGCCCCGCCGCGATCGGCGCCGCAACCGAGGGGAACACGACCGTGCCCCGCAGCGCGATCACGGGGAGATGTCTCCGGTTCCCCGCCGGACCCTCCAGGGTCGGATCCCCTTCGGGCTCGAGGGCGTCGCCGTCCGTCTCCGTCGGCAGCTCGGCGTGCGCGCGTAAGCCGGGCACCGGGTCCATCGTCGTCGATGCCAGGTTCGTGATCTCGGGTCGCAGTTGCGTCATCTCGTTCCTCTGTGTAATTCCGGCATCCGCCGGACGCCTCCCGCGCCGTCGGTGCCGTACCGTTCGTTCGTCGCCTCGGGGCCGTCCGGGCGTCCCCGACCCGGCTCCCGCGTCCGGACGGCGGGAAGCCGAGGGTTAGGACACAGGGTGCAGGTTCCGCGCCGCCTTCCGCGGGTTGGTTCGTCCTCGACTCGGCCGTTATGGCACGACGGCCGGCGCTCCGGCCCTCGGCTACCGTCAAGCCGGCAGGCGCGCCCTGGGGCGCGCCGGACCGCCGGGCGGGCAGGCGCCCCGGCATTCTGGAGACGCCCGACTCAGGCGGGCGACAGCGAAGAGGTTCACGTGACGATCCGCAGGCGGACATCGGGAGCGCGGCTGGCGCTGCAGCTCGGTGTGCTGCTCGCGGCGCCCCTGGGGGCGCCGCTCCTGTCCCCCTTCCCGCTCCCGGCGCAGGAGCCGGTGGCGCAGGGGGGACCGGACGGGCCGGTTTCCCCGGACAGCGCGGACCGCCTGCGGGCGGCGCTCGACCAGCCCGTGGGCGAGCCTCCCGCGGATCTGCTCGATCTGCTCTCCGTGCCCCTGAAGGTCGCGGGCGTCCCCGCGGAGCTGGCCGCCTACGCCGTCAAGGGACTCCTGTGGTGGCGGTTCCGCCCCGGTCCTCCGAACCCCGCCCTCGAGGCGCTCCGCGAAGCGCAGCGCTGGGGGTTGCAGACGGAGATCACGGGCCTCGGTCCACGCAGCGGTCCCGGCGCGGGTCTACAGCTGTGGCGATTCCGGCCCTTCGTCGCGGAGACCGGCATCTCGATTCGGGGCTCGCAGCGACACGTCCTGGGGCTGGAGCTGGGCCGGAGCGAGGACAGGTGGGGGCTGCGCGCGGAGGGAGGCTACCGCCGGTTCGCCGAGCCGCATTTCTGGGGCGTCGGCCCGGATTCGGAGGAAGCCGAGGTAGCCGACTACCGTTGGGATCGCTGGAACGTGGAGGGCGGAGCCGGCGTGGCCACGGGCCCGCTGGTGTGGAATGCCGGCCTCGGCTGGGAGGAGAACCGGGTGGACCGGGGCTTCGACGGGTCGGTCCCCGACCTCGTCGACCTGGCCGACCCGGACAGCCTGTTCGGACTCGGGCGGGACACCCGTTACCTGCGAGCTCGGGTCGGGGTCACGCTGGACCTCACGCGCCGCCGCGGCTTCCAGTCGCGGGGGTTCCGGTCCTCGCTCGCCGCGGAGCGCTTCGTCGGGATCGAAGGCACGGACTCGGAGTTCGTGCGCTGGAACGCCGAGCTCGTGGGCTACCTGCCGCTCAACCCGCGGCAGGAGCTCGCGCTCCGGGGCGTCGCGGAGCTGAATCGCCCCCTGGGCGGGCGCGGGGTTCCGTTCACCCACCTGGCCTCCCTCGGGGGAAGCCCGAACCTGCGCGGCCGCGATCGGGATCGCTTTCGCGACCGGGACCTGGTCGCGCTGAGCTCGGAGTGGCGATACGAGATCTGGCGGGACAAGCGGGGGGCCGCCCGGGCGGAAGGCCTGCTCTTCCTCGACGCCGGAACGGTCGCGCGACGCCTGGATCGCCTCGACGCGTCGACGCTGAAGACCGACTACGGCTTCGGCATGCGCGCCATCGCGGGCGCCGATCTCGCCGTGCTGTGGTATCTGGCGCTGGGCGGTGGGGAATCGGAATTCCGGGTGAAGTTCTCGTGGCCGTACTGACGGTGGCTCCCGGGCCGCGGAGGGGCGCCCGGGCGACCGCGTGGGGCGACGCCCGGGCGAGCGTGCTGCGCCAGGCCCCGTCGACCCTACGGTGGGGCGCCCCGGCGACGGCGCGGCGGAACCCGGCGCGTCTCTCCTGGCCGGCGCTCGCCCTGGCGCTGCTCGCCTCCGGGGGCTGCGCCTCGCTGGAGCCGCTTCCCCTGCGTCCGGAACCGATCGCCTACGCGGACACGCTGCCGATCCGCGAGCCGAGGGAGCGACGTCTCGTGGAGCAGCCGGAACGCTGGGATCGCGCCTTCATCGAGGAGGCCGGCAAGGTGGTGGACCTCCACACCTGGGTGGATGCCGACCGGGAGGCGCTGAACCTCACCCACTTCGACGATGTCGTGAGCTCCGCCTGGTTCGAGCACCGGAACGGACGCGAGCGGCTGTCGCCGGCGGAGGTGAGGAGGGGCGCGGCCCGCGCCCCCGGGCCCGACACGAGCGGGATCCTGCGGGTGGTGGCGGCCAAGGTGGAGGGGGCGCAGCCCGGCTTCACCGTCCGGGACGCGCGCGGGGCCACCTATCTCTTCAAGTTCGACCCGGCCGGCCACCTGCGGCTGGCCAGCTCGGCCGATGCGATCACGTCCCGCCTGTATCACGCGGCCGGCTACCATACGCCGGCCGACCACATCGTCGTCTTCGAGCGCGACCGTCTGGCGCTGGCCCCCGCGGCGGAGCTCACCCAGGGCGGGGTCGAGCGGGCCATGCGGGAAGCGGACATCGACCGCATTCTGGCCGCGGTCGACACCCTGCCCGATGGCCGGCACCTCGCCCTGGCCAGCCGCTTCGTCGAGGGGACGCCGAAGGGGCCGTTTCGCTTCGAGGGGCGCCGCGCGGACGATCCGAACGACCACTACAGGCACGAGTACCGACGCGAGCTTCGGGGGGCCTACATCCTGGCCGCCTGGCTCAACCACGCGGATCTGGTGTTTCAGAACACCATGGACGTGTGGGTCGACCCGCCCGGCTACCTGCGGCACTATCTGATCGACTTCGCCTCCAGCCTGGGGAGCGCCGGGCTGAGCCCGCACAACCCGCGCGAGGAGCTGGAGCACGAGTTCGCGTTCTGGCCAACCATGGCGCGCCTGTTCACCCTGGGCTTCTACCGCGTCGGGTGGGAGGACTGGGAGTGGGACGTGATCCACCCCTCGATCGGGTGGCTGCCGGCGGAGGGGTACGATCCGGCGCGCTGGAAGCCGAACTGGCCGAGCCAGGCCTGGCGGCTGCGGACCGCGGCCGACGGCTACTGGGGGGCCAAGCTCGTGGCCTCCTTCAGCGACGAGCAGATACGCGCCGCGGTGGACGCGGCGCTCCTCCCGGCCGCGGCGGCCGACACGCTGGTGAAGATCCTGGCCCATCGGCGAGACCGCACGGTGGAGTACTGGTACGGACGGGTGACGCCGATCGAGCGTCCGGCGGTGGCGGAGGCCGCGGGCGCGGGTCGGAGCGGCTTCACGCTGGCCTTCGAGGACCTGGCCATCGCGCGTGGGATTCGCGCCGCCGCGAGGACCCGGTATCGCTGGGAGCTCCGAGACGCCGCGCGGGGGATTCGTTGGCGGGGCGAGGGACGGGCGGTGGCGGGCCCTCGTCAGCGCCTGCGGATCGCCGCGCCCGCCGATCCCGCCGGGGACCCCGACGGTGGGGCCGCGCCTTCGAGGACGGACCGAGCGGGCCTGGCCATGCTTTCGATCCAGGCGCTGCACGACGGCGACGATGGGAAGGCGGGCCGGCCCGCGACGGTCTACCTGCGCTGGGAGGCGAGCGGATACGTCCCGGCGGGACTCTTCCATTGAGCCGTCGCCCCCCGGACGCCGAGTCGATGTCGTTCGGGAGCCGTCTCGGCCTGATCGTCGCGCTCGTCCTGGTCGCGGCGTGCAGGCCGGGGCCCTGGGATCCGATCGAGACCGACCCGGCCGCGGCGCCCTTCGAGCGGCTTCCGTACGTCCAGGCCGTGGACACGAGCGGCGCCGTGGTGCTGTGGCGGGCGGCCCGGGCGGTCCGCGACAGCTTCCTCTACCGGATCGGGGGCGAGGGGGAGTGGCGCACCGCCGCGGTCGAGCGGATCCCGATCCCGGGGGGAAGATCGCCCGATCGGGGCGCGACCTCCGAGGGGCCGCGTGACCGGCGGGTGCGGTTGCGCGGATTGCCGCCTGCCTCGGAGGTGGAGTACACGGTGCGCGCGGATACCGTGGCGCTGCCGCCGAGCGCCTTTCGCACCGCGCCTCGACCGGGCGGAGCCGGCCCCGTCCGGGTGCTGGCGTTCGGGGATTCGGGGTTCGGCTCGGAGTCCCAGGTCCGGCTGGCGCGGCTGATGGAGGCCCGCGGCTGGGACGTGGCGATCCACGTGGGCGACCTGGCGTACGTCAACGGGACCGAGCGGGACTTCACGCTCCGCCATTTCGGGGTGTACGAGGCGCTCCTGGCGCGCGTGCCGTTCTTTCCCACCCCCGGCAACCACGACCTGCTGACGGAGGGGGGACGGCCCTACGACCGGGCGTTCGAGTGGCCGGCGCCGCGGCCAGGCGCTCGCTATTACACCTTCCGCTGGGGGCCCGTGCGCTTCTTCGCGCTCGACAGCTCGAGCGAGGAGGCGGGTCGAGAGCTCCGTCGGGCGTCCGGCGGACAGTACGCCTGGCTCGTCGCGGCCCTGGACTCCGCGCGGCGGGAGGCCGGCGTCCACTGGCTCGTCGCGTACATGCACCACCCGCTGCACAGCGGCGCGACGGGGTTCGCCGGCAAGGGGGCGGACCGGCGGCTGCGGGAGGCCCTCGTGCCGCTGTTCGAGCGGCACGGGGTGGATGTCGTCGTTTCGGGTCACGACCATCACTACGAGCGGTCTCACCCGATCCTGGACCGGGATCCCGTGCCCCCGGGGTGCGGGCCCGTCTACCTCGTGACGGGTGGCGGTGGGGCCAGCCTGTACGCCCGGGGCATCACGGCCCCCTACGCGACGGCGGCGGCGATCTTGCGCGCGCACCACTTCCTGGAGCTGCGTTTCGAGGAGGACGGGGTCGCGGGACGAGCGGTCGACGATGAGGGAGGCACGCTGGACGAGTTTCGGATTCTGCCGTTCGAGGGCGTCGCGGGAGAGCCGCCGCCCCGCTGCTCCTGACGTCGTGCGCGGAGACCGGCGACGCCCGGGCGTCCCGCTCCGGGCCGCCGCCCCGCTCCTCACGCTCCTGGGCGCCGCGCTCCTCCGGCTCCTGGGCGCCGCGCTGCTTCTCGCCCTCGTCCCGGCCTCCTCGCCGCTCGCCGGAGGGCCCCTCGCCGCCCAGCAGGAGACGGCGAGGGAGGACGCGACGGCCTTCGGCCCGCTGGAAGCGTCGACCCCGGAGGCCGACACGCTCCCTGACGGCGTCCGGCGGGACACCGCGCGGGCGCGGCCGCCGCCACGTCCCCCCGCCGACCTCTTCGATGCGCTGTCGTTCCCCCTTCGTGTCGCCCTCCTCCCCGTCACGGTGGTCGGCGCGGGCGTCCAGGGCCTGGTGTCGCTCACCTACCGCGGGGGCGGGGCGAATCCGATCGGCGTGGCGATCGGCGACATGCGGACCTGGGGCGCGTCGCCCCGGGCGCTCACGATCGGTCCGCGCAGCGGCCCCGGCCTCGGCCTGGTCCTGGATCGCTGGGAGCCGTTCTTCGCCCGGTCCGAGGTCTCCATCCGTGGGTCGCAGCGCCACGGGCTGGGGTTGCGGCTCGCCCGGGAGGAGGGAGCCGTCGCCTGGGCGGAGGCCGAGTTCCGGCGGTACGCGGAGCCGCACTTCTGGGGGACCGGGCCGCACACCGACCCCGAGGCCGAGGCCGACTTCCGGTGGGATCGGCTGGCGCTGGAGGGCGGCGGCAGCCTGCGGACCGGCCCCCTCGCGTGGCGCGGCGAGCTGGGGTACGAGAGGAACGAGGTGGGCCGGGGCTCGGACGACGACGCGCCGGACCTGCAGGATGTCGCGACCGGCGCCCCGCCGTTCGGATTGCGGGACGGCACGCGCTTCGCGCGCGGAGGCGTGAGGGTCGCGCTGGACGCGACGTCGCTTCGGGGCTACCAGCCGCGAGGGCTCCGGGCCGAGCTCGGGGGCGCGGCCTTCCTGGGGGTGGGCGATACGGATGCCGAGTTCCTGCGGTGGACCGCCGAGCTCGTCGGCTACGTCCCCCTGAACCTACGACAACAGCTGGCGCTCCGTGGTCTGCTCGAGACGAACCGTCCGCTGGGAGGCCGCGGCGTGCCGTTCACGCACCTGGCCTCGCTGGGCGGGAGCTCGACGCTCCGGGGCTTCGAACGGGATCGCTTCCGCGACCTGGACCTGCTCGCGATCCAGGGCGAATGGCGCTACGAGATCTGGCGCTCGATCCGTGCCGACGACCTCCGGCAGGAGGGCTTCGTCTTCTTCGACGCCGGCTCGGTCGCCGATCGGGTGGAACGGCTCGACGGCTCGCCCCTGCGCTCCGGCTACGGCTTCGGGATGCGCACCGTCGACGGCCGTGGCGGCGTCGTCCTTCTCTGGTATCTGGCGTTCGGCGGCGAGGAGACCCAGTTCCGGGTGAAGCTCTCGTGGCCCTTCTGAGCCTGTCGCCCGCGAGTCCGTCCCTCGAGGCCCGGATCCGGGCGGCCCTCGGGCTGCTGGCCGCGGTCGCGGCGACGGGATGCGCTTCGCTTCGGCCGCTTCCGCTGCGGCCCGAGCCGGTCGCCTGGGAGGACACGCTCCCCATCCCGGAACCCGAAGCGCGCGCCCCGGTGGAGGAAGCCGAGTTCGTCGAGATGGCGTTCATCGAGGAGGTGCAGAAGGTCGCCGAGGTCCGTCGTTGGGTCGGTGAAGGGCGGGAGGCGCTGAACCTCACCCACTTCGACGACGTCGTGGATTCCTCGTGGTTCGAGCACCGCAACGGCCCCCGTCGTCTGGAGCCGGAGGCGGTGCGCGCCGGGCCCGGCGGGCTCGCCGGTCCCGATGTGGAGCGTCCCCTCGTCGTCACCTCCGGCAAGCCCGAGGGGGTCATGCCCGGCTTCTTCGTCGAGGACGCCCGCGGGGATCGGTACCTGTTCAAGTTCGATCCGCCCGGCCACCTGCGCCTGGCGAGCTCGGCCGACGTGGTGGCCTCCCGTCTGCTATGGGCCTCCGGCTACAACGTGCCCGCGGACTACGTCGCGATCTTCGAGACCGACCGTCTGGTCGTCGACGCCGACGCGACGATCGCGGAGGATGGGGGGGAGCGGCCGATGACGCGCGGGGACCTGGACGCGATCCTCGCCGGCGCGGACAGGCTGGAGGACGGTCGCTACCTGGCGCTGGCCAGTCGCCTGGTGGCGGGCGTGCCGAAGGGTCCGTTCGATTACGAGGGCCGTCGACCGGACGATCCGAACGACTACTACCACCACGAGTACCGTCGCGACCTGCGCGGCCTGTTCGTGGTGGCCGCGTGGCTGAACCACATCGACGTGAGGCCCGGGAACACGCTCGACGTGTGGATCGATCCGCCGGGCTACCTCCGCCACTACCTGATCGACTTCGCCTCGGCGCTGGGAAGCGGCGGGCTCGGGCCGCACAGCCCCCGCGAGGGTCGGGAGCACAACTTCGACCTGTGGCCTACGATGGCCCGCATGGCCACGCTCGGCTTCTATCGGGTCGGCTGGGAGGGGGCGCCCGGCGAGCCGATCCATCCTTCGATCGGCTGGATGCCGGTGGAGTCGTACGATCCGGCGGCCTGGAAACCGAACTGGCCCACCCCGCCCTGGCGCCTGATGACGCCCGCCGACGGCTACTGGGGGGCCAAGCTGGTCGCCTCGATCGACGATGCCCAGATCGGAGCGGCCATCGCGGCCGCGCGCCTGCCCCCGGTCGCCGCCGACGCGCTGGCGCGGATCCTCGCGCAGCGGCGCGACCGCACGGTGGAGCACTGGTTCCGGCAGGTGGCCCCGATCGAGGAACCGGAGGTGATCGCGACCGTGGATCCGTCCGGCTTCCGCCTTCTCTTCCGGGACCTGGGGCTCGAGCGAGGCCTGCGCCGGCCGGAGGAGACCCGCTATCGATGGGAGCTCATGGATGCGGACCGGGGGGTCCGCCTGGACGGCGAGGCCCCCGCCCGCCCCGCGGCGCGACAGGAGGTGGCGCTCGCCCCGGGCCCGGGAGTCGGGCGCCGGACCACCGGAGGCGCCGACCCCGACGTCCGCCTCCACGAGGAAGGGTCGGAGTTGGGGTCCGGGCTCGCCGTGCTGCGACTGCGCGTCGTCGTGGACGGCAGGCCGGTGGGCCGTGCGGCGAAAGTCTACCTGCGCGCGAGCCAGGGAGGCTGGAAGGCGATCGGGCTGCTCCACTGACCCCATCCGGGGGTCCTCCCGAGGCGGGGCGCCCGCCGCGGCCGGGCGGGAACGGCCTCGGCGGTCGGCGTCGGGCGGGCGCTTCGGCGGTCGAACGAGGACCGCGGCCCGACCCGACGCGACCACCCGGGGCCTCAGCCCGGAGCCGCCCCCAGCGCCTCCACGGCGCGCTCGTTGTCCTCGACCGTGTTGTAGAAGTGCGGCGAGAAGCGAACGCAGCCCGCCCGGTGATCGGCGATCACGTCCCGCTCGGCCAGCCGGCGCACGGCGCCCTCGGCGTCGGGGTGGTGGGCCAGCACGAGCGCGGAGCGGCGCTCGGGCTCGGGCGCGACCCGGAGGCCATGGCCGCGCTCGCGGAGCCGCTCGATCAGGTCCTCCGCCAGGCGAGCGTTGCGGCGCCGGATGGCCGGGATCCCGGCCTCCTCGATGATCTCCAGCCCCCCGCCCACCGTGAACGCGGCCCCCACCGCCGGGGTGCCCATCTCGAAGCGACGGGCGCCGTCGCGCGGGACGGCGCGCCGGATGTCGAAGGCGAACTGATCCTTCACGCCGAACCAGCCCAGCGTGGTCGGCCGCAGCTCCAGGTCGGGCCGCACGTACAGGTACGCCAGGCCCGGTCCTCCGAGCAGCCACTTGAGGGAGCCCGAGACCAGGAGATCCACGTCCAGCTCGCGGACGTCGATCGGGAGCTGGCCGTTGGACTGGTAGGCGTCGAGCAGGAAGAGGGCCCCGGCCTCGTGCGCGATGCCCGCGAGGCGGCCGGCGTCCTGGATCGCCCCCGTCGAGAAGAAGACGTGCGAGGTGACGACGAGCGCCGTCCGGTCGTCCACGGCCTCGGCGATCGCCTCCGGCGGCACCTCGACCCCGTCCGGGCTGGGAACGATCGTGACCTCGACCCCGGCCTCGCGTCGCGAGAGGAACTGGTGGCCGACCGTGGGAAAGTCCAGCTCCGTCATCACGACCCGGTTCCGACGGTCGAAGTCGATCGCCCCCGCCACCGCTGCCAGGGCGGAGGAGACGTTCGGCAGCAGGGCGACCTCCGAGGGTCCGGCCCCCACCGTCCGCCCGAAGCCCGTCCGCACCTCCTCCAGCTTCTCGAGCCAGAGCTCGTACCACGCGCCGGCGCCCAGCTCGTTCCAGCCTCGCTCGAACTCGCGCCGGCGCTGGAGCGCCCGCCTCGACAGGGCGCCGAGCGAGTTGGAGTTCAGGTAGACCTTCTCCTCGAGGATCGGGAACTGGGCGCGGAACGCCCTCCACCGTTCGGCCTGCTCCGGATCCGAGGCCTCGGGCCCGCCCGGGGAGGTCGCGGTGGCGTCGCCGACCCGGCCGCTGGTATCGTTCATCGGTGCCCGTCGGTGAGGCTGGAAGCTGGGACTCGAGGCGCATGACGCTCGACGACAATCTCGGCCCGCTGCTCGACATGGAGCAAGCGGCGGAGCTGGAGGCGCGGGACCGCGCCAAGCCGGGGCCGGGCGGCGAGCCCGACTGCCCGGCCTGCGGCGCGCCCATGATTCGCAGGGTGGAGCGACACCCCGCCCCGCGGTCCGACGACTCGCCGTTCCGGGTGCGGCTCGTCTGCGCGTCCGAGGATTGTCGGCGGTGGACCGTCTACGACTGGTAGGCGGGACCGCTCCCGACACGTGAGGCTCGAGCGGTGAGCGGGTCCGGCCGCGCGCGCGGGGGCCCGCCCCGGATCGGGTCGCGGCCGCCGGGGCCCGTCTCCCGAGCCCTCGCGAAGCGACTCGCCGCCGTGGAGTCGCGGAACGTCACCTTCCTGGGGCCGGACTTCCCCGTCTTCTGGGAGCGGGCCGAGGGGAGCCGCGTGTGGGATGCCGACGGGAACCGCTTCGTGGACCTCACGGCCGCGTTCGCGGTCGCGGCGCCCGGCCACGGGCACCCGCGGGTGGTCGAGGCCATCCGCGATCAGGCGGGCCGTCTGGCGCACGGGATGGGGGATGTCCACCCTCCCGCGCCGAAGGTCGCCCTCCTGGGACGGTTGGCCGAGCTGGCGCCGTTTCCCGACGCGCGCGTGGTGCTCGGGACCTCGGGAAGCGAGGCGGTCGAGATCGCGCTCAAGACCGCGTGCCTTCACTCGGGCAAGCCGGGCGTGCTCGCGTTCACCGGGGCGTACCACGGCCTCACGTACGGGGCGCTGGCCGTGACCGACCGGGACCATTTCCGCGCGCCGTTCGAGGCGCAGCTCAACCCCCACGTGCTCCGGGCCGGCTTCCCGCACCCGTACAG
>CAYMQZ010000060.1:0-14121 GCA_964392705.1 uncultured Gemmatimonadota bacterium
CAGGGGCCGGCCGGCAACCGGGATGCGATCGGGGCCTCCCTGCGGGTGGTCTACGGCGGGACGGTCGGCCCGGCGCGGGAGGTGAAAGCCGGGGACGGCCACTGGGCGATGCACGATCCGGTGACGGTCCTCGGCCTGGCGGGGGAGCCGCGGGCCGTGCGGATCCGCTGGCCGGGCGGGGCGGTCAGCGAGATCCCGGTGCCGGCCGGGGTCCGGGAGGTGGAGGCGAGCGCCCCGGGACGCTGACCGCGTTCCGGCGGCGGGGTCGAGCGACGCCCCGGTCCGTACCCGTTCGCGTTCCCCGGGGCGAAGGCGCGTCGAAGCGCCGCATCACCCCTCGCCGTCCCCGACGTGCTCGCCGTCCCCGACCTCCGGGGCCGCGGCCTCGGCTCCCTCGCGAACCGACACGATCCGGTCGAGCGGCACGTCGCGGTGGAGGTCCCGCCGGCCGGAGCCGGCCCACCGCACCTCCAGCTCCTCGACGGCCGTGGCATCGCCCAGCCCGATCTCGGCCTGGAGCGTGTTCGCCCCGAAGCTCCCGCCGCTCCCGACCAGGTGGTGCACCTCCCGCGCCCCCCGCGGCGTGCTCACCCGAACCCGAATTCGCGATCCGATGCCCCCGCGGTTCGCCTCCACGCCGACCAGTCGGACCGTCAGCCACGAATTTCCGTGCCCCGGGTTCTCGAGCAGGACGTTGCGTCCCCGGTCCCCCTCGAACGCGCCGCCGTACACCACGTACACGTCCTGGTCCCCGTCCCCGTCGAAGTCCCCGAACGAGACGCCGTGGCCCTTCCACAGGTAGCCGAAGCCGCCCGAGGTGGTCACGTCCTGGAACCGAAGGCCCCCGGCGTTTCGCAGCGCGCGGGTCGGCGTGATGCGGTGCAGCGCGGGATGGCCGGTACCGGCGAGGAGGTCCGGCCAGCCGTCGTTGTCGAAGTCGCCGTAGTTGGATCCCATCGCGTACACCACCCGGTCCAGCTCGAGCGCGGCCGCCACGTCTTCGAAGCCCCGGTGCCGGCCGTCGCGGCCGGCCCCCAGGTTCCGGTACAGCCGCGGGGGGACGTAGCGCGCGGGAACGTCCAGATACTCGGCCACCACGGCCGTCGCGCCTCCGCCCCGGCTGATCACGAAGAGGTCGAGCCAACCGTCGTTGTCGTAGTCCCACCACCAGGCCGGAAAGCTGGCCTCCGGCTCGCTCACGCCCGCCTGGCGGCCCGCCTCCCGAAAGCCCGCGTGAGCGCCGTCGGGCGAGAGGCCGAGGTTCCGGAAGAGGAGGTTCGGGCCGTCCAGCCGCGAGATGTAGAGGTCGATCCAGCCGTCGTTGTCGTAGTCTCCCCAGACGACGGCCTTCACGAAGCCCACCGCGTCGACGCCCAGGCCGGCCGCCACTTCCGTGAAGGTGCCGTTCCCCTCGTTGCGGAAGAGCTCGGCCGGGTGCGCCTGCCGGTGCTCCTCCGCCGGCAGGAGGTCCTCTCCCGGAGAGCCCGTGCGGGCGCCGGTCGTCTCGTTTCCGACGAAGAGGTCGAGGTCGCCGTCGTTGTCGTAATCGCCCCAGTCGGCGGTCTGGGTCGGCCGCTCGGAATAGACCCCGGCTTCCCGGGTGACGTCGGCGAACGTCCCGTCGCCCTCGTTCCGGAGCAGGGAGTTGGGCCAGCCGCGCGGCAGCCAAGCCCCCCGGAGGACCAGCACGTCCACGTCCCCGTCGTCGTCGTAGTCGGCGGGCTTGAGGTTGAGGCCTCCGGTCAGACCCGCCAGCCCGGCCGCTTCCGTGGCCTCCCGGAACCTCCCATCGCCCTCGGCGCGGAAGTAGCGCAGCGGGTCCTCGAACCCGCGAGAGGAGGTGAGGAGGTCGAAGTCGCCGTCGCCGTCGAAGTCCTCCCGGACCGCCGCCCCGGCCAGTCCCTCGACGGCGACTCCCGCTCGCCCGGCCCGGTCGGTGAACTCCCCGATTTCGTATTCCGACTCGAAGGCGGCGGGCGGGATGAGCCAGCGCTCCGGCACCCCGTCCGGATACCGCCCGCGGGCCATGTACGCCAGGTTCAGCAGCCAGCGGCTGACGAGCTCGTCGGGCTCCTCCGCGAGGAGCGCCTCGAGCGTCCGGGTCGCCTCGTCCCACGGCTCCGGGAACGGGTGGGCTTCCTCGGGCCGGAGCGGCACCCTCCAGGACGCCTCGGCGTCCGCCCCCAGCGCGTTCCGCTGGATCCCCTTTCGAACGAGCGCGATCGCCCGCCGGCGGAGGATCTCGAGGCGGATCTCGCGCGGCGGGGGACCGGTCGCCCCCTCGGCGAGGATCCGCTCCGCGTCCCGGAGCTCGTCGAGGGCTTCCTCGGGCCGACCCGCGTTCAGCAGCTCCTCGGCGAGCCGCAGGCGATACAGGATCCCGCGTCGCGGGTCGCTCGGCACCGGAGCTCGCTGCAGGATGGCGACCCGGCGGGCGCTCGCGTAGGGAACCGTGGCGGGGTCCACCTCGGCGGCGAGTTGGCGGAGGCGATCGGCCATCGCGGCGGTCCCGGGCGCGGCCGGGATGCCGCCCGCGGGCGCCGCCTCGGGGCCCGGTCCGGCTCCGCTTTCCCCACCACACGCGCCGGCCAGGGTCGTGGCGGCCACCGCGGTCGCGGCCGCCAGGCTCGAGAGCCGCGCCGCGAGCGCGCGGCCCGCGCGGACGCGAGCCCCGGAGCGGGCGCCCGTCAGAAGACCGAGAACTTGAGCCCCTTCAGATAACGCTCCGGGCGCTCGCGCAGGTCCTGCGAGAGCAGGGCGATCTCCTCGGAGGCCACCTGCAGGTTCTCCATCGCGGCCGCCACCTTGTCGTACAGCTCCTCGTCGTGGACCAGCCGTCCGAGCGTCCCCTCGCCCTGGTCGACCTTGGTCAGAATGGACGCCAGGGCGTGGCTCGTCGAGTCGAGCCCGGATCCGGCCTTCGCCAGCTCGCCGCTCAAGGAGTCCAGCCGCGCCACCGTCCGGCTCAGCTCGGGTCCCGAGGTGGCGTCGGCCAGGCCCTCGGATGCGCGGCTCAGGTTCGAGAGGAGCTCGTCCAGGGTGCGGCGCTGCTCGCCCACCATCCCCTGGAGCTCGCGCATCGCCTCGGCCAGGGCGCGGGAGCTCCCGCGCAGCTCCTGCGCCGTCTCCTCGGAGAGCACGTTGGTCGCCTCCTCCATCAGGTTCGTCGCCTGGTCGCCCAGGTCGCCGACCAGCGCCTGCAGGTCGGGAACCCGCTGCAGAGGGATCGTATCGCCGCCGGCCAGCGTATCGTCGGACGAGCCCGGCTGGAGCTGCACCATCTGGTTGCCCAGGAAGCCCGAGGGCATGATGAGTCCTCGCGTGTCCGCCGGCAGCCTCCCCTCGTAGTTGATGTCCAGGGTGATCACGACTTCCCGGTCGGCGATCCGCACCTGCTTGACCGAGCCCACGTCGACCCCCAGCAGGAAGATCCGCGCGCCGGAGGCGATCTGGCCGGCGTCGGCGGCGACGCCGAAGACCCGGAGCCCGCGGCCGGCGATGTCCGCCCCGCTCAGCCACACGACCCCCCAGATCAGCGCCGCGAAGGCGACCACGACCAGCACCCCGACCTGCAGCTCGGCACGCCGATGCTCCCGCAGGCCCGGGTCCCTCACCTATCCCCCCTCGCCGTCACGTCCGCTCCTTTCGTCGAGCCCTCGGGCTTCCAAGGATCGCCATCTGGGGCGCGCCGGCTCGGTCGCCGCTCGACATCTCAGGCGCGCGCCGGCTCGGTCGTCGTCTGCAGCCTGAGGAATTCCCGGACCAGCTCGTTCTCCGAGGCGCGCATCTCCTCCGGGCTTCCCTCCGCCCGGATCCTGCCGCCCGACAGGAGGGCGATCCGGTCGGCGAGCTGGAAGGCGGAGTCCACGTCGTGCGTGACGATCACGGCCGTGCTCTCGATCTCGCGGTTCAGACGCTCGATCAGGTTGTTGATCACGCCCGCGTTGACCGGGTCCAGGCCCGTCGTCGGCTCGTCGTAGAGAATGTACTTGGCGCGGCCCACGATCGCCCGGGCGATCGCTACCCGCTTCTGCATGCCGCCGGAGAGCTCGGCGGGGAGCAGGTAGAGCACCTCCTCCGGGTCCAGGTTGACGTGCGACAGGCACTCGCGCACCAACTCCTCGCAGTCGACGTCGGGCTCGTCGCAGTGACCCTCCGGCAGGCCGAGCCGGATGTTCCCGTCCACGGTCAGCGAGTCGAAGAGGGCGGAGTTCTGGAACACGTAGCCGATCCTGGACCGGACCTCCGCGATCTGGCGGCCGCCGGCGCGGGGGACCGAGATGCCGTCCACCCGTACGTCCCCCTCGTCGGGATCCATCAGACCCACGATGTGCTTGAGGAGGACGCTCTTTCCCGTCCCCGAGGGGCCCATGATCGCCAGGGTCTCGCCCTCGTGCATCTCGAGATCCACCCCATCCAGGACCCGTTTCCGGTTGAGCATCTTGCGGACGCCCACCAGCTCGATCACGCCGGCCCCTCCGTCACTTCAGCACCTTGTAGAGCGGCCCCATGATCACGTCCAGCACCATGATGGTGACGATGATCGCGACGACGGCCTTCGTGGCCGTGCGCCCCACGCCGGCGGCGCCGCCCTCGGCCCGCAGGCCCACGTAGCAGGCGACGAACGTGATGGCGAAGCCGAAGATGGGCGCCTTGATGAGCGAAAAGATGAGCGCCGCCGAATGGTAGTAGCTCTGGGCGCCGAACACGAACTCCGAGGTGGTCATCGGCAGCACCGTGACGCCGGTGATCCAGCCGGCGAAGATCCCGATCGCGTCGGCCAGAATGACCAGGGGGATCAGCGCGATCACCCCGCCGAGGACCCGGGGCACCACGAGCTCCACCACGGGATCCCTTCCCAGGGTGACCAGGGCGTCGATCTGGTCGGTCACCTTCATCGTGCCGAGCTCCGCGCCGATGCCGGCGCCCATGCGGCCCGCGAGCACGATAGCCGTGAGCACGGGCCCCAGCTCGGTCAGCATGCCGCCGACGACGCCGCCCCCGACGAGCGACATGGGAAGCGCCTCGGAGAGCTGATATCCCGTCTGCTGGGCCAGGAGCGCCCCGCTCAGGCCGCCCACGATCAGGACGAGGGCGAGGCCGTCCACCCCGACCCGCTTCGTCTGCTGGACGGCGGCCTGCCAGTAGCGGCGCGGCCTCCCCAGGCTGGTGAGCACGGCCCACGCGAGGATCGCGGACCGGCCGCCGTGCGCCACGCACTCGAGCGCGAACCGGCCGAGCGAGCGCATGAACGCGCTCGCGGCGCCCGAGGGGCCCCGCGAGCCCGTGCGCTCCTCGGGTCGCGGCAGCGACGGAGCGGGCTCGCCCGTTCTCACCCTCCGTTCCCTTCGTCCGCCCCGGCCGTCTCGTCTTCCCCCTCCGGCAGGGGCGCGCCCGCCCCCGGTCCGAGATCGAGGGGACCCTCCGACCGTGCGGCGCGCAGGGCGATGTGGTCCACGACCTCGCCGACCCTCGCCCAGATCGCCTCCATGTGGCTCGGGTCGCCGCCGTATCGGGCGGCGTACCGCTCGAGCGCCGCTCCGTCCACCCCGTAGGCGTCCAGCACCGCCATGCGGACGGAGTCCGCCCAGCGCAGGGTGTCGTGAGTGCCGCTCCGCTCCGCCGTCTGTCGAATGAAGGTCAGTCGCGCCATCACCTGAACGTACACGGAATCATCCGGCACCGCCGCCCGGGTGGAGGGCTCGGCGCAGGCCTGCAGCGCCAGCAGGGCGGCGAGGCCGGCGAAGAACGGCCTCCGGAGGGCTCCGACGTTCGCGCGGATCGGCCGCATCACGCGCGCCGGGCGACGCGATAGAGCCACACGGTGAAGAAGGCGAGGCCGACCACGCCCAGGGCGCTCGCCGCCGGACCGAACCCCTCCGGGGCCAGCCGGAGAACATCGGTGTTCTGGGCCGCGGCGAACGGGATCGCGAGCAGGATGCCGACCAGCGCCTCGCCCGTGATGAGGCCCGAGGCGAAGAGGAGGCCCTGGCGGCCGGTCCGCGGTCCCGTCTGGTCGAGACCGACCCCCGGTGCGGGACGGTGGTGCCTGGCGCGCCGGCTGGCCGCCCAGGCGACGAGGCCCCCGATGAAGATCGGGACGGTGAGCTCGAGCGGCAGGTAGATCCCCACGGCCACCGCCAGCACCGGCATGCGGAACTCCGCCTCGCGCGCTTCCAGGATCCTGTCCCCGACGATGATCGCGACCGCGACGGCGGCCCCGATCCAGATCATCGTCCACGGCAGGTCCCGCCGGAACACGCCGTCGGCCACCGAGCTCATCAGGGTGGCCTGCGGGGCGCTCAACACCTCCGCCGGGTCCATCCCGGCGCGCGGAAAGACGTCGCCGAGCCCGTAGGCCTGGAAGAGCAGCTGGAGGATCGGCGCGATGACCAGGGCCGCCGACACGACCCCCACGATCTGCATGACCTGCTGCTTCCAGGGCGTGGCGCCGACCAGCCGACCCGCCTTGAGGTCCTGCATGTTGTCCCCGGCGATGGCGGCGGCGCAGCAGACCACGCCGCCGACCAGGATGGCCGTGGCCGCGGCGGCCGTGGCCTTGGAGGTCTCCACCGCGAAGTCGATCTCGCCGCCGAGCAGCACGAGGAGGATGAGGGAGATCGTGAGGATCGTCGCGATCGTGACGCCGGAGATCGGGTTGTTCGAGGAGCCCACGAGTCCGGCCATGTAGCCGGCCACGGACGAGAAGAGGAAGCCGGCCAGCAGCGAAAAGAGGAGCCCGAGGGCCAGCGTGGTCGCGTACGTGCCGCCCCCGATGCCCAGGGCGTCCCGGTCGATCACGAACAGGAAGACGAGGAAGATCGGGAGGGTGAGCGCCACCGTGCCCAGGATCACCAGGTGGATCGGCGTGTCGCGCTCCGTGCGCGGGAGCACGTCCGCCCGGCCCGCCCGGCCCGCGCGCACGGCCTCGAAGGAGGCGCGAATCCCGTCGCGGACCGGACCGACCAGCGAGACGAGGGCCCAGAGGCCGCCGACGGCCATGGCCCCCACGCCCAGGTAGCGGATCCGGGCGCTCCACACCGCCTCCGCCAGCTCGTAGCCGCTCGCCTCACCCGCGATCGCGGCCAGCGACCCGGCGTCCACGGTGGCCGTGTAGATCGGGATGCCGAACAGCCACGAGATCAACCCTCCCGCGAAGACCAGCACGGCGATGTTCAACCCTACGATGTACCCGACTCCGAGCAGGGCGACGCCCAGCTCGCTGCCGAAGCCGAAGGTCGCCCCGCCCACGGCGACCGCCCCGCTCGCCTTCCCCGCCACCAGCTTGAAGCCCGACTGGCAGAGCTTGAGGACGGCTCCCGCCGCTCCGGCCACCGCGATGTGTCGGGCCCCCCGTCCGCCCTCGCTTCCGGCCTTCAGGACCTCGCCGGTGGCCACCCCCTCGGGAAACTGCAGGCCGGCCTGGATGATCAGCGCCCGGCGGAGCGGGATCGTGAACAGCACGCCGAGAATCCCTCCGCACAGGGCGATGGCCATGGTCGGCAGGAACTCGAAGCCCTGCCAGTAGCGGAGCATGACCAGGGCCGGCAGGGTGAAGATGACCCCGGCGGCCAGCGCTTCGCCCGCCGACGCCGCGGTCTGGACGATGTTGTTCTCCAGGATGTTGTGCCGGCGGAAGAACCGGAGCACGGCCATCGAGATCACGGCGGCCGGGATCGAGGCCGACACCGTCATCCCCACCTTGAGGCCGAGGTACGCGTTCGCGCCCGCCAGCACGGCGGAGAGGACGACGCCGAGGAGGAGGGCCTTGGCCGTGATCTCCGGCAGGGACCGGGAGGCGGGGATGAAGGGTTCGACCGGCCCGCCGCCCGTTCCTGTCGCCGCCTGATCGGCCATCGCGCTCCCGTGCCCGCCACAGGTCGATGGGCGACCTGTCCAGTCCCCGCTCCGCTCCGCCGCGGCTCGAGCGCCCTGAGGCTAGCCGCGGGCGCCCGAAAGTGTCAAGCGGCCGCCGGGTCGGTCGACGACCCCCGCCTGCCGAATCGGCAGGCGGGCGAGGGTCGTGGTTCCGACCTCCGCCCAAGTGGCGGGAATACACGCCGATGCGCGGCTTTCCGGACCCTCGGGTGGGTACGCGACTTGCCTCTCCTCCAGGCCGACGGTCCGATGGCGGGGCGTCGCGCTCCGGCAGGGGCGTTTCGAGGCGAGCAGACCCGACAGGGGGAGCGGATGACCGACGAGACGAGGGAGACGAGCGCCGGGATGCCGGGCGAGCAGGCCGCGGGCGGCGCCTCGACCGGGAACGGGGGATCGGGACCGGCCGATGACGGGGGAGAGTCGTCCGAGCGGACCGGTCGCGGCCGCTCCGCCTGGAGCGGGCTGTGGGATCTCCAGGAGACCGTGTCGGAGATGGTGGACTCCGCGCTCCGGGGACTCGCGCCCGCGGGGGGGCGCTTCCCTCGGCACGACCTGGTGCGGCTCCCCGGGGGAGGGTACCGGATCACCTTCGACCTTCCCGGAGTCGCGAAGGCGGACCTCGAGGTGACGACCGTGGGCGACGAGCTGACCGTGAGCGGCGAGCGCCGCCGACCGGAGCTGCCGGAGGGGGCGGAGGTGCTGCGGTCCGAGCGGGGCTTCGGTCGGTTCCGACGCGCGGTCCGGATGCCGCCCGACGTGGACGCGGGGGCGGTCCGCGCGCGCCTGGAGGATGGCGTGCTCGAGATCGCCCTGCCGCGCCGGAGCGACTCGAAGGCTCAGACGATCGAGGTGGAGGGCTGAAGGCCCGGACAGGCTCTCGGAGGCACCGATGATCCCGAGCGACCGGCTCACCGTGAAGGCCGCGGGCGCGCTGCAGGATGCGGCGGCGCGGGCGCGCAGGGCGGGCAACCCCGGCGTGGAGGACCTGCACCTTCTGGATGCCCTCCTCGAGCAGGAGGAGGGCATCGTGCTGCCGGTCCTGCGCAAGGTCGGTGTCGACGAGCGCGGCCTGCGTCGGAGGCTGGCCGAGCGCCTCGGACGGCTGCCCGTCCAGAGCGACGCCACGCCGACGTCCAGCCGCGAGCTGAGCCGCGTCCTGGACGAGGCCGAGGCGGAGGCGCGTCGGCTGGGCGACCAGTACGTGTCGACCGAGCACCTGCTCGTGGCGCTGGCCGGCAAGAGGGCGAGCAGCACGAGCGAGCTGCTGGCCGAGGCCGGCGCGACCCCGGAGGCGGTGCGCGAGGCCGTGGCCGAGGTGCGGGGTCCGCACGCCGTGACGGACCAGGATCCGGAGGGGAAGTACCGGGCGCTCGAGCGGTACGGGATCGACCTCACGGCGCAAGCGCGGGCCGGGGCGCTGGACCCCGTGATCGGACGAGACACCGAGATCCGCCGGGTCATGCAGGTCCTCTCGCGCCGCACGAAGAACAACCCGGTCCTCATCGGCGAGCCTGGCGTCGGGAAGACGGCGATCGTCGAGGGGCTCGCCCAGCGCATCGTCGAGGGCGACATCCCCGAGTCCCTCCGGGACAAGAGGCTCGTGCAGCTGGACATCGCGGCCATGGTCGCGGGAGCGAAGTTCCGGGGCGAGTTCGAGGAGCGCTTCAAGGCCACGCTCAGGGAACTGACCGAGTCCGAGGGGCGGTACGTCGCCTTCATCGACGAGCTGCACACGGTGGTCGGGGCGGGCGCGGCCGAGGGCGCGGTGAACGCGGGAAACATGCTCAAGCCCCCTCTCGCCCGGGGCGAGCTGCGGATGATCGGCGCCACCACCCTGGACGAGTATCGGAGGCACATCGAGAAGGATCCGGCCCTGGAGCGACGCTTCCAGCCCGTGCTGGTCGGCGAGCCCTCGGTCGAGGAGACGATCGCCATCCTCCGCGGGCTCAAGGAGCGCTACGAGGTGCACCACGGCGTGCGGATCACCGATCCGGCCCTGATCGCGGCCGCGCGCCTCTCGGATCGCTACATCGGCGAGCGGTTCCTGCCCGACAAGGCGATCGACCTGATCGACGAGGCGGCCTCCCGCCTCCGCATCGAGATCGACTCCATGCCGGAGGAGATCGACGAGGTGCAGCGCCGCGTCACCCAGCTCGAGATCGAGCGGGAGGCGCTGCGGGAGGAGGAGGACCCGAAGAGCCGCGCGCGGCTGGAGGGGCTGGAGCAGGAGATCTCCGAGCTCCGGGAACGGCTGGCCGGCCTCAAGGCCCGCTGGGGCTCGGAGAAGGACGCCATCGAGCGCGTGCGACAGTTGAAGCGGGAGATCGAGGAGGCGGGCATCGGCGCCGAGCGGGCCACCCGCTCCGGCGACCTCCAGGAGGCCGCCGAGATCACCTACGGCCGGATCCCCCGCCTCCGGGACGAGTTGACCGAGGCCGAGGGGCGCCTCGCCGAGCTCCAGGCGGAGGGCAGCTTCCTGAAGGAGGAGGTGGGCCCGGAGGACGTGGCCGAGGTCGTCGCGTCCTGGACGGGGGTTCCGGTGGCGCGCATGCTCGAGGACGAGCGGGAGCGACTGGCTCGCCTGGAGGAGCACCTGCACGAGAGGGTGGTGGACCAGGAGGCGGCGATCGAGGCGGTGGCGAACGCGGTGCGCCGCAGCCGGGCGGGGCTCCAGGACCCCGACCGCCCGATCGGCAGCTTCATCTTCCTCGGGCCGACCGGGGTGGGGAAGACGGAGACCGCGCGCGCCCTCGCCGAGTTCCTGTTCGACGACGAGGACGCGATGGTCCGGCTCGACATGTCGGAGTACATGGAGCGGCACGCCGTGGCCCGCCTGATCGGCGCGCCGCCCGGCTACGTGGGCTACGAGGAGGGCGGACAGCTCACCGAGGCGGTGCGCCGCCGGCCGTACACGGTCGTGCTGTTCGACGAGATCGAGAAGGCCCACGCGGAGGTCTTCAACGTGCTGCTGCAGATCCTCGATGACGGCCGGCTCACGGACGGGCAGGGACGGACCGTCGATTTCCGGAACGCGGTCCTGATCATGACCAGCAACATCGGGAGCTCCCGGATCCTGGCGGCCGCCGAGGAGGGACGCGAGTGGAGTGACGTCGAGCGCGAGATCCGGCGGCGGCTGCACGATCACTTCAAGCCCGAGTTCCTGAACCGCATCGACGACATCCTGGTCTATCGACCGCTCGAGCGGGAGCATCTGGAGCGGATCGTGGAGCTGCAGCTGGAGCGGCTGCGGCGGGCGCTGGCCGACCGCGAGGTGCGGTTGGAGGTGACGCGCCCGGCGCGGAAGCTCCTGGCCGAGGCCGGCTACGACCCGGCGTTCGGCGCCCGTCCGCTGAAGCGGGCCGTGCAGCGCCTGGTCTCCGATCCGCTGGCGCTCGCGTTCCTGGAGGGGCGCTTCGAGGACGGCGACGCGATCCGCGCCGACGTCGACGCCGACGGAGAGAGGCTGGCCTTTGAGCCGATCGGCGAAGCCGAAGCGGCGCGGCCGGCATGAGCCCGGCCTTCCCCCGAAATCGAGTTCACCTCGCGGAGGTCGGGCGGCGCTTGACCCCCGGCGGCCGAGGATCTATTTCCGGCAGACGAGGGGAAAGGTGTACGCGGACTGCGGAGGGTGGAACGGTGAGGCCGACGGTCGAGGTAGCGGGGCTCGCGAGAGGCGGGATCTTCCGGGCGGCGTGGCTCGCGGCCGCGCTCGCGATCGTCGTGTCGCTCGGAGGCGCGGGTTGCGCCTCGGGCGGCTCGGGAGCGGCGAGCCAGGAAGGGGTGCCGGGCGGGGGTACGGCGGAGGAGGCCGTCCAGGCCTTCCTCGAGGCGGCCAACGTCGACGATTACCGGGCCATGACGCGGCTGTTCGGCAGCGTCGACGGTCCGGCGCTCCAGCGCATGGATCAGGCCGAGCTGGAGCAGCGGATGTTCGTGCTGGCCGCCCTGCTGGAGCACGAGAGCTACGTGCTCCGGCGTTCCGGTCTCACCGAGGGCCCGAACGAGATCCGCTTCCTGGTCGACATGGTGGGGACGCGGAACGGCGAGGTCACGGTTCCGGTCGTCGCGGCCACCCACGGCGGGCGCTGGTACGTCCAACAGGTCGTGACGGGCCCTCTCACGGGCACGACCCGGTAGCCTCGGGAGTTCGTCCCCGGCCCGCGCTCACCCGGGTCTCCGACCGCGGTCGTCGTACCGGGCGGCCAGGCGCTCGGGCGGGACGCCCGCCCAGAAGCCCACCCGGAGCAGCCAGTGCCGCGCGATCGTGCTCCAGAACCCCTTGCGCTCCCAGCGCCGTCTCGAGGTTCGCGCCAGCGCCGGCACGGGTCGGAACATCCCCCGCCGCCGCAGCCGACGGACCAGCGCGACGTCCTCGAAGAGCGGAAAGTCGGGGAATCCTCCGAGAGCGTGGAAGACGTCGGCGCGGACGAAGATCGCGTGGTCGCCGGTGGCGGTCCGGAACAGCCGGGTGCGCAGGTTGACGCCGAGCTCGAGCAGACGGAAGCGGTCCAACGCGGCGGGTGGCGGCTCCACCCCGAAGCGGCAGCACCCTCCCACCACCTCGGGATCCTCCAGACAGGCTCGGATCCACGGCCCCGCCTCTTCGGCCAGCCGCGTGTCGGCGTGCAGGAACACGAGAGCGTCTCCGGAGGCGATCCGGGCGCCGGCGTTCATCTGGCGCCCCCGTCCGGGCGCGCTCCGGACGACGGTGGCCAGAGGCGCGGCGATCCCGGGCGTCCCGTCCCGACTGCCCCCGTCGACCACGATGAGCTCGGCCCTCTCGCCGAGGGCGCGTCGGGCGGACCGGAGCGCGGCCGCGACCCGGTCGGCCTCGTCCAGCGCGGGAACGATCACCGAGAACGAGATCACCGGGAGCCCGGATCAATCGTCCGGGGCGGGCTCGCGGAGCTCGAGCAGGAGACCGCCGGTGCTGCGGGGGTGGAGGAACGCCACCCGACTCCCTCCGGCGCCGGACCGGATCCCGGGCGGCACCAGCTCGGCACCGACCTCGCGGGCTCGCCGCACCGCGTCCTCCAGGGCGGACACCCGCAGGCAGACGTGATGCACGCCGGGCCCGCGGCGACGGAGGAAACGGCCGACGGGCGAGTCCGGCTCGGTGGGCTCGAGCAGCTCCACCCGACCGGCTCCCTGGCCGAAGAAGGCCACCCGCACCCCTTCCGAGGGTACGGTCTCGTGGCCGCTCGCGGGTCGGCCGAGCAGCGCCGCCCACAGAGGCTCGGCCCGCTCCAGCGAGGGCACGGCGACTCCGATGTGATCGATGACGGGCACCATCCCAGGGAGATCCGCGTTGTAGGGGTCCGGCAGGCGCGCTCCGGAGCGTCCCGGGGCCGGCACCGGCGTCGAACTTTCACGGCGCTCCATAGTATCCTTAGCGGACCGGCGGAAAAAGCGCCCACGGAGAGAGCACGGGGAGACCGGGAGATATCATGGCGACGGGAGCCAGGACGATCGAGATCACGGACGCGAACTTCGAAGAGGAGATCACCTCCAGTCGGGGTCTCGCGATGGTGGACTTCTGGGCCGAATGGTGCGGCCCGTGCCACATCGTGGGACCGATCGTGGACGAGCTGGCCGACGAGTACGCCGATCGCGTGAAGGTGGGCAAGGTGGACGTGGACGAGAACCCGCAGATCGCCCAGCGGTTCAACATCCGGTCGATCCCGAGCATCCTCTTCTTCAAGGACGGGGACCTGGTCGACACGGTCGTCGGCGCCCATCCGAAGGCGAATCTGGAGCGCAAGATCCAGGAGCACTCCTAGCGGGGCCGGGAGTCCTCGGCGGGTCGCAAGCCTCTCGGCCCGCGTCCCTCCGACGGGCGCCGCGGCCGGAGGACGCCATGGAAAGCGGGCTGTACGTGGTCGGGACCCCGATCGGCAACCTGGACGATCTGACCGTTCGGGCGTCCGAGACCCTGCGCGCCGCCGACGTGGTGTACGCGGAGGACACCCGTCGCACCGGTCGGCTGCTCGCCTCGCTCGGAGGGCGCCTTCCGATCCGCTCGCTGCACGCCCACAACGAGGCCCAGCGGACCGACGAGGTCCTCGGCCGCCTTGGGGCGGGCGAGCGCTGCGCGCTGGTCAGCGATGCCGGCACGCCCGCCGTGTCGGATCCGGGCCGGCGGGTCGTGGCGGCGGCCCTGGAGGCCGGCTTCCGGGTGTTCCCGATTCCCGGTCCCTCCGCGGTGCTCGCCGCCCTCTCCGTATCCGGCCTCCCGGCCGATCG
>CAYMQZ010000061.1:0-13987 GCA_964392705.1 uncultured Gemmatimonadota bacterium
CCGGTTCCAGGGCCGCCCTCCGGCCCGTCGGGTTCCTCCTCGTCCGGAGGGCGGGGGGCCCCCGCCTCCTCGTCTCCCACCCCCTCCCGCCGCTCCCGCCAGCGCTCCCAGAGCTCCGGCACGGACTGGTAGATCACCCGCGTCTTCTCCCGCAGGGGCTCGGGCAGCACCTCGGGTGCCTTTTCCTGGAGGACGACCAGGCGGTCGGCGAGCTCCGCCGACTCCCAGGCCTTCGACCGGCGATCCCGCATGTCGCGGTAGAGGTCGGTGCCGGTGAGCGCCACGACGAGCGGCCGGTCGGGGTGGGAGGCCCGGAAGCGCTCGATCGATCCGTGGCTCTTCCGGGCGTGGAGCGCCACCAGGAGGTCGCGGGGCTCGCCCTCCCAGCGCGCCTCCACCCGGGCTTCGTGGCCCAGCTCCCGGAGGAAGTCGGCCCACCGCTCCGCCGTCACGCGGTTCCCGGGACGGCCGGCCGCGGCCTCCGGGGTCACGATGGAGATCTTCAGCGGTGGGACCCGGAGCGCCGGGCGCGACCGCGCCCGTTCACCTCGCGCAGGTCCGGAAGCCCGCCCACACGTCCCGCCGGTCCGGCGTGTAGTAGTTCCGGTAGCAGTTGTAGACGAGGCGCGAGCGGGTGGCCCAGCATCCGCCCCGGAGCACCTTGCGGTCCCCGAACCAGGGCTCCGAGTACTCCTTGTACGGGTCGGGGTCGAAGCCGGGGTAGGGGAGGAAGTCGCTCGCCGTCCACTCCCAGACGTTCCCGATCAGCCCCCGGCATCCGAAGGCGCTGTCCCCGGCCGGAAGGGCCTCGACTTCGACGCAGCCCATGGCGCGCCAGTCCAGGTTCGCGTGTTCCGGGCCCGGAAGCGGCTCGTCGCCCCACGGGTAGCGGCGCTTCGCCTCCGGCACCCCCTCGATCTGGCCGCCGGACGCCCCGGGGACGGAGGCCGCGGCCTCCCACTCGGCCTCGGTGGGGAGCCTGCGGCCGGCCCAGCGGCAGTAGGCGTCCGCCTCGTACCAGCTCACGTGGATCACGGGCCGGTGGGGCTCGAGCGGGACCCAGCGGTCGAAATCGCGCCGGAGCCACCGCCCCCCGTCCTTCCGCCAGTAGACGGGAGCCTCGGCGCCCGCCTCCTCGCGCCACCGCCATCCCTCCGCGCTCCAGAACTCGGGCTCGCCGTAGCCGCCGGACTCGACGAAGGCGAGGTACTCTCCCTGGGTGAGTGGCGCCCGGGCGATCGCGAACGGCTCGAGCTCGACCGGGTGGGCCCACTGGTCGTTGTCGAAGGCGAACGGGGCGTCCTCGGGGGATCCGAGCCAGAAGGTGCCCCCGGGTACCTCGGCGTCGCCCGAGGGGGCAGGGCTCCCGGAGGCGGGCGGGGCGTCGCCGTCGGTCGCGACCGCCGCGGAGGTCCGCGAGATCGGCGGCGCCGGCCAACCGTGGGTCTGCCGCGTGTAGGTGAACGCCTCGGTGTGCATGTCCTCGTGGTAGACGGTGTAGAGCGCGTGGTAGAGAAGGTCCTCCGTCGGGTCGTCTCGGAGCGCCTCGATCACCCGGTCCCGCACCTCCCGCATGTAGGCCAGGGTCTCCTCGCGGGAGGGAAGGGGAAGGTCCCAGCGGAGGTCGTGGGCGATCGCGATGGAGTCCCACAGCGCGTCGGCGTCCTCCCGGACCGGGTCACGGCCCAGGGCGTGCCGCAGGGCCCACTTCTCCTGGAACCAGGCCAGGTGGCCGATCTCCCAGAGCAGCGGGTTCACGATCGCGAGCCTGGGGCCCAGGAGCTGCTCGTCCGAGAGGTCCGAGACGACCTCGAACGTCCGCTCCCGGGCCTCGCGCACCCACTCCGCGAGCTGCTCCGGCGTCACCAGCCTCTGCCTCACCTGGGCCATCGTCTTCCCCTCCACGGTTCGGGTCTCGCCGTCGCCCCCGGGGCCCTCCGTCCGCGGGCGGGCATCCTTCCGGCGAGCGGGCACCTCTCAGGCGTAGCCTCCCTCGAGCTTCCGCACCAGCACGGGAAGCGCCTCGGCCACGGCGGGGTGCGCGTACACGCCGCGCTCGATCGCCTCGTAGGTGGCGCCGGCGTCCATGACGGCGGCGAAGATGTGGATCACCTCGTCGGCCGAGACGCCCATCATGGCCGCGCCCAGGATCTTCCGGCTGGCAGGATCCGCCAGGACCTTCATCAGGCCGGCCGTCTCGCCCATCTCGATCGCGCGCGCCACGTGGCTCATCGGCGTCGAGGCGACTTCGTACTCGACGTCCCGCTCCTTCGCCTCCCGCTCGTTCAGCCCCACGCGCGCCACCGGCGGGTCCACGTACACGGCCGACACGTGGTGGCGCTCGGCCGTCGAGACCTCCTTCCCGTTCGTCCAGCTCTCGAACAGGACCTGGAAGTCGTGATAGGAGACGTTCGTGAACGGCGCGTTCCCGTTCACGTCGCCGATCGCCCACACGCCCTCGACGCCCGTGTGCAGTCCCTCGTCCACCGGGATCGCGCCCCGCTCGTCGGTCTCGAGGCCGATCGCCTCCAGGCCGAGCCCCTCGGTGGCCGGGCGGCGTCCGGCGGCCAGCAGGAGGTGGGAGCCGTGGACGGCCTCGGTCTCCGACGCCGCGCCGCCGTCCACCCGGACATCCACCTCCAGGTCGCCCTCGTCGCCGCGGGCCGCGGTGACCCGGGCGCCGGCGATCACGCGGACGCCCTCCTCCTCGAACCGCTCGCGCACGGCGTCGCCGAACTCCTCGTCCTCGGCCGGCAGAAGCCGCGGGGCGGCCTGGAGGACCGTGACCTCGCTCCCGAAGCGCCGGAACATCTGGACGAACTCGCACCCCACGTAGCCCCCTCCCACGACCAGCAGGTGCTCCGGAACCTCCCGGAGCTCCATGATGCCGGTGGAATCCACCCAGGGCACGGCGTCGATCCCCTCGATCGGGGGCACGACCGGCCGGGCGCCCACGTCGATCACGATCCGGTCGGAGCGCAGCTCGCGGTCGCCGACGGTCACGGTTCCCGGCCCCGCGAAGCGGGCGTCGCCCCGGACCAGGTCGAGGCCCTCGCGGTCCACGCGCCTCTGGAGCCCCTCGCGGAACGACCGGACGATCCCGTCCTTCCGCTCGACGATCGCGGCCAGGTCCACCTCGACCCCCTCCGTCCGGACACCGAGCTCGGCGCTGTTGCGGGCGACCCAGGCGCGGCGCGCGCTGGCCACCATCGCCTTGGTCGGCGTGCACCCGTAGTTGATGCAGCTCCCTCCGAGATGGGCCCGCTCGATGAGGGCCACGCTCCAGCCGGCGTCCGCCAGGTTCGCGGCGAGGGGGATGCCCCCCTGTCCCGCTCCGATGATGATGGCGTCGTGCTCATCCATGGGACGGATCCTCGTCTCGTTCCCGCGCGTCGTGGCCGATTCCCTGCGGCTCACGTATGCTAGCCGGGAAAGGACGTCTCGACCATGTGGCTGCTCCGACACTTCCCGGCGGTCTCCGCCATCGCGCTCCGCACCTACTACCGCTTCGAGCGGGCGGGCGGCCGTGTGCCTCGCGAGGGGGCGGTCCTCCTGGTCGCGAACCATCCGAACTCGCTCCTGGATCCCGCCGCGGTGTGCGCCGTGGCGCGGCGGCCGGTCCGTTTCCTGGCGAAGGCTCCCCTCTTCTCCGATCCCCTCGTGGGCTGGATCATGCGCGGCTGCGGTGCCATCCCGGTCCACCGCAGGCAGGACGACCCGTCGCTGATGGAGCGGAACGAGGACGCGTTCCGGGCCGCGCACGCCGCGCTGGCCGCGGGGGACGCGGTCGGAATCTTCCCGGAGGGGATCAGCCACAGCGAGCCTTCCCTGGTGCCGCTCAAGACGGGCGCGGCGCGGATCGCCCTCGGGGCGGCGGCGATGCTCGGAGCGAGCTTCCCCATCGTGCCTGTGGGCCTCGTCCTGCGCCGGAAGGAGCGGTTCCGGTCCCGGGCCCTGACGGTCGTGGGCGAGCCCGTGGCCTGGGCGGACCTTCGCGCGGCGGGGCCCGACGACCCGGAGGCGGTCCGGGCCCTGACCGAGCGGATCGAGGAGGGGCTGCGGGCCGTGACCGTGAACCTCGAGCGGTGGGAGGACGCGCCGGTGGTCGAGTGCGCGGAGGCGATCTATGCGGCCGAGCACGCGTTGCCGCGCGTCCGGGCCGAGCGGGTGCGACGCCTGGGCCAGGTCTCCGAGGCGCTCACGACGCTTCGGCGCCGTCAGCCCGGGCGGGTGGAGCCCGCCTACCGGGCGATCGCCCGCTACGCGACACTCCTGGAGCTGGCCGGGCTGGCGCCGGGACGGCTGGACCGCGACCCGTCGCCGGCGGCGACGATCCGCTGGACGCTCCGCCAGCTCCTCTTCTTCCTGCTCCTGGCGCCCGTGGCCGCGGTGGGGGTCCTTCTATTCTGGGTCCCGTACCGCGTCACCGGCCTGCTCCCGGTACGGGCGGGGGCCGACAAGGATGTCCAGTCCACCTTCAAGCTGCTGGGCGGGATCGTGATCTACGGGGTCTGGATCGGCTTCCTGGCCGGAGCAGCCGGCTGGCTGGCGGGCCCGTGGGCCGGCGGCGGAGCCGCCGTCGCCCTTGTGACTCTGGCCCTGCTCACTCTGGTCGTCCGCGATCGGTGGAAGGACGCGCGGGCGAGCGCCCGAGCGTGGCTGCTCCTTCGCCGGAAGGGTGATCTGCGCCCGCGCCTTCTCGAGCGGCGGCGCCTGCTGGCCGAGCGCCTGGAGGAACTGCGGCAGGAGCTGGGGCGTGCGCCGTCGGCGGAAGAAGGGGAGACCGCGGGCTGGGCTCGACCGGGCGCCGCGCCGACGGACGGCGTCCCGTGACGGCCCGTCGGTGGCGACGGCCCACAGCCGAGCCCCAGGCAGGGACATGCATACCGGGCGGCCGCTGTTTGGCGGAGGCGAACGCTACGCCACCTCCGCCTCCGCCCCCACGAACCGCCAGCGGGTCTTCGAGGCCCGCGCCTCCTCGACGTCCACGAGCGCCAGCAGGATCCCCCCGAGGATGAACAGGACGATGAGCGACAGGATCCCGTTCCGGCCGGAGCCGGTGGTCTGGGTGACCCGGGCGAAGATGAGCGGGCCCCAGATCGCCGCGAACTTCGAGAGCACCGAGTAGAAGCCGTAGAACTCGGCCGACGCCTCCTCGGGGATCATCGAGCCGTAGAGGCTGCGGCTGAGCGACTGGGCGCCCCCCTGGACGAAGCCGATCGTGGCCCCGAGCGCCATGAACGGAAGGAGGCGCCCCGCCGGTAGGAAGTAGGCCGCCACGGCCACCAGCGCGTAGACGGCCAGGCACCACAGGATCGCCGGTCGGGCCTGGATCCGTCCGGCCAACCAGCCGAAGAAATACGCTCCCCCGAAGGCCACGAACTGGACGAGGAGAAAGGTGCCCATGATCGCCCCCGCGCCCAGGAGGAGCGTGTCCCTGGCGTACACCGTGGCCATGTTGATGATGGTCTGGATCCCGTCGATGTAGATGACGAAGGCGACGAGGAAGAGGAGAAGCTGCTTGAAGCGGACCAGCCGCTTCGTCGTCTCCCAGACGCGGGCGAAGCCCACGACGGCGTAGGCGAGGGAGCGCGGCCGCCCGCCGTATTCCGCGGGCAGTGCCTGGGGCAGGCCCGTCTCGCGGAGCCGGGTGAGCGCGAAGGTGGCGAATCCGAACCACCATACGGCCGCCATGACGATCGAGATGCGCACGGCCGTCCCCACGCCCAGGCCGATCCGCTGGTGGAAGAGGACCAGGAGCAGCGCGAGGGCGAACTGCAGGCCGCCTCCCACGTAGCCGAAGGCGTATCCCTTCGCCGACACCCGGTCGATCGTCTCCGGCGTCGTGATGTCCGTGAGGAACCCGTCGTAGAAGACGTTGGCGCTTACGAAGCCGACCTGCGTGAGGAAGAAGAGCCCCAGGGTGAGAAGCACGTCGCCGGTTCCCAGAAACCAGCATAGAGCGGTGAAGAGCGCGCCACCGTAGGCGAAGGCGCGCAGGAAGCGCTTCTTGGCGGCGGAGAAGTCGGCGACCGCTCCCAGGACCGGCGTGAGCAGGAAGATGACGAAGGTGCCGAAGCTGACGAAATATCCCCAGAGCTCCTGCCCCCCGAGCACGCGGCCGAAGATCTCGTAGCCCCGGTCGGGCATCACGGTGTCCGCGAAGTAGAAGGGGAGCAACACCGCGGCCACGGTGGTCATGTAGGCGGAGTTCGCCCAGTCGTACATGGCCCAGCCGAAGATGGTGCGACGGTCGTCCTTCGGGTGCGTCCCGTCGGGTGGAGTCGTGGAAGCGTCCGCGGCGGCGTCGCGGGAGATCTCGGGCATGGACGCTCCGTTCCGGGTGGACGTGCCTTCAGGGCAGAGGCAAACTCGCGCAACGGCGAGAGAACGTCCAGGTTGCAGGTGGACCAGGATGCCCGGACGCGCCGCCCGCCGTCCCGGCGTGGTCGGCCTGGCCGGACGCGACTCATGTGAATTCGAGAGCGGGGGCTGATGGACGATCGTTCTCGGGACGCCCGGATGCTACAGGTGGCCCTCGCGGAAGCGAGGATGGGGCTGGAGGAGGGAGGCGTACCGATCGGAGCCGCCCTGTTCGACCGCGGCGGCCGCCTCCTGGGCCGGGGACGGAACCGCCGGGTGCAGGACGACGACCCGTCGATGCACGCGGAGACGAACGCGTTTCGAAACGCGGGGCGGCGTCGGGACTATCGGGGCACCGTCATGGTCACGACCCTGGCCCCCTGCTGGTACTGCAGCGGCCTGGTGCGTCAGTTCGGCATCGGGCGTGTCGTGGTCGGAGAGTCGCGGAACTTCCGCGGCGGCCTGGACTGGCTGCAGGAGGCCGGCGTCGAGGTCGTGGACCTCGATTCCGAGGAGTGCGCCCGGCTCCTGACGGACTTCATCCGCGAGCATCCAGATCTCTGGTCGGAGGACATCGGAGCCCCGAAGGGGACCGGAGCGAGCGAGAGAAACGGGGAGAGCGAGGGGAGCGAGGAGAGCGGGTGACTGAAATCCGCGACTTCACGGTATCGATCGACGAGCTCGAGTGGACGGGGCGGGAGCTGGTCCGTCCGGAGTCGGTGATCACCGAGCCGGACGGGACGCTCTGGTGCTCCGACGGCCGGGGCGGGGCCGCCCGAATCGAGCCGGACGGGAAGCAGGAGACGCTCCTCGGCTGGGGTGGCGAGCCGAACGGCCTGGCGATCGCGCCCGACGGGCGGCTCGTGACCGCCAACATCGCGCTCGGCCGGGTGCAGGCCATGCGGCGGGACGGAACCGGCGCGGAGACGCTACTGGAGGAGGTCGACGGGCAGCCGCTGACAGCCGCCAACCACGTGAACTACGACTCGCGCGGCCGTCTGTGGATCACCTGCACGACGCGCGCCGAGCGGTGGTGGGACTGCGCCGCCGAGCCCCGTCCCGACGGCTTCGTGGTCCTGGCCGACGAGCGCGGCGCCCGCATCGTAGCCGACGGCATCTACGCGGCCAACGAGTCGCGCCTGGACGCCGAGGAGCGCCACGTGTACGTGGCCGAGACGATGAAGGCCCGGGTCCTCCGCTTTCCCATCCGCGAGGACGGGTCGCTGGGCGAGGGGGAGGTGTACGGGCCGGACGGTCTGGGGCACGGCGCCTACACGGACGGGCTCACCTTCGACGCCGACGGCAACCTGTGGGTGGCCACGGTCGCCCGGAACGGCGTGGGCGTCATCACGGCCGACGGGGAATGGCACGTGGTGATCGAGGAGCCGCGCGAGGAGGCGCTCGCCGCCTTCCAACGGAAGCAGGCCGCCGGCACCGTGGAGCCCGACGACCTGTTCGCCTGCGCGGGCGAGACGCTCCGCTTCACCTCGAGCATCTGCTTCACGGGACCGGAGCGACGCACGGCCGTCCTCGGCTCGCTCGCCATGGACCGGCTCCCGACCTTCCGAACGCCCGTGGCGGGAGCCTGACTTCCGGCGGCGAAGCTCCCGGGCCCCTCCGTGGAAGCCGGGGTAGCCGAGCGCCGGGGTCGGGGGCCGGGGCGCCTTACGGGGCGAAGAGTTCCTTCAGCGCGAGATGAAACCCCGGGAGCACGTCCCCTCCGTCCAGCACGTCCCCCTCGTCGAGGAGACGGGCCTCGTCGCGGGATCGATACGCGCTCACGCTTCGCGTCTCGGGGTCGACCACCCACACGAGTCGGGAGCCAGCGGCCAGATATTCCAGCACCTTCCGCTGGATCTCTGTGGCCGTGTTCGAAGGAGAGACGATCTCGACCGCCAGATCGGGCGCGCCCTTGAGGAAACCGGTGGGGAGGTCCTCGGGCCGCAGCCGCTCGGCGGCGATGAAGCCGATGTCGGGCCCTCGGATCGTAGCAGGGTCCTCCGCGAGCACCACGCCGAAGTCCGTGCAGACCATCCCGAGACCCTGATTCTCCGAATGCTTGTGGAGTGCCGATGCGAGCCGGGTGGTCAGCCGGCCGTGTCGCGCGCCGGGGCGGGGCTCCCGGACGACGTTTCCCTCGACCAGCTCGAGACGGACCCCGTCTTCCTCGGGCATCGCCTCGAACTCCTCCAGGCTCACGAGACGCCCCGAGCCGCTCGCTGGCTGCGTTCTCACTCGTCTCCTCCGTCGGCTCCCGCCCTCACGTGGCACCCCTCTCAGCGCGTCCAGTTACCGTGTTTCTCTCAACCCACCATCAACGTGCGCGCGGCTCCGCGAGCCCGTGGCCGACCGGCCATCCGGATCTCCACCGTGCGGTCCGGGCTGACCGGTCATGGCGCGGCCTGAGCGGCCGGCAGGCGCGCGACACCGGCGGCGTCGGATGCTTCCCGCGCCGGTCTCAGCCGCCGTCGGCCGTCGTCGTCGCCGCGTCGGCCGCCTTCTCCCCCTTCCGAATCACGGGCGGAACCCCCCGCTCCTCCAGCGTTCGCTCGAAGGGCGCCACGTCCTCCTCCATCACCCGGCGCAGCTCGGACAGGTGGCCGTCCAGCTCGGCCCGCAGGTCGTCGGCCCGCTGGCGTGCCCCCTCCGTGGGCCGGTCCTCGGTCGACCGGATGTAGCCGTACAGGTAGGCGATCTGGTTGTCGAGCATGGGCGGGAAGTTCAGGGGGTCCTGGTTGCTCTCGTTCTTCGTCTGCATGAGCTCCTCCTCGATGGCGGTGAGCTTCTGCGCCACCGAGTCGGCCATCTCGGTCAGGTCCTCGCCGTAGTCGGCCTCGGCCGCCCGCTGGGCGCGGTCCTTCACCTGCGAGCGCACCGAGCGGATGTCGCGGATCGCGTCGTGGGCCTCCTGGAGCATCCCCTTCGTCCGGGTCGCGAGCTCGAACCGCGCCCGCAGGTCCTCGGCGGTCACGGCGCCTTCCAGACGCGGATCCATCCGGACCTCGAGCTGCTGCTCCTGGGTCATCTCGCCCAGCGTTAGGCGCACGGTGTAGGTGCCGGGCACGGCTGTCTGCCCGCCCGTGAAGCCCCAGATCACCGCGTCATCCACCAGGTCGGGGCCCTCGTACGACAGGTTCCAGCGGATCCGGTTGAGGCCCGGCTTCCGGTCCTCCTCCTCGATCTCGTCGGCCTCCACGCCGTCGTCGCCGTCCTCCACGGCCGACGGGTCGCTGGCCCAGCGGCGGACGACGTCGCCGTCGGGCTCCAGGACCTCGATCACCAGGTTCTCGTCCTCCGCGGGCTCGGAGCCCAGGTGGTAGGCGATCGTGGCCCCGGTCCCGAACACGCCCCGGGCCCGCACCGCCGGCGCGGGCTGGTACAGGTGGACCCGCGAGGCGGCCACCTCGGGCGTCAGCTGCCGGAGGGGCGAGAGGTCGTCCAGGATCCAGAAGGAACGCCCCTGGGTCGCCACGACCAGGTCGCCCTCGTGCACCCGGAGGTCGGTGATCGGCGTCACCGGGAGGTTGGACTGCAGCGTCCGCCAGCTCCCCCCGTCGTCGAACGAGACGTACATTCCGAACTCGGTGCCCGCGTACAGCAGGCCCCGCCGCTCGGGGTCCTCGCGCACCACGCGCGCGGAGTGGTCCGCCGGAATGCCCTCGGTGGAGACGCGCTCCCAGGACGCCCCGTAGTCGCTCGTCCGGAAGATGTAGGGCGTGAAGTCGTCCTGCCGGTAACGGTACGCGGTCACGAACGCCCGTCCCGGATCGTGGGCGGAGAGCTCGATCGTGTTGACCGTCGAGATCTCGGGTAGCCCGGGCGGCGTGATCTCGTTCCACGTCTCGCCGTCGTCCCGCGAGATGTGGAGCCGCCCGTCGTCGGAGCCGGCCCACAGCACGCCGGGCTCGTGGGGCGAGATCTCGAAGGCGAAGATGGTGCCGAACACCTCGACCCCCGTGTTGTCCCGGGTGATCGGCTCGCCCGCGTAGCCCTGGTGCTCGGGCAGGTCACGCGTCAGGTCCGGGCTGATGGTCTCCCACGAGTGGCCGTTGTCCCGCGAGCGGTGGACGTGGTTCGAGGTGTGGTAGACGACGTCCGGGTCGTGAGGATCGATCCGGATCGGCGCGTTCCACTGGAAGCGGTATTCGAGGTCGCGGGCCGCCTGCCCGAGCTGGAGCTGCGGGTAGGCGAGGATCTGGCGCTCGTCGCCCGTCTTCAGGTCCGTGCGTTCGATGCTGCCGCCGTAGCAACCCGCGTACACGATGTCGGGATCGCGCGGGTCGATCGCGATGTGACCGCTCTCGCAGCCCCCCACCGCCTGCCAGTGCCGCTGGTCGCTGACGCCCGGCAGCGGCCGGCTGGGGACCCGGATCGTGCTGTTGTCCTGCTGGGGCCCGTACACATGGTAGGGAAACCGGTCGTCCACGAACACCCGGTAGAACTCGGCCGTCGGCTGATTGTAGTAGGTGGACCAGCTCTCTCCGCCGGTGAGGGTGACCTGGCCGCCCCCATCGTCCGCCACCACTTGCTTCTTCGGATCGTCCGGGTTGAGCCACAGGTCGTGCACGTCGCCGTGGGGGACCCGGACCGACTCCCAGGTCTTCCCGCCGTCCACCGACTTCCAGTAGCGGACGTTGAGGGCGTAGACGGTGTTCTCGTCCTGCGGGTCGGCGTAGATGTGCGTGTAGTACCAGGCCCGCTGGCGGAGCATCCGCTCCCTGTTCACCTGGGTCCAGCTGTCGCCGCCGTCGTCGGAGCGGTACACGCCCCCCTTGTCGCCCTCGGCCTCGATCAGGACCCAGACCCGGTCGGGGTCGGCCGGCGAGACGGTGACGGCGGCCTTGCCGACGACGCCGGTGGGGAGCCCGCCCTCGAGCTTCTCCCAGGTGTCGCCGCCGTCCTTCGTGCGCCAGATGCCGGCCTCCTCGGCGCCCGAGATGAGCGTCCACGGCTTCCGCTCGGCGCGCCAGGCCGCGGCGAACACGACGCGCGGATTCTTCGGGTTCATCGCCAGGTCGACGAAGCCGGTGGAGTCGCTCACGAAGAGCACCTTCTCCCAACTCTCTCCGCCGTCCCGGGTGCGGAAGACGCCGCGCTCGGGGTTGGGTCCGAACGGCGAGCCGAGCGCGGCCGCGAACGCGACGTCGGGATTCGACGGGTGCACGGCGATGCGGCCGATCTGCCCCGCCTCGCGCAGGCCGACGTGGCGCCACGTCTTCCCGCCGTCCTCCGACCTGTACATCCCGATCCCCTTCGAGACGTTGCCCCGGAGGCACGCGGAGCCCGTGCCCACGTAGATCACGCTCGGGTCGCCCTCGGCCACCCGGATGGCGCCGATCGAGCCCGCCTCGAAGTGGCCGTCCGAGAGGTTCTCCCAGCTCAGCCCCGCGTCCGTCGTCTTCCAGACGCCGCCGCCCGTGGCGCCCATGAGAAACGTCTCGGGCTCGCCCGGAATGCCCGCCACGGCGGTGCTGCGGCCGCCGCGCTCGGGACCGATGGAGCGGTACTCGAGCCTGTAGGCCGTGGTGTCGAAGGCCGCCGCCCCGCCGCGGGCCTGGGCGTGCAGAGCCGCCGGCCGAGGACCGGGCGGGGTGGTGACGGGGACCGCCGGAACGAGAAGCAGGGCCAGAACCGCGAAGCCGGTCGCGAACGGGGTGCTGACGGCGCCGGATGCGCGCTCGCTCATCGTGACTTCTCCTGTGGCTGTGGACTCGGTCGAGAGCCGGTCGGTCCCGAAGCGGTCTCGGAAGGGAGCTGCCCGGAACCGTACCCGGCATGCTATCCGGGCCCCGGCACCAGGGGCAAGGCACGGGAGAGCGCCGAGCCGCACGCACGCTTCCTGCATGAGGGTTCGATGGATGGGCGCTTTCCGCCAGGCGAGCGAGCGGATCGTTGCCGCGGATCGAGCCCGACGCGACGTGGAGGGCAGGCCGCCGTGAGCGACGACCGCGACCGCACCGGGACCTTCGGAGACGGGGACGGCAACCGCGCCGAGGCGCGAAACGAGCGCTTCCGAGGCCGGCGGATCAGGCCGACGGAAGGCCCGACGGCGGAGGGGGGCGACCCCGATCTGCCCGGTCTGAAGCCGGCTACGGACCTCACCGGGTCCTCGGCCGGGGCGGGCGCCGCCGCGACCACTTCGGGAGTCGCCGCGACGCCTCTCGACGCCTTCGAGGCCGGCGTGTCCCGCCTGCAGCGGGAGGCCGTCCGCATGGCCTCCGGCGACGCCGAAAGCGAGGTTCCGCGCCTCAACGTCGAGGGTCGGTCGGAGTCGGAGCGGGAGCTCGTCGAGCGCTGCCGGGCCTTCTTCCGCCAGTGGCAGACGGGGCAGCGCAAGCGGCTGAACGAGGCCGTGGCCGCCGAGGAGCGTCACATTTCGGAGAAGCTCGGCGAGGCCGAGCTGGCGATCGACCGGCTGGAGCGGACGACCGACGATCTCCGACGCCTGGAGGACCGCCGGGAGGCACGGAGACGGGCCGCGGCGGATAGGGGCCGCTTCCGACGGCTGGGGACGCGATGGTACGCGGCGGCGCTGGGCTTCCTGGCGCTCGTGGAGCTGTTCGCCAACGCCCCCGTGTTCGTCGCGCTTCTCCCCCGGGATCCGGCCACGGAGAGGCAGATCCTCCAGGTGGCCGAGACGGCGGAGGGGTGGGTGGCCGGCACCCAGCGGGTGTTGGCCGAGCTCGTCCTGCGTCCGGACGCCGCGCTGCTGGCGGCGGGCGTCGTCACCTTCCTGCTCGTGCTAGCCCATTTCTTCGGCCACTCGCTCCGTGCCGCCGTGGCGCGGCGGGAGGTCCGGCCGAGCCCGGGAAGCGCCCCCGAAGAGCCCTTGCGTGAAGACGTGGTACCGCTGATCCTCGCCGGGCTCGGGCTGATCCTGGTGGTGGGCGTGCTCTACCAGGCCCGGGTGACGCTCGGCGATGTGGGCTTGAGCCGCTGGGAACAGGACGTGGCGACGGCCCAGGAGCTGCGGGGGGAGGCCGCGGCTCTACGGGTGGACGGCGACCTGGCGGACGCTACGGAACGGAGCGACCGGGCGGAGGAGCTGGAGGCGAGCGCCGTGGCCCTCCGGGATTACGCCACCTCGATGAGCCGCCTGAGCCTGCCGATCCTGCTCCTGAACGCGACCCTGGTCCTGTGCGCCATCTCCGCCGCCTACTTCCACCATCAGGTGAGTCCGCGGCCCCCGGACGAGGCGCCGTTCGAGGGGGAGCGGCGCACCCTCCTGGCGGAAGGCGATGCGGCGGCCGTCCAGGTGTCGGGCCTCCTCGGCGGGGTGGCCGACCATCTCCGTCGCCTGCGCGACCTCCTGTACGAACGGTCGCTCACCGAGTCCCACGCGCTGGTCCACGAGCTCGAGGCCGTCGTCACGCTCTACCGCTCGGAGAACGGCCGGGTCCGGGGGCTCGATCCCAGGCGGATCCCCGCCTTCCGCGAGCCCGTCGCCCTGGAGATCGACCCGGCCGGCGAGGGGGCGGGCGAGCCGATGCTCCACCGGCGCAGCCCCGACGAGTACGATCGGGAGCGCCTCCGGCTGAAGAACCGGTTCGCGGAGGCCCGGAAGCGGTTCGCGGAGGCGACGGCGGAGTGGTGAGCCCCGCGGCGGACGCGGGCCGTAGCGCGC
>CAYMQZ010000062.1:0-13932 GCA_964392705.1 uncultured Gemmatimonadota bacterium
GAACGCGAAGACGAGAGGAAGAGGAGAGAAAGATGCCGATCGCCGACACGGTCCTGCCGGAGTTCGACGAGGAGGTCGAGGCCACGCGGAGGATGCTCGAGCGGGTGCCCGAGGACCGCCTCGGCTGGCGGCCGCACGAGAAGTCGATGACGCTCGGGCGGCTCGCCAGCCACATCGCCGAGGTGCCCGGGTGGACGCCCGTGGTCCTCCAGCGGGACGAGTTCGACATGCAGCCGCCGGGCGGGAGCGACGAGCACGAAGCCGCGGACCTGGGTACGGTCGGGGAGATCCTGAAGCTGTTCGGCGACAGCGCGACCTCGGCGCGCCAGGTGATCGCGGCGACGGACGACGCCGAGTTCGGAACGAGCTGGACCCTGAAGAAGGCGGGCAGGGAGGTGTTCACGGCGCCGAAGGGCGGCGTGCTGCGCTCCAGCGTGCTGAACCACCTGATCCACCACCGGGGTCAGCTCACGGTCTACCTGCGGCTGACGGGCGCCTCCGTGCCCCAGACCTACGGCCCGACGGCCGACGAGCCCACGGTCTGAGCCCGGAGGCCGGGCTCGGCCGGCGGGTCCGGGCCGGCCGAGCGCGGCGCGGTGCCGGGGCCCGGCGGGTCGCTCGCCGCGACCCCTACCTCCCGTCGAGGAGGAGGTCCACGCGGCCGTCTCGATCCAGGTCGGCGAGCTCGACCAGCCGTTCGCCGTCCAGGAAGAGCTGGAGGGCCAGGGGGTCGAGACCGGGCGCCGAGCGGTGGCCCGCCTGCCACCACGCGGCTCCGCGCCGGTCGTGATGGCGGGCGTCGTGCCAGCGCCCCGTTACGTGGCGCGCCCGGTAGGGCGCGAGGCCGAGCAGCTCGTACAGCAGGTAGTCCCGGACCGCCAGTCCGAGCAGGTCGCCCAGGTCGGCGCGTCCCAGGTGCCGGTGCGTCCGGAAGCGATGGTCCGGCAGCCGATGGCCGAGGATGATCTCCGGCAGGGTTCGGCCCCGCCGGTGATCTCCACGCAGGATCCCACCGAATCGCCGGTCACGGTCCAGGAACGTCGACCGGCCGAGCCCGAACCCCTTCTCCAGGCACCAACGTCGTCCGAAGACGGGGTGGCCGGCGCCCGAGCGGCAGAACGCGGGCCCGCCGCGGACACCGCGCCCGCGGACCCCGCGGTCCCGCTGGCCGAGGATCCGCTCCAGGATGGCCCGGTCGCGTCGGCGGTCCACGACGCGGCGGTCGCGACGCCACCTCCGGGCGTCCTGGTCCCGTCGACGCTCCTCGATTCGCTCGCGCCGATCGTTCCGGTCGTCGTCCCGCTCGGCCCGGCGCTGCTGGGCCGCGGCTTCGGATGCGAGCCCCAGGGCCAGGCCCAGGGCCAGGGTGCCGATCACGGTGCGCGTCATCGCCTCGACTCCTCTTCCGTCTCCCTTCGTCGACGGGCGGATCCCGGTCGTGGACGCGCCCGCCTCGTGGCTCCGGCAGCAAGACGAGCCCGGGGCGCGCGCCGTCACGCGGCCGCTCCGGGACGCGCGAGCCGCCCACGGCCCTCGGAGCCGTCCACGACCCTCGCGGCGCGGGCGGCCCGGCGCCGGGACTACGGCTCGGCGAGCAGGCCGGAGTAGAGGACGCCGTCCGGCGCCTCGAAGTCCAGACCGAGCAGGGCGGCCACGAAGGGCGCCACGTCCACCAGGCCCATCTCGTGCGCCACGGCGCCGGACCGCACGCCCGCGCCCCAGGCCACGAACCCCGTGTGCACGAGGGGGAGCTCCGGGTGGAAGCCGTGGGTGCCCCCGGAGCCGGCTCCGACGGCCGGGGCGGTGGCGCGACCCGAGAAGGCGATCCCGGGAGCCGCGGTCAGCGCCAGCGCCGCCTCCGGAGCCGCGCCCAGCCGGTCGAGCTCGTCGCGGTCGACGATCCGGAAGAGCCGCTGGACCGCCTCCGCCCGCACCTCGAGCGCTCGACGGGCCGCCGCGATCGCCTCCGCATCGCCGGGGTCCCGCAGGTGCAGGAAGGCCGATCCGCCGCTCGTGTGGAAGGTCGCACGCCAGTCGCCGCGGTCGCGGGCCTCCCCGCGAAGGCCGGCCTCCACGAGCCACACGTTCGGGGCCACGGTGGTGTGGATGTCCACGAAGCCGTGGTCCCCGGTGATCACGAACGCGGTGCGGTCCAGGAGCCCCGCGCGCTCCACGGCCTCGCGGATCTGTCCGATCGCCCGGTCGGCGGCCGCCACGGCGCGGGGCACCGTGGGACCTTCCCGCCCCTCCAGGTGCTGGAAGTGGTCCGTCTCGATGATGTGGAGCGTGAGGAGCGCCGGCCGGTAACGCTCGAACAGGTAGGCGGCCGCGGCGCCGGCACGGTCGTCCCTCGTCAGGTGGTCGATGGTGAAGTTGTCGGCCGTGAGCCGGCCCGTCGCCTCCCGCTCGATCTCCTCCACGAGGCCGTCCGGTCGCGCGGTGCGCCGCAGCGGCTCGATCGGGTCCGCCTCCTCCTCCAGCGGCCAGATCTCGGGCACCAGCCGGTCGACGGGCGCGCCCACGCTCACGGGCCAGCTGAAGCTGGCGGTCCGCCCGCCGGCCTCCCGGACCGCGTCCCACAGCGTCGGGACCCGTATCGCCTCCTCCTCCCAGTACCAGCGCCCCGTCTGTCCCTCGGGCTCGAACGGGGTGTTGTAGTGGACGCCGTGCCGGGCGGGCAGGGCGCCCGTGATCATCGTCGTGTGCGACGGATAGGTCACGGTCGGAAAGACGCCCCTCACGCGCTCCGCGTGGGCGCCCTCGCGCGCCATCTCCTGCAGATTGGGCGCGGGCCAGCGGGCGTCCCGGTAGAACTCGGGCCGGAAGCCGTCCACGGAGATGAGGATCACGTGATCGGCGCCCGCGCCCGGCGTCGGGGCCGTCTCCTCCTGGCCGGCGGCGACCGCCGGGAGCGCCGCCGGGCCCACGAGGGCGAGCAGGGCCAGCGTCCAGCCGCGCCGCGTCATCGGCCGTCCTCCCTTCCTTCCAGGATCCGTTCGATCCGTTCCGCGACATCGCGAAGATGCGCCCGGGTCACGCGGTCGGGCGCACGACCCGCCGCGCGGCGGGCCTCGTTCCGCAGCTCCTCGAGCTGCGCGCGGACGAGCGGGCGGACATCGGACTGGCTCACGTCCATCCGCGCGCTGGCGAAGAAGGAGCCGCCCGGAACCTCGGGCTCCTCGGTGAGCAACCACTCGAGCCGCTCGACGTGCGCCCGCTGGAGGTTCCGGCGATGGATGTCGATGACGGGGCGGGAGGCGTCCAGCTCGCCCCACACGCCCTCCCTCACGTCGTCCAGGAGCTCGGTCAGCGGGTACGCGTCCTCGCCGTTCCGGAGCTCCGTCTCGAGCAGGCGCTGCATCCGGAGCGGGTCGAGCAGGCTCTGCAGCGTCCCCGCCTGCAGCCGGCGCACGCGCTCCAGGGCGCCGGTGTGCTCGATCCGCGCCAGGATCTCGGGGTCGTCCAGCCAGCGCGCGCCCTCGAAGACCTCGCGGACCAGGAAGGCCACGGCGTCCCGCTGCGCCTCGGCCGGGACGGCGACGAAGACCGGACCGTCCTGGTCCCCCGCCTTCGGGTGCTCGCGCACGCCCCCCGCCACCGTCACCACGTGGCCCACGTAACGGCTCCACTGCGAGATGATCTCGCCGTACAGCTCCTCGAGGTCCGACCAGTCCTCGCCGGGCCTCGCCGTCCACTCGATCAGGTTGGGGAGCACCCGCTTCAGGTTCGCGATGCCGTAGCCGCTCGCCTTCACGGGGTCGTCCCCCAGATCCTCCGTCTGGGCGTCAGGGTTCGAGAACGGGAAGCGGAAGGGCACGAAGCGGTACGTCGGGTCGCCCGCGCGCTCCATGATCCAGTCGTCGAGGATCGGCTCCTCCGCCTCGGGGGTCGCGGCCTCCGGGATGACCCGATAGCCCCACTCGATCGCGTAGTGGTCGTAGGGTCCGATCTGGCGGATGAAGTCGGCCCCCTGGAGGCCGTCGCCCGGCTGGGCGATGTAGTTCTGGCGGGCGTAGTCCATGATCGTCGGCGCGACGCCCATGCGCCGGGCGAAGTCGGGGTCGCGGAGCGAGTCCACGGGGTAAGCGGAGCTCGCGACCATGTTGTGGGGGAGCCCCACGGCGTGACCGATCTCGTGGGCGATCACGGCGCGCATCGCCTCGCCCATCAGCTCCTCGTCGATCGGCAGCGAGCGGGCGAGCGGGTTGGCGGCTCCCGTCTCCAGCATCAGCCGGTTGCGGTAGGAGCGCATGTGGTTGTGGTACCAGACGATGTCGCTCTCGATGATCTCGCCCGTGCGCGGATCGCTCACGCTCGGGCCCATCGCGTTCCGCGTCGTGCTGGCCGCCCAGCGCACCGTCGAGTGGCGCACGTCCTCGGGGCTCCAGTCGGGGTCCTCCTCCGGGCTCGGCGGATCGCGCGCCTCGATCGCGTTCGTGAAGCCGGCCGCCTCGAACGCGGCGTTCCAGTCCTCGACGCCCCGCTTCACCCACGGGCGCCACTTCTCCGGCGTCGCCGGGTCCAGGTAGTAGACGATCGGCTTCACCGGCTCCACCGGCTCGCCGCGCGCGTAGGCGTCCGGGTCCTTCGGCTCCAGCCGCCAGCGCCGGATGAACGTCTGGGTGGGCGCCTTCTGCTCGTCCAGGCCGTAGTTGATCTGCGTGATGTCGAAGAAGCCCACCCTCGCGTCGGCGTGCCGGGGCCGCATCGGCTCGGCGGGGAGGAGCACCATGGACTGGTTCATCTCCATCGAGATGGTCGCGGTGCCGGCGTTCACGGGCGGGTCGTTCGCTTCGAAGGTCAGGGTGTGACGAACGTCCAGGTTCAGCGGGAAGCTCTTGGCCCAGTTGATGAAGGTGCGGTCGGAATCCAGGCTCCGCACCTCGTAGCTCTCCCGCTGCCCGTTGCTCAGGCCGCTGATCGCGCGGACGTCCTCGGTGAACAGGTCCGTCACGTCGATCACGACGGTCGCGCTGTCGGGCCCGATCGCCTGGACCTCCCACGCCCGGACGATCGGGGGGAAGTTGTTCCGTATCACCGCCTCGTGGATGGGGAGGGAGTCGTCGGCCACGGCGTTGAACGCCAGCTTGCGGAGCAGGACCTTCTGGTCGTCGTCCCCGCGCTCCCAGCTCACCACCTGCTCGCGGGCCTTGTAGCCGGGGTGGATGAAGCCACCCAGGTCGGCCGGGACCCGCGCGATCCGGCTGATGAGGAGCATCTCCCGGCCCATCAGGGAATCGGGGATCTCGAACAACAGCTTCCGGTCGACCCGGTGGACGTGGAAGAGGCCCGAGTCGGTGACGGCCTCTTTGGTGACCACCTGGTCGTACGGCTTCGGGACCGCCTGCTCGCCGCGGGCCTGCTGGGAGGCGGCGGCCTCGTCGGAGGGTGCACCCGGCCGGGCTTCTCGAGGCGGGGCGCAGGCGACGCACCACAGCAGGCCACCCACCGCGAGCGCGAGGGGCGCCAGCCGGGGCGGGCGGGCGGTGCTTCCGGGGAGGGACGGACCATCTGGGTTCATCGAGCTCGCTCCGTTACGATGCGTTCGCGGATCGTGCGGGCCGGGAAGAGGGGCCGGTCCGCGGCCGTTCGGTGAAGCGCAAAGGAAGGGGTCGAGCGGAGGCGTGCAACGCCGGCCGACGCCGGTCCCGCCGTCCGAGGAACCGCGCGAGATCTAGCTGCGCCGGATGTTCGAGCTGGAGGATTTCGAGCCCGGCGAGGCGGTCGACTAGCACCGGGAGATCATGAAGGAGATCGGGAAGGAGCGGTGACCGCCGCGCGGCCGTAGCGAACGCCGCGCCTTCCGCGTCCGGGCATTAGCTCGGGCTTAGGGCTCGCGTCGCTGCTCCTGGCCCCGGATGTTCTCGGGACCCTCGAGCACCACGAACTCGACGCGCCGGTTCAGCTGCCGCCCCTCGTCCGTCTCGTTGGTGGCCACCGGCTGGCTCTCCCCGTAGCCGCGCGCGATGTACTGCGTGCGTTCGAGCTGCGGGAAGCTGGCGAGCAGGTAGTCGAGCACGGCCTGCGCCCGCCGGTCGCTCAGACCCTGGTTGTACTGGTTGGAGCCGATCGCGTCCGTGTGCCCCTGGATCTCGATCCGGAGCTCCGGATGGCGGACCAGGACCTCGCCCACCTCGTCCAGGATCGACCGCGACTCGGGTCGCAGCGTGGCCTCGTCGAAATCGAAGTGGACGTTGTGCAGGATGACGCGACCGGTCTCGACGAGCTGCACCTCGATCTCGCTCAGCTGGCACCCCGCCTCGTCCACCTCGACGCCCGCCGGGGTGTTGGGGCAGTCGTCGAGCCCGTCGGCCACACCGTCTCTGTCCTCGTCGGTCGGGCAACCGGAGGCGTCGACCCGGGCACCGGCCGGAGTATTGGGGCACTGGTCGGTGCCGTCGGCCACGCCGTCGCCATCGCTGTCGACCGGGCAGCCTCGCGCGTCCACATGCGCCCCCCGCGGGGTGTTGGAGCACGCGTCGGCCCCGTCGGCCACCCCGTCGCCGTCGCTGTCCACCGGGCAGCCGTCGATGTCGACCTCCAGGCCAGCCTCGGTGCCCGCGCAGCGGTCGAGGTAGTCGGCCACTCCATCGGCGTCCTCATCGAGCGGACAGCCACGGCGGTCCACCTGGATCCCCTCTGGCGTGTTGGGACAGGCGTCGTCGTCGTCGTTCACCCCGTCGTCGTCCGAGTCGGCCTTCCCGCCGAAGAAGAGCGAGAGGCCGGCCGTCAGACCCAGGTTGTGGGTGAGGTCTTCCGACGCCTCCGGCGAGATCGCGGAGAGCGCCTGGCGGGTCTCCGAGAGCGCGTCGGGCAGCAGGTGGTCCCTGGCTTCCAGCCGCAGCGCCAGGGAGCGGGCGAGGAAGAGCTTGAAGCCGCCCCCGAAGTGGAAGTCCAGGTCGGTCTCCGCCTCCCCGATCCCCAGGCCGGTCCCGTTATCCTCCGGGTCCCAGCGGACGGCGCCCGCCCCGGCGCTCACGTAGAGCTGCGCCCGCCGGGCGAGCTGGAGCGTCCACCCGAGCGAGCCGCCGTACAGCAGCGCGTCGAGGTCGACCTCGCTGCCGTCGTCGAGCACCAGCTCTGCGGGAGAATATCCGAAATGGCCTTCGAGGGAGAGTCCGAACGGCGCCACGTAGCCCAGACGGCCGCCGAACAGCGGCGTCTCCTCGAACTCGAACGTCGTCTCGCCGGTCTCGAAATCCGGCTCGTTCGGCATGAACAGGCCGCCGAAGCCGCCCAGCTCCACCCCGCCACGGCCGAACGCATCCTGCGCGGCCAGGGGCGCGACGCTCGCGCACAGGACGGCCAGAAGGCCGGCGACCCGGCCGCTGAAGGCCCCGACTCCATCGGATCCGAGCATGCCTCTGTACCTTCCACGAAGGGTCCGAGAACGCCTCTTTCGATCTCGGCTCCAGGGCTTGCAAGAGGCGCACCAGATTCGTAAGGGAAGGTGAGCGTGTCGCTTACAATCGGTGGTGGTGCTCGGGCCTCGGGACGCCGGGGAAAGGCGGGGCGGGGCCGGCGCCGGGGCTCGGACGGCCGGCGGGCCCGGATCGACGCTCAGCCGCCGCCCTTCTTCACGTAAGTGCCGTCGAAGACGGTCCGCCACGTCCGGCCGTCGTCGCTCGAGGTCCTCCAGACCTGCCGAACGGTCCCGTCCTCCCGGGGCTCGAACGAGACGATGTGGAGTACCTTCCCGCCGTCGGGGCTGGGACGTTCGCCGCGGAGGACCATCTTCCCCTCCTCGAGGCCGCCGTCCAGGAGGAGAAGGTTTCCGCTGTTGTCGACCCAGGTCTGGTGCCAGCGGCCGCTGACGGCGTCGTAGATGTTGTAGCTGGAGCCGACCGAGCCCCGCACACCCCGCCAGTTCTCCTGGATCGCGCATCCGTCGAACAGAGAGACGATCCGGTTCGTGCCGGCCGGATCGCCGGAGCTGGTGCCGTGCACCTCCCACTCGCCGAGCCAGAAGTCGAACTGCCGGTGCTCCTCGCCCCGGCAAGGCGGGGGGCGCTCGCTCTCCTGGGCGAGAATCGCGCTGCAGCCCATGAGCGTGAGGACCGCGGCCTGAACGGCGGCCGGCCGGATCCGGAAGCGTCCTGGCACGCCGGTTTCCATGTTGCACCCTCCGTGCGTCTTCGCCTCTGTGGGCAGGAACCGACGACGGCCGCGCCGCCCCGCCCGACCCTGGTCTCCCTGAGGGGGGAACCCAGAAAAGTCTTGTGCCGCGGGCGGTTGCCGGCCAGGACCGCTTCCCCGGTTCGGGAGGATACCAATTCGGCCGCTTCCCCAACGTCCGGCGTCGTCCGCCTCAGCCGCACAGCGTCCGGAAGGTCTCCGGGTCGAAAGCGTCGACCTGGATGACCTCGTCCCGCACCGCGTCGGCCTCGAGCACCTCGAGGCGGTCCCGCTCGTCGATGATCCCCGCCTCCACGGCCCGGTCCAGCAGCATGTCGCCGGGCGCCCTGTCCAGCTCGCCCGCGCGAATCGCGTCCCGGATCTTCGTCTCCACGGCCAACGCCTCGAGCGCCTCGTCCAGGGCGGCATCCAGGCGGCCGAGACCGGGCTCCTCGGGGGGCGGGACGTACATTTCCCGGGTGAGCGTCCGGCACACCTGCCGGTCCTCCAGCAGGCCGCGGGCGACCGCCGCCCCGAGCGCGTCGCTCGGCGGGCGGTGGCGGGCCCCGAGCGGGAAGACGAGCGGGCGCAGCGCCCACGCCGCGGGGCGGGCCGGAAGGTTGTCGAGCACGCCGGCCAGGGCCTCCTGGATCTCGTACAGGGCGTGGGCGCAGGCCCACTCGACGAACGGCAGGTCGCAGTCCTGCTCCCCGTCGTCGTGGTAGCGCTTGAGGGCAGCGGAGGCCAGGTACATCCAGGCCAGCGCGTCGGCCAGCCGCCCGCTGATCTTCTCGCGGCGCTTGAGCGTGCCCCCCAGCGTGGCCATGGTCGCGTTCGAGACCAGCGCGAAGGCGGCGCTCATGCGGGTGAGCCGGCCGAACCAGCGCCGCGTCTTCCCGCCCACCGGGGGACGCGCCAGGCGCCCGTTCGTGAGGCCGAGGAGGAGGGCCCGCGTCGCGCTCGAGGCGACGTGGCCGATGTGCGCGAAGAACGCCCGGTCGAACCGGGCGACGTCCCCCTCCGCCACCGCCCGGATCTCCTCCTGCGCGTACGGATGGCTGCGGATCGCCCCCTGCCCGTAGATGATCATGGAGCGGGTGAGGATGTTCGCCCCCTCCACGGTGATGCCGATGGGCACCGCCTGGTAGGCGTGCGCCAGGATGTTGCGCGGCCCGCGGCAGATGGCCGCCCCGGCGCGGATGTCCATCGCCGCGTTCACCACGGTGCGCATGGCCTCGGTGAGATACGCCTTCACGATCGCCGACGGCACGGCCGGCTTCTCCCCGGCGTCCACGGCCCCCGCCGTCAGGATGCGGGCCGCGTTCATCAGGTAGTTGAGCCCGCCGATCCGGGCGAGCGGCTCCTCCACGCCCTCGAACCGGCCGATCGGGGTGTCGAACTGCTCGCGCACGGTCGCGTAGGCGCCGACCACCCGGGTGGCCAGCTCGGCCGAGGCGACGGCCAGCGAGGGGAGCGAGATGGAGCGGCCGGCGGCGAGGCTCTCCATCAGCATCCGCCACCCCTGACCCGCGCCCTCCTTCCCTCCGATGATGAAGTCGAGGGGGACGAAGACGTCGCGGCCGCGGTTCGGCCCGTTCTGGAACGGGACGCCCATGGGGTCGTGCCGGTCGCCGATCTCGATGCCGGGGAGGCCGGCCGGGATGAGGGCGCAGGTGATGCCGAGGTCCTCCTCGCCTCCGAGCAGCCCGTCGGGGTCGCGCAGTCGGAAGGCGAGCCCGATCACGGTGGCCACCGGCCCCAGCGTGATGTACCGCTTGCGCCAGTCGAGCCGCATCCCGAGGACCTCCTCGCCCTCGAAGGTGCCGCGGCAGACGATCCCCACACTCTGGGTGGCGGCCGCGTCGCTTCCGGCCTCCGGCCCCGTGAGCGCGAAGCAGGGGATCTCCTCTCCCGCCGCCAGGCGCGGCAGGTAGTGCCGCTTCTGCTCCTCGGTGCCGTAGTGGAGGAGGAGCTCCGCGGGCCCGAGCGAGTTGGGCACCATCACGGTCACGGCCGCCGTGACGCTCCGGCTCGCCAGCCTGGTCACGACGGCCGAGTGGGCGGCGGCGGAGAACTCGAGCCCGCCGTAGGCCTTCGGGATGATCATCCCGAAGAAGCGGTGCCGCTTGATGAAGGCCCACGCCTCGGGCGGGAGATCGCGACGCTGCGCGACCTCCCACTCGTCGACCATGGCGCAGAGCTCCTCCACCGGCCCGTCCAGGAAGGCCCTTTCCTCCTCCGACAGCGCGCGGATGCGGAAATCGAGGAGCTTCCGCCAGTCGGGGTCGCCGGAGAAGAGGTCGCGGTCCCACCACACCGTGCCGGCCTCGAGCGCGATCCGTTCCGTGTCGCCCATGCGCGGCAGCAGCCCGGCGACCCGCCGCATGAGCGGCCGGCTCACCAGCGGACGCCGGAGGGCGGGGATCCCGAAGACGAGCGCCAGGGCGACGAACAGGGAGACGGCGGCGCCCTGGAGCAGCGGGGAGCCGGGACCGCGGCTCGCCCACCAGGCCAGGGCCAGGGCGCCGGGCGCCGCCCAGGCCCAGTACGCGCGCCCTCGATAGAGGAGGACCGCGCCCAGCGCGATCAGGGCCAGCGCGATCAGGACGCTCATCAGTCCCTCCAAGCCCTGTGGGCGCCGGATGGCCCCACCGGGGCCGCGAGCCAAGCTGGCGAGCGGAGCGGGGGACGACGCATTGTCTCTCTCCCGTGGATGAGGGTCGGTCGGCTGGAGACGCGAGCCGCGGCGGCCGTGGCGAGCCCCCGGGGCCGTTCGACGAAGGAGGCGCCTTGAGCTGGATCCGGGTCGTGCCCGAGGAGGAGGCCGGGGAGCCCCTGCGCTCCCTCTACGACCGCGTGCAGGGACCGGGCGGGCGGATCGACAACGTCCTCCGGCTGCACGGCCTCCGCCCCCACACGCTCGAGGGGCACATGGCTCTCTACAAGGCGGTGCTCCACCATTCCGGCAACCGCCTGCCTCGCTGGCTCCTGGAGACGGTGGGGGTCTACGTGAGCCTGCTGAACGGCTGCGCCTACTGCGTGCGGCATCACCTGGCCGGCCTCGAGCGCCTGGTGGGCGAGGCCCGGGCCGACGGGATCCGCCGGGCGCTGGAGACCGGCGCGCTCGACGAGGCCTTCCAGCCCCGGGAGGTCGCCGCCCTGCGCTACGCCCGGCGACTCACCCGCTCCCCCGCGGCGCTCGCGAAGGAGGACGTGGAGGTGCTCAGGGAGGCGGGCCTGGACGATGGGGAGATCCTGGAGGTCAACCAGGTGGCGTCCTACTTCGCGTACGTGAACCGCACCGTCCAGGGTCTCGGCGCGACCACCGAGGGCGACAAGCTGGGGCTCTCGCCCGCGGGCGAGGACCCGGAGGATTGGCGGCACGCGTAAGCCCGGCGGCACCTGCGGGCGGCGCGCCCGCCGCCGGGGGCCACTGGAGGCTACTCGAGGCTCCTCTTCATGTCGTTGAGGAGAGACACATAGATGCCGTGGCAGAACTCGGTCGCGGCCTCCTCGTTCCCGCGCCAGCTCGAGGACCACTCTACGAACGTTCCCTCGCCCTCGGTGACGGGACGGGCATGCAGGCGACCGATATAGTCGTCGACGTCGTCCGCGGAAACGGGCGAGGGGCCGTCGTCGATGCTGTAGACCATCACCCGCTCCTCGTCGTCGTGCTCGAGGAGGGTTTCTCGGAAGGCGCCGTTGAGGACGCGGACCGCCCCGACCCGATCGCCCGCCAGCTCGCCGACTTTCTCGACACTCTCGACCACGTCGGGCGCCCAGCTCAGGTCGTGGAAGTCGCGAACCGCCTGCCACACCTGGTCCACCGGCGCCTGAATGAGGATCGACTGATAGGTCCTGCCCATGGTCCGCTCCCGTGATCCAGCAGCTCGTCCGGCTCGCCCCTCGAAGATACGAACAATGACTCCGGAGAGGGCCACGGGCAACGCCCCGGAGTCGGATCGGGTCCGTCCTCAGCCCATGACCAACCGGGCCAGCGCGTCGTAGTGCCTGCGGGCATCGGCCTCCCCGATCTCGATCAGGTGCGCGATGTAGTCGGGCTGGAACATCAGCAGGCTGAGGAAGTCCGGGCTCTCGGTCTCGCGGGTCCCGAGCCCGCGGGTCATGAAGTGGAACGCGCGTGGAAGGTCCGGCTCGTGCTGGCGAGCCAGCCTGCCGAGGTCGACGGAGGGCCGTACGACGAGGCTCTCGATCTTGCGCATGCCCCGGCGCTTCTCCGGCGGCAGGTCGCCCTTACCGACCGGCCGATCCCGGGTGCGCCCCTGCGACCGTCGAGCGTCACGGCCGGGTCGCCGCGCTCGAGCCTACAACGCCCGAGGACGGATGGAGGTTCTGACCGCGCGGTCCACGAAGACGGGGAGCCTCAGGTGCGTGCGATTCGATTCGACTCACAGGTCGGCCCCCGCGGTAGACCTGCACGCCCTGCAGGTCATACAAGAGCAGGCGCGCCCCGACGCCCCCGTGACGCCGCATGAGGTCGTGCATCGCCGGTTCCTCGCCGCTCCAAGGATAAGCAAAGACCAGGTCGAAGTCTTCCAGCGGATGCTGGAGCTCCAGGTACGCCGACGTGCCATGGCCGATCGTCCCGAGACGCCGATCCCCGGTTTCCGACCTCCACTCGTAGCCGGCGGGCAAGAAGCTGCCGGCGGCGAAGCGCGCCCCCGAGCCGAATCTGTCGGCCAGGCCACGAGCGATGGCATCCAACTCGGGATCGAGCTCGATACCATACGCTTCGAAGCCGAGGAGGTCGGCCATGATGGTGATGACACCCGTCGCGGAACCCCACTCAAGGAATCTCAGCCCGGGGCCCCGCAGTGGGAGCAGAGCCCGCTGTACGCACTGGTAGTCAGCAGGCACGAAAGGATGCCAAGCGTGCTGGCGCACCTCGACATCGAAACGGTTCCAGATCTCCCGGCCTTCGTCGTGCAACGAAATCAGCCGCGCCCGAAGAGCGGCGTCCAGCTCGACTTCCTGGGATGATGCACTCGCGTCCATGTCTTCCCCTCAGCCGCCGTCGCTCTTCAGGTCAGGGTCTGACGGCGACTCATCTAGGATCCGGCGTGTCCATCGCCCCCGTACGGAACTTCGCGCTGTTCGCCTCCAACGGCAGACTCCTTTTTCATCCTCTTCTTCTGGGCCTTTTTGTCCCTCTTCTTCTGCCGCTCGAGTTCTTTCTGTCGTTTTTCGAAACCATAGTTCGCTCGCTTAGCCACGCTGCCTCGCCGGACCTCGAGAGACCTCGTTCGACTCCATCGAGCCGCGCCAGGCCACCCCTGTGAATAAAGACAAGAGGCTGCCGGCTTTTTTTGCCGACGGCCTCTTTACTAAAATACCCCGGCTCCGTAGTACGCGGTCCAACCGTCACACGGTTTCGCAGCCGAGGCGCGCCGCCGAGGACCACCGCGGCCCGTTGAGCGAATTTCGAATGGGAACCTGGCCCGACTTCCGCATCATCGATGCCAAAGAACGCTCATCTCGAGTTGGGCTCGCGCCCAATCCGGCTCGATCGTAGACGAGGATCGTCGCTCCCGTTCGCTCGGCTAGGCGCGACGGGACCTGACTCCAGGCGCCGAGACCCGCCGCACCTCCCGCCTCAAACAGGACCGTGACCGGCAACGTACCTCGGCGGACCCGGACATGAAGGCGGTGGCCGCCAAGAGACGGCGCGCTCTTCGTAGCAGCGGTCAGTTTCTTCCCTCGTTCTGACTCAAGGTTCGGTCAAGGCGACGCCACACATGCCGAAATCGGACCGGATCCAAATGGCTCGTCCGAGCAAGGTGCAGAAGGTTGACTAGA
>CAYMQZ010000063.1:0-13925 GCA_964392705.1 uncultured Gemmatimonadota bacterium
TCCACCTCGAGCGCATCCGCCCGCACCACGTGGACGTCCGGGCGGTCGCCCCAGCGCTCCGAGAGCTCGGCCGCCAGCGCCTCGTCCTTCTCGACCAGCACGAGGGGCGAGGCCAGGCCGACGAGGTGCCGGCTCAGCTCGCCTCGGCCGGGGCCCACCTCGAGCGCTCCCTCTCCCGGCGCGAGCTCCAGCTCGTCGACGACCTTCCGCTGCAGGTTCGGGTCGACCAGGAAGTTCTGACCGAGCGAGCGCTTCGGCCTCACCGGGTTCCTTCCCGCCGCCTCGACACGACGACGAGGTCGACTCGTGAACCTCCGTCCTCGTACCGCACCCGATCGGCCAATCGCCGCGTGAGGAAGAGGCCCCGTCCGCCCGCCCGCCGCCGGCCCTCCTCGGTGGTCGGATCGCCGCACGCCCGCGCGTCGAAGCCGCTCCCTTCGTCCGTCACGCTGGCGCGCACGATGCCCGGAGCGACGTCCCCGCGCAGGAGGAGACGGCGCGCCGGGTCCTTCCGGTTCCCGTGCGTGATCCCGTTGGCGACCGCCTCGGCGAGCGCCATCCGCAGGCGGAACTCCGCCTCGACGCCGATCCCGCTGGAGGCGGCCGCGACCTCCGCCAGCTCCCGGATGACCCGGGCGGCCAGCCGGGCGTCGGACGGGAGGTCGAGCCGGAAGCGTGCGCGGCCCGGGCTCAGAGCTCCCCCAGGGCCGCCCCGCGCGATGCGCTGACCTGGAACAGGGCGTCCAACCGGGTGAGCGTGAACAGCCTCCACAGCTGCTCGTTCAGCCCCGCCAGGCGCAACTCTCCCCCCGCCTCCCGGATGCGTCCGGCGAGGCGGACGAGCGCGCCGAGTCCGGCCGAGTCGACGAACCGCGTGCGCTCGAAGTCGAACACGAACTTCCGGTCGCCCGCGGCCAGTCGCTCGGAGACCCGCTCCTTCAGCTCGCCGCGGTTGTCGGCCGTGAGCTCGCGATCGATCTCGAGCACGGTCACGTCCCCGATCCGGTCGGCCGACCTCATCGGAGATCCCCCGCACCGAGCTCACGGCCGCGATCCGGCCCCGAGCTCGCCACGTCTCCGGCCATCAGCGCGGTGATGCAGGCGACGTGCACGATGTCCTCGGCCGAGGCGCCCCGCGACAGGTCGTTCAGCGGCCGCGCCAGCCCCTGCAGGATGGGTCCGAGCGCCACGGCCCGCGCGAGCCGCTCGACCAGCTTGTATCCGATGTTGCCGGCGTCCAGGTTCGGAAAGACGAGCACGTTGGCCCGTCCCCCCACCTCCGAGTCGCCGGCCTTCCGCGCCGCCACGTCGGGCACCAGGGCGGCGTCGGCCTGCAGCTCCCCGTCGGCCGCGATCTCCGGGCGACGGCTCCGGAAGAGCGCCAGGGCGGTCCGGACGCGCTCGGCGGAGGCGCCCGCCGCCGAGCCCCGGGTGGAGTAGGAGAGGAAGGCGACGCGCGGCGCGTCCCCCACGATCCGCTCGCGGGCCCGGCAGGTGGCCTCGGCGATATCGGCCAGTTGCTCCGCCGTCGGTTCGGGCACCACTCCCGCGTCGGCGAACGTGAGGACGCGCTGGCCGCCCGGCGTCGGGGCGCGCAGGGCCATGTAGAAGGCGCTGGAGACGGTGGCGATGCCCTCCGCGACGCCCACCATCCGCAGGCCGGCGCGGATGACGTCGGGGGTGGGCCGTGTCGCGCCCGCGACCACGCCGTCCAGCCGTCCCTCGGCCAGGAGCGCCGCGGCGGCGGCGAGGGAATCCGCGGCGAGCGCTCCCGGCGTCCCGGTCGGCGGCGGCGCTACGGCATCCGGATGGACCACCTCCAGCTCGGGACACGTCCGCCGGAGGGTGGTCAGCGCGTCGGGATCTCCCACCGCGACGGGGACCAGGAGGTCCTCGGCGACCAGACGGCGGATCGCCTCGGCCGTCCGGGGATCGCCAGCCTCCGGGAAGCCGATACGATGGCGCCCGGGCCGCGCGCGGCGCCGGAGCTCCGCCAGGAAGCCCGAGGCGTTCGGCTCGCTCATCGGGCCGGGGCGTTCCAGGAATCTATCGCGTCGGCCGGGGCCGGCCTCGCCGCGTCGCCCGTGCTCAGTCGCCCCGCGCCTCCCCGCCGAGCCGGTCTCGCATACGCGCCAGCACCGCCGGCGGGACGTAGGCGCTCACGTCGCCCCCCAGGCGCGCCACCTCGCGAACCAGGGAGGCCGACAGGAAGGTGTACTGGTTGTCCGGTGCCATGAAGATCACCTCCACGTCCGGCCACAGGGACCGGTTCATGAGGGCCATCTGGAACTCGTACTCGAAGTCGCTCACGGCCCGCAGGCCGCGGATGATCAGGCGGGCGCCCCGAGACCGGGCGAACTCGACCAGCAGCCCCGAGAAGGACACGACCTCGACCGCCGGGCGATCGCGGTAGACGGCCCGGATCAGCTCCACCCGCTCCGGCACCTCGAACAGCGACCGCTTCGACTCCGTGGACGTCTCCGCGACGGCCACGATCAGTCGGTCCACCAGGTCCAGGCTCCGACGGACGATGTCGTCGTGCCCCAGGGTGAGGGGGTCGAAGGAGCCCGGATACACCGCCACTCGTTCCGCCATCCGCCGTCCTTTCGGTCAGGAGCCTCCCGGGTCATGGAGCGCGTCGAGCCGTCTCCGAGTCCCCGGCACCCTCTCCGCCGGGGGCGGCCAGGAAGGCGAGTCCGGTGTCACCGTATCGACGCGTCCAGACGGCGCCCTCGATCCCCTCCAGGGCGCCGTGCTCGTGCTCGATGCAGAGCAGCCGGGCGAAGGGGAGCGAGCGGAACGTCCGGACGAGCCGGCTCGCCTCCGGGCCCCCGTACGGCGGATCGGCCAGGGCGAGGTCGAACGTGTCGCCCCCAGCCATTCGCGCATCCAGAAACCGGAACACATCCGCGCGGGACAGGGTCGAGCGCTCGCCCAGGCCCAGCCGCTCGAGGTTCCCGCGCAGCACCTCGGCCGCCCGGCGGTTCGCCTCCACGAAATGTACGGTCGCCGCTCCGCGCGACAACGCCTCGATTCCGAGCGCCCCCGAGCCCGCGAACAGGTCGAGCACGGAGGCGTCCCTCAGCCGGCCTCCCAGGGCGCTGAACCAGGCCTCGCGGACCCGCTCGGCCGTGGGTCGGGTCCGCCATCCCGGCGGGGCGTCGATGTATCGGCCCCCGAGCCTGCCCGCCACGATCCGGAGCTTCACGCGTCCCGGGGCGGCAGGTGGAACGCGCGGGCAGGGGGGGGCTCCTCGGGCTCGACCGGGCGGACCGCCGGGCTCACCCGGCCGTCGCGCCGAGCCGCGGGACGCGCGCGGGGGCAAGCCGACGCGATCTCACATCGACTCCGGGTACAGGATCACGCCGCAGCCCTCGCACACCTCGAGCGTCCTTCCCGCCCGGATGTCGGCCTGCCGCTGGAGCGGGATGGCCGTGAAACAGTTCCCGCACACTCCATCGCCCGTCATCGGGGCGAGCGCTCGTCGGGTGCGCCCGCTCCGGACCTTCTGGTACAGGCGGAGCGCCGCGCCCCCGAGACGCATCTCGCGGTTCCGCCTCCGGTCCCGGCGGATCTCGATCTCCTCCTGGAGCGCCCGGCGCTCTTCACGAGCCTCCCGAAACCGCGTCTCGTGCTCCTCCCGGCGCTCGGTCAGCTCGTCCTGGATGGACGCGAGCGCCGACTTGCCGTCCTCCACCTCCTGCATGACGTCGAGCGCGTCTTCCTCGGCCGCCCGCAGGTTGCGTCGCGCCGCGTCCACCTCGGCCCGCGCCGCCAGGTGCTGCTTCATGTTCTGGACCTCCTGCGCTCGCGCCTCGAGCCGTTTCAGCGTCGCCCTGCCGGCCTGTACGGAGCGCTCGATCCGCCGTAGCTCGGCCTCCGCCTCCTCCACCTTCTTCCGCGCCGCCTCGGCCCGGCCCTCGAGCTCCTCCAGCTCGGTTCCCTCCCGGGAGATCTCGCGGCTCAGCTCCTCCAGGCGACGCTGCCGGGCCTCGATCTCCGCGTCGATCTCCTGGAGGCTCAGCAACGCCTCGACGGTGGTGGACTCCATGCTCTCTCCTTCGTGCGTCGTTTCGTGGCTCGTCTCTCGTTCGGTCACTCCGCCTCCGTTCGCCGGAGGAAGCTGAGCGGCACGCCCGCCTCCCGGAGCTCGCTCGCCAGCCGCTGCTTCTCCCGGAGCAGCTCGCGCGCCTGCTGCTCCTCGGCGAGCTCCAGGGCCCGGTCGATCTCGCCCAGCCGCTCCAGGCGCGGCCGGTGGAGAACCCGTCGCAGGGACTGTTCGAAGATCTCGCCGGGGTGGGTGAGCTCCACGTCGTCGGCGACCAGCTCCTCCACGACGGGCAGGAGGTCCGGCTCCAGCTCCCGCGTCCATCCCGGTCCCTCCGGCGGGCGGCCGGAGGCGCCTCCGGCGGCGTGGTTCCCCGTCGTCTCGTCCTCGCCCGCTTCCGGCCGGATCAGGGCGTCGTAGATGGCCGCGAGCGCCTCGTCCCGAAAATGAGCCGGCTCGAGGCCCGCCGCTCTGGCCCGCGCCACGAGTGACCCCTCGCGCTCGCCCCGGGGGCGCATCGCGTCCCGCAGCATCAGCAGCGCCACCGTCCGCTCGGCGCTTCCTGGCCCGGCGACCGCCGGGCGGCCGCGCCCGGCCCCGGAGGCCCCCGTCGCGGGCCGTCGCCGCTCGCCCCGACGGAGGCGGGCCGCGTCGCGCACCACCTCCTCGACCAGGGTCTCGCGCCGCACTCCCGTGCGCTCCGCCGCGCGATCCAGGTAGATGTCCCGCAGCGCGGGATCCTTCACGGCGCGCAGCGTGCTCAGCAGGCCGTCGATGGCGCGGCGCCGTCCCTCGACTTTGTCCAGGTACCCGCGGCGCTCCAGGATCTGGAGCTTGCGCTCCAGGACATCGACGGCGTCGCTCATGTGACGCCGCAGCGCCTCCACTCCCCGGCGTCGGACCAGCGAATCCGGGTCCTCGCCTTCGGGAAGCGTCACGACCATCGCGTGCACCCCCGCGGCCAGCAGGACGTCGGCGGTCCGAAACGTGGCCTGCAGACCGGGTCGGTCGCTGTCGTACAGGAGATAGGCGCGGTCGGTGTAACGAGCCAGGGTTTCCGCCTGGGTGGCGGTGAAGGCCGTGCCGAGCCCGGCGATCGCGATCGGGAGTTCGCGGACGTGCAGGGCCAGCACGTCCGTGTACCCCTCCATGATCGCGGCGTGGCCCTCCCGGCGGATGGCGTGGCGGGCCCAGTTCAGGCCGTAGAGGGTCTCCCCCTTGTGGAAGACCGGCGAGTCCGGCGAGTTGATGTACTTCGGGACTTCCCTTCCCTCCGTGCCGAGCCAGCGACCTCCGAAACCGATCGGACGGTCTCGCAGGTCGAAGATGGAGAAGGTCAGCCGGTTCCGAAACCGGTCGTACGGCTCGTCGGCCCGCTCGCTGGTGGCCAGGAGACCGAGCTCGAGGAGGTGGCGCTCGTCGATCCCCCGCGCGGCCGCCGCGTCGCGAAACGCCCGCCACGCGTCGGGCGCGTAACCCAGGCCGTGGACCTCGGCCTCCTCGAGCCCGAAGCCACGCTCCGACAGGTGACGTCGGGCAGCGGCCCCCTCCTCGCCCCGCAGCCGCTCGGCGAACCACTCGTGAGCGAAGGCGAGCACCTCCCGGAGGTGAGCGTGCGGATCCTCTCGCCGCTCCTCGCGGTCCGGCACCGCGATCCCCACTTTCCCCCCCACGTGCCGCACCGCCTCGGGGAACTCCATGCCCAGGTGCTTCATCACGAAGGAGAAGACGTCTCCCCCCTCGGCGCAGACGAAGCATTTGAAGATCCCCCGGGCGGGATCGACGGAGAAGTTCGGACCGTCCCCTCCGTGGAGGGGACAGGGACCGCGGTAGCTCTTCCCGACCCGCTTCAGCGAGGTGTGTTCGCCGCAGATCTCGACGAGGTCCGCGCGGGAGCGGATCTCCTCGACGAGCGTATCGCTCACCACGGCGGCGGTCCCTCCCCGGCGGCCGTCCTTGGAGCGGGCGGGCCGCCACGCCTATGCTCGGTCGAACTCGACGACAGTGACGCCGCTCCCTCCTTCGTCGAACGCCCCCGCGCGGAAGCCGGCGATCCGCGCGTCCTCACCCAGCACCTCCCGGACCCGGCGTCGCAGGGCGCCCGTTCCCTTGCCATGTATGATCCGCAGGCGGGGAAGATCCGCGAAAATCGCGGCATCCAGCGCCGGGACCAGGGCCGCTTCGACCTCATCGGCCCGCAGGCCCCGGAGATCCACCTCCGAGCGCGGCTCGATCTCGGGCCTCGCCTCGACGGCGGTCGGGCCGCCGCCCCGGTCACCACGCCCGGCCTCGCCGGCCACCTCCTCGTCCGGAGCCCGCTCGAGGTCGGAGATCGGCACGGTGAGACGGAGTCCGCCCGCCGTCACCACGACGCGCTCCCCCCGCACCTCCCGCACGCGCCCGGCCCTTCCGAGCGAGCGCAGGTGAACCATCTGTCCCTCCTCGAGCGCTTCCGGGTCCAGCTCCGGCTCGGCGAGCGGCATCTCGGGTGTCGCATCGCGGGTCTCGCGCACCGCCTCTTCGACGGCGCGACGCGCCGCCGCGGCGGCCTCGCGCGTCTCGGATTCGACCCGGGCCGAGGCCCGCGGGCGGGGAGTTTCGGCGTATCGTTCCTCCAGCCGCCGAATCGCCTCCTCCACCCGCTCGCGGGCCTCCAGAAGGTACGTCTCGGCCCTCTGCCGCGCCTCCCGCTCCAGCTCGGCCTCCCGGCTCTCCAGGTCGCGCGCCCGCCGCTTCGAGCGCTCCTCCCGCTCCTCCAGCTCCCGCGCGCGGCGCTCCAGCTCGCGCTGGCGGCCGCGCGCGGCGGCGATCATCCCCTGCAGCTCCTCCTCGGCGCCTTCCAGCTCCGCGAGCACGGACTCGAGCGCTCGTCCTTCCGTCGACGTCCGGCGTCGCGCCTCGGCCAGCACGTCCTCCGGAAGACCCAGCCGACCGGCGATCTCCAGCGCGTAGCTGCGGCCCGGCCGGTCGCGCAGCAGGGCGAAGGTCGGCCGGAGCCGCTCGCGATCGAACTGCAGCGAGGCGTTCACGACCCGATCGTCCTCTCCGGCCAGCGCCTTCAGATCACCCAGATGGGTGGTGGCCACGGTGAGGCCCGCTTGACGCGCCAGCCGAAGCAGCACCGCCGCCGCTAGGGCCGCGCCCTCGGAGGGATCCGTGTTGCCCCCGATCTCGTCCACCAGCACGAGCGAGCGTCCGCCGGCCCCGTCCACGATCTCCTTCAGGTTGGCCACCTGGGCGCTGAACGTGGAGAGGGACGCTTCGATCGACTGCTCGTCCCCGATGACGGCGAAGAAGCCGTCGAAGGTGGGCAGCCGCGTGCCCGGACCGACCGGCGGAGGGAGCCCGCTCTGCGCCATGGCCGAGATCACGCCGATCGCCTTGAGCAGCACGGTCTTGCCGCCCGCGTTGGGCCCGCTGACCAGGAGCGTGGACTCGCCGGGGGCCAGCTCCAGCGAGAAGGGCACCGTCGGCTCGCCCGTGGCCAGGAGGAGGGGATGCCGTCCCTCGGCCACCCGGTAGGCTCCCCTTTCCTCGTCGGGGCCCAGCTCCGGCCGCACCCCTCCGTGCCCCACGGCGTACGTCGCCCGCGCGAACAGCGAGTCGATCTCGGCCAGCGCCTCCAGGGAATCCGCGAGCGGCTCCCGCAGCGGCCGCACCAGGTCGGTCAGCTCGCCCAGTATCCGGCGAACCTCCCGGGCCTCGGCCATTTCGAGCTCGCGGATCTCGTTCATCGGCTCGATCGCCTGCGGCGGCTCCACGAACAACGTCTGGCGGCTCGCCGACTCGTCGTGCACGATGCCGCCGACCTGGCTGCGGCCCTCTCGGCGGACCGGGATGCAGTAGCGGCCGTTCCGGAGCGTGACCGAGGCGTCCGGAACGCGCACCCGGGACGGGAGGTTCCCCGCCAGACGCTCGAGCCTGGAGACGAGGTCCGCCCGCCGTCCCCGCAGGTCGCGCCGCAGCCGCGCCAGCTCGGGCGACGCCCCGTCCGCCACGGCCCCGGCCTCGTCGAGCGAGGCCTCCAGCCGCTCCTGGACCTGGGGGGCCTTGACCGCCCGTCCCGCCCGCCGGGCCAGGCCGGGCCACTCCTCCGAGAAGCGCAGGATGTCGCGGCGAACCCGCCGAGCGGAGTCGAGGAGCGTCGCGACCCCGGCCAGGTCGGACGGCTCGAGGACCGAGCCATCGACGCCGAGCCGCCGGAGCGCGGCCCTCAGGTCGGGGATCGGCGGCGGCGCCCAACCCTCGTCCCGATGCAACAGCCCCACCATCTCGTCGACGGCGGCCAGCGCCTCGGCGGCCGGGGCGCGCCGCTCGAAGGGCCGCAGCTCGCGCACTCGAGCCGCGCCCAGCTCGCTGGTGGCGTCGCGGGCGACCAGGTCGAGCACGCGCGGGAACTCCAGGACCCTGAGGGCGTGCGCGCGCGGCCCCGCTCCGGATCCGGCGAGCGCCGAGTCCCCGGAAGCCGTGGGTGCCGGGTCCTCGCTCACCCGGGCGGCCACCCCATGTCGCGCCCTCCCAGGAGGTGGAGGTGGAAGTGGGGGACGGTCTGCCCCGCGGCCGCGTTGGTGTTGGCCACCACCCGGTAGCCGTCCTCGGCCAGCCCCTCCTGTTCGGCGACCCGGGCGGCAGCCACCAGCAGCGTCCCCCCCAGGCGCGCGTCGGAGAGCTCGTTCAGGCTGGGCACGTGCTCGCGAGGGATGAGGAGGACGTGCGTGGGCGCCTGAGGATTGATGTCGCGGAACGCCAGCCAGGCCGAGCCCTCGGCGACCCGCTCCGCCTCCAGCTCGCCCCGCGCGATGCGGCAGAACAAGCACTCGTCCGTCATGTCGACCCCCTTCGGCTCGTTCGCGTCCCGGAAGCGGTCCCCCGCCCGGCCAGGGCCTGCACCGCGGAGGCGAGGGCCGCGACCGCGGCCGTCTCGAAGCGCAGCATCCGCGGTCCGAGGCTGACGGGCTGGAAGCCGGCCGCCTCGCACGTTCCGACCTCGTCCGCCTCCAGCCCGCCCTCGGGACCCACCAGCAGGATCGCCATCTCGCGTCCCCCCCAGCCGGCCAGGGCGGCGCTGGCCGTGCGGGCCGCATCCCGGGCCCCCAGCAGCCGCGGCGCCTCCCGAAGCGGCGGTCCCGCGCCCTCCAGGTACACCGGAAGCTCGACGGGGGGCCGCATCCGCGGCAGCCGCGCCCCTCCGCACTGCTTGAGCGCGGCGACCGCGCGGCGGCGCGCCTTCCGCCAGAAGCCCGCCGAGCGCGCGCCGTCCGCCACCGACCGCGAGCGCTCGAACTCGACCGGCTGGAGGCTCCGCGCCCCGAGCTCGACGGCCTTCTCCACCAGCCACAGGGTTCGCTCCTTGCTCGCCACGCCGAACGCCAGCTCGACCGGGAGGTCGGGGAGCGGCTCGCGGGTCTCGATCAGCGTGCACGTCGCCTCCCGCGGCCCCGGGCTGGCGACCCGAGCCAGCCACAGCCCACCCTCCCCGTCCGTGGCCAGGATCCGATCGCCGGCGGTCGCCCGGACGGCCTGCAGGTGGCGCGACTCCTCGGCGTCGAGCCGGACCTCCGCCCCGATCTCCAGCGGCGCGTCCCGCTCCACGAAGGCCGTATGCAGGCTCACGTCGGCCCGCCGCGCGCCCGCCGTCGCGGAGGCGCCACCGTCCGGGCGGGGAGCCGACGCCGCGGATCGTTTTTTGGACAGGGTCCGACGCGTACCTTCCACCCCATGACCGACTCGATTCGTTCGGAGCGCCTCGGGCGGCCCCGCTTCGTGGAGGCCGACCTTCGACGCGAGCCCGGCTCCCGCGCCCGGGTGCGGGTGGTCCTCGAGCTGGGCGGAGAGGAGCACGTCGCCGAGGCCCACGCCGTGGGCGACGAGGCCATGGTCCTGCGCATCGTGGCGGAGACGACGTTGCGGGCCCTGGCGGAGGCGATCGAGCGTTCGGACCTGTTCGAGCTGGTCGGCGTCAAGCGCATCCACGCCTTCGACGAGACGGTCGTGCTCACCTGCGTGCGCACGGCCGCGGGGTCCGCCCAGCGGTTGCTGGGGTGCGTGCCCGTGGGTCGCCGGACCCTGGCGGAGACGACCGCCCTCTCGCTCCTCAACGCCACGAACCGGCTGGTGGAGTGGCTACCGGCTTCGGAGGAGGGCCCGGAGGCGTGATCGCCTCCTCGGCGAAGCCGAGCAGGCGTCCCAGCTCCAGAAACAGCCGGACCCACTCGGACGCGGCCTCGTCCTCGGCCCGCTCGGCGCTCTCCGGGTACGCCGAGCCGAGAAGGCCCCAGTAGGCGTTCTGCACCTCCCACAGCTCCGGCCTGATCGGGAGGCCCTTCGCCAGCTCGACCGCGCGGTGCAGGGCGCGGAGAGGCTCGGGATCCCGCGGCGTCCGCTCCACCCGGCGGGCCAGCCGCAGGCAGGCGGAGCGGAAGGCGACCTGGAGCTCGGGAGTCGCGAGCTCGACGCCTCGCTCCCCGGCTTCCTCGATCAGCGTCCCGACGGCCTCGAGATCGGGCACCTCCTCTTCCAGCTCCCGGCGGAGCTTGCGCTCGAGCACGAAGGCGCCCGCCAGCTCCAGCGCCGCAGGCTGCGGAGCGCCCAACCCCCCCACGAACCGCATCAGCGGCGCGTGGCGTTCGTACAGGCGCTCGTAGACGGCCTCGGCATCCTCCAGCGTGTCGCGAAGCAGGCGGTCGACGATGCGCACCTGCTCGTCCCGCAGCAGATCGGCCAGGGAGTAGGTGTCCGGCCCGAAATCCGTGCCCAGACGCCGGATCGCCTCCGCGAAGTCGCCACCCGCGAACGGGTCGCGGAGCGACTCCGTGACGTCCCGGAGAGAGGCCGCGGGCTCCGACCCGAGGGCGGCCGGACGCGCCCCCGCCACGACGGAGTGCTCACCCAGGTGCAGGGCCGCGCACAGGAAGTCCCCGGCTTCGCCGGTGATCCGGGAGCTCAGCCGCACGACCGCGGTCCGCAGCGCGGCCCTCCCCGTCTCGTGACGCTCCGTGGCTCGCTCCTCCACCAGGAAGGCGTACAGCCGACGCGGCCCGGCCTCCTCCGATCCGTCCTCTCCCTCGACCAGGGCGCGCACCGCGTGATTCACGCAGGCGCGCGTCAGGTCCACCCGTGCCGGCCGCACCAGCCGTTCCCAGACCGCCCGCCCGTCGCCGAGCTCCGCCCGGTTGCTCCGGGCGGCCGCCAGGCGATCCACGAACGGCTCCTCGACGCGCAAACCGAGCCGCCTCTCGGCCAGCTCGACGGCGCGCGCCGCGTACCACAGCACCTGCACCGTCTCGATTCCGGCCAGGTCGTGAAAGAACCAGCCGCAGCTCGTATACATGAGCAGCGCGTGCCGCTGGAGCTCCAGCAGCTCCAGCGCCTCCACCCGTCGCGCCGGTGGAAGCGGCTCCCTGGCATGCTCCGCCAGGAACCGCTCGACGCTGGCCGGCGAGCGGTCGAGGATCACCTCCACGTAGGCGTCCCGCGCGCTCCACGGGTCGGCGAGCCACCGCCCGGCCTCCTCCTCCCACGCGGGATCTATCTCCCCCCGGAGGGCGTCGAGCGCGGCCCGCAGCGGCTCGCGCCAGCGCTGGTCCCAGCCCGGCTCCCCGCCGGTATGGCACCCGCAGTCCGCCCGCCACCGCTCGACCCCGTGGGCGCAGCTCCAGGAGCTGTTCTCGACGATCTCCACCTCGTGAGCCGGGGGGTGGAGCTCCAGGAAGCGGCCGAACGTCACGAGCCGGACTTCCTCCATGCCTCGTAGGCGGTCCAGGGCGAACGCCAGCGCCATCTCGCCGTGCCGGTGGTGGTGGCCGAACGTCTCCCCGTCCGTGGCCAGATGGACGAGCTGGGGCGCGTCCCGGGAAGGGTCGAAGCGCTCCACGATGCCATCGGCGAACCGGGCGCCGTCGCGCAGCAGCCCCTCGAAGGCCACGCCGCGCGCCAGGGGGCCGTCGTAGAAGAAGAGGGCGATCTCGCGGCCCGAGGGAAGGCGCTGCAGGTAGGCCCGCCGCGGGTCCAGGCCGGCCTCGCCGCCGGGGCGCCACGCCTCGTCCCCGCCGCCGAGCGGCCGCCAGCGGGCCGCCTGGTGGGGGGCCAGGATCGTGTACCGGATCCCCTCGGCCGCCAGCGCGTCCAGGCTGGCCAGGTCGACCGCCGTCTCGGGAAGCCACATGCCCTCGGGGCGCCGGCCGAAGCGGGCCTCGAACTCCCGGATGCCCCAGACCACCTGGGTCCGCCGGTCCCGGTCGTTCGAGAGCGGGAGGATCGCGTGCCCGTACGCCTGCGCGATCGCCGGCCCGTGTCCCTCGTTCCGCTCCGCGCCGCGCGAGTCCGCCTTCAGGATCGCCCGGTACACCTCGGGCGATTCGGTCTCCAGCCAGCTCATCAAGGTCGGACCGACGTCGAAGCTGATGCGCTCGTAGTTGTTGACGAGCCCCAGGATCCGGTCCCGCTCGTCCAGGATCCGGGCCGCGGCGTTCGGCGCGTACGCCTCGGCCGCCACGCGCTCGTTCCAGTCGTGGTAGGGGGCGGCCGACTCCTGACGCTGGATCGCCTCCAGCCAGGGGTTCTCGCGCGGGGGCTGGTAGAAGTGGCCGTGGACGCAGACGTAGCGGCTCATCCGCCGGTCCGGCGCGCGCGGCGATCCGCGGGGCCGCCCCGGGCACTGCGCGCCCGGTCGCTCATCCCTCGTCCCCCGGGGCGAGCAGGATCACGGCCAGGGGCGGGAGGGTGAGGCGAAGCGAGTGCGGCCGGCCGTGCGCGGGCTCCGCCGCGGCGTCCACCCGGTCGCCGTTCCCCACGCCGCTTCCCCCGTAGGCCTCGGCGTCGCTGTTCAGCACCTCGCTCCAGCTCCCGCCGACCGGGACGCCGACCCGGTAGTCGTGCCGCACCACCGGCGTCGCGTTCAGCACGGCCAGGAGCGTCTCCCGTTCCCCTCCGCGGCGCAGGAAGGCCACGACGCTGCCCTCGGGGTCGTCGGCGACCACCCACTCGAAGCCTTCCGGGTCGCAGTCGTGCCGGTGCAGGGCGGGACGCTCCCGGTAGATCCGGTTGAGGTCGGCGACGAGGCGCCGCACCCCGGCGTGCCGCTCGCGCTCGAGCAGGTCCCAATCGAGGCTACCGTCGTGGTCCCACTCGCGTTCCTGGGCGATCTCGCCCCCCATGAAGAGGAGCTTCTTCCCCGCCTGGCACCACATGTAGCCCAACAGCAGGCGCAGGTTGGCGAAGCGTCGCCACTCGTCCCCCGGCATCTTGCCGAGCAGCGACCCCTTCCCGTGCACGACCTCGTCGTGCGAGAGCGGCAGCACGAAGTTCTCGCTGAACGCGTACAGGAGACGGAAGGTGAGCCGGTCGTGATGGTACTTCCGGTGGACCGGATCCTCCTTCATGTACTGCAGGGTGTCGTGCATCCACCCCATGTCCCACTTGTAGTCGAAGCCGAGACCGCCCTCCTCGACGGGTCTCGAGACCTTCGGCCAGGCGGTGGACTCCTCGGCCACCGTGAACGCCCCGGGGTGCTCCCGATGGATCGCGTCGTTCAGGCGTCGGAGGAAGGCGATCGCATCCAGGTCCTCGCGCCCGCCGTACACGTTCGGGATCCACTCGCCTTCGGCCCGCGAGTAGTCCAGGTACAGCATCGAGGCCACCGCGTCGACGCGCAGCCCGTCGGCGTGATAGCGGTCCAGCCAGAACAGGGCGCTCGAGACCAGGAAGCTGCGGACTTCGTGCCGGCCGTAGTTGAAGATCAGGCTCTTCCAGTCCGGGTGGTAACCCCGTCGCGGGTCGGCGTGCTCGTACAGGTGGGTGCCGTCGAAGTAGCCGAGCCCGTGCTCGTCCGAGGGGAAGTGGGAGGGGACCCAGTCCAGGATGACGCCGATGCCCCGCC